>CAYHOI010000054.1:0-12448 GCA_964358175.1 uncultured Candidatus Marinamargulisbacteria bacterium | reverse complement strand
ATTTCTAAAATTTAAATAGTCTGGTTTTTAGATTTTTCTCTGCGAAATGTAAGATTTAAAGGATCATCGTCTAATTCGCTTTTAACTCCAAATTTTCAGACTCAAAACCCTTGCAAGAATATTGTCTCTGGAGGTGGTGCCTCCGCGTCGTTATTGGATCCCAGAGACATTTTTCAGGGCTAGACTGAAGTTGCAGAAGAACTGTTGACTGATCTTTTACTCTTTACACACCCTGACCATAAATACATTTCTATCAGAGGATGTAGGAAAAAATTCGGGATCCGACAACCCCTTCAGCGAGCGAATAAACGCCGCGACTTTTTCCTTGCAATTGTCGTGAACAGGTCCAAAAATAATTTGTCCCCCAGATTTCAGGATCCTTGTCCATTCCTTGAAGGCATCGCGAATACACTCGTCAGATTTGCCTGAATAATATTCATAGATCCCGTATATGTCAAAAATAACGTCTGTTTGGTTGTCTGCAATTTTTGGCTTCAAGGCATCTCCAGCGATAAATATGTTGGTTGCCATGGAGTTTGGTAGCTCTATTTTCTCTGATCTAGGAAGGAAACCATCCCAAAACACGTTCTTTTTTTGAGTAATGCTTAATACCAAGTCAAGGCCATAGGCAACTATTCCACGTGCCCTTAATTCCTCAGGTAAAATCCCCCCACCCGTTGTTATGTCCAAAACTACTTTTCCTGCCAATTTCTCAATGTTCAACAAATCTGGAAGTAATTTGTCGTACATTTCCCATGTTCTAGTTGTACGATTAATGTGTACAGGGAACTCTAACTGGGAGTTCTGATAAACAATGGCTCCTACAGCTTGACCAGAGTCGCCATACTCAATTTTGCTGGGATCCCAGAAAAACGTTGCACCTGTATCTGTGCGATATCCATCAATATTATTTGTCAGGCGTTCTCTTGGTATATAAAAACCTAATACCGGGTCAAATTCCTCGGTTGATGGCCTTGGATATACTCGTTGATTTTTACAATGACTTAAGTGGTCATTAAGATTTTGCATGGGAATGTCCATGCCAAACCAATAATCTTCTACTCCATGACACTTCTTTTCTAAGAGAGGAAAAATCAAATGCACATAATCATTACTACTTATCGTTCTGACATAGATTTCCGTGAGCATTCTATCCATCTCAAAGATAGATAATCGTTCAAATTTTGTTTGAACTCTACTCCCTTTATCAGGTTGACCAAACATAACGCCAGATCTTTGAAGAAATTTATTTTTAAAGTATTCGTGTTCAGGTCCTATGACAGCCCCTTTTTCATTTGAGGGATCAATGATTTGTCCGCTTTTGGTATGCTTAAGGATAACGTGAAAACTGCAAAATTCTTCTCCTTCGTCCCTCACGCGCATAACCATATTGGGTTCAGAGCAATTTAATTTGATTGATAGCACTGGTCGACAAACAAAGAGCACCTGGATATTGCTCATATTAAATGAAGATTCAACCAATAATCTCAGTATTTCATTGGTATTTCTATGACAATTGCCTGGGCTATATTTTTTGCTATTATGAAGTGAACTTACCGCCCATCTAAGCAGGTCAAATTCTGTTGGTATTGATGAACTATTTGAAAGAGAGATTAACTTGTTGTTCATATTTCTGCCTCCGTTACATATAGCATGTATTCCCTCACGCCTCTCTTTTTAAACATGCAAGATTTCCGTTCTTTTCAAGGCAGGCAAGAGACTGATTTCGATGAGATTTAAGTCCCTGCGTACGGTAAGTTAGGATATACTGCACATCATGAATCACCCTAAAATATCGCACTTGCAAAAAAAAATAAAGGCTTGCGCTCAGCTTTTTTATCATACGGTGATAAACCCTAAAGCATTTCCGTTCTGGGCATACATCAATCTCACTCGAGGCTGTAATCTGAGCTGTCCTTACTGCTACGTGCTAGACAATGGTTCGATCGACATGTCTGTTGCAGATGTCCTTGGGATAATTAATAAACTTTCGGAACTACATACGCAATGGGTTTCCTTCACGGGAGGAGAACCCACCCTGGTAAAAGACACCCTTCTATCGGGAATCGAGCACGCTAGCCTGAGAAAGAAAATGTTCACACAGCTCCCCACGAATGGCTACTTGCTTGATGAATCCTATCTGATGCTATTGGGTGAAACAGGGCTTGATTTATTAGACATTTCCCTTGATACCTTGGAGAAGAGCCACAGTCAAAAAGGGCTTGAAGATAGACAGCCTGAAATGTTTGAATCCGTCATAAAAGCCAGGAGCCAATATCACTTTGTCGTTAAGGTCAATACCGTTATCACCCGCGAGAATCTCCATAAAATTAGCGACCTACTCAACTTCACAGGGTCACATGGCATATTGCTATCTGTTCGACTTGGCTCCATCTCCCCATTACCCCAGCCCTTCCCGACTTCGAACGACGCCCATCTGCTTAAATCAGCAGATCTAGAAGAAATCAGAGCCGTGGTACGTTTGCTTAAATCTGCAAAGATAAATGGTTTTTTGATCACTGAGCCTTTTTCCTATTTTGATCTATGGGAAAAGTTTATTACGTCCCCAAAAGAAATGTCTTGGGGGTGTGAAGCATCCACCTACAATCTAAATTTTGATCCTGATGGGATGCTCAGACTTTGCAACAATCTCCCTGTAAAAGAAGGGCTATTACCGCTTCACTATTCTGAACTAACCAAAGATTATTACAAAGTCCTGAAAGAACCCATTGAAACCTTTAAAAAACAATGTCAGCCTGATTGTTTAGTTGCGGCTTACTTTTGCAGCCACTATTACAGAAAACATCCGCTACATTTCATGTCGGATCGATTTTTTTCAAGATATTAACCTTAGTCATTGGCAAGAACCCATTAATGCGCCTTTCCTTTGGCGACTCTTTCTTTGAGTCCACCAATTTGCGTCTCATAGGTCGGCTGATTTCCTAAAAGGTTCAGTTCGTCAAAGAAATAGTCTGTCAAATACCATAACTGATTCTGTATATACATCTCAATAAGACACAGTAGGGTTTCGACTAAACTCTGAATGATGCGACTGCGTTGCTTTTGAAGCTCTTCCATGACCAAAAACTCTGGATCTGTTGGCAGGGCATCAACTATCTCCAGTTTTGAAGCACGGTGCAGCGTTCGTTGATGGGTAATGAGAACGATAAGATCACTTGCAGCCTCATCAAAAAGGTTGAGAGCACACTGAAAATAGTACCGCGCCTCAAGAAGTTCCAGTGCCCTATTTGCCATTTTTTCTTGTTCTTGAGCTTGTAGGATCCTTGACTGAATCTGTTCGAGCGTAGCGGGACGTTTTGAGAGAAGATCAGCATTGTGAGACTCACTGAGATAGTTGTGCTCATTAATAACCGGCTCATGGTAGAGCATGCTGCCTAGGGAAATTGAGGTCAATTTGACTTTTGGTTTGTCCATCAGAACGATCCTCCCTCAGAATGCTTTCACCTGGCAGTCCTCTGCTAATATTTGTTTTACTACTAATAGTAAAGAGAATTCTGCGTGCGTCAATCCCATAAATTCAGAGAATATGGGTGCCAGACTTCCTCGCCTCTACACAAAAAACGCTCCTTTGAGGTGATCCAGCAACTTTCCGTTTTCGAAAAGAATAACATCGAATCGCATAGACTGGTTAAGCTGAGGGTTTTGCATGAGGTAGTACTGTGCCGTTTGAATAATCTTTCGTTGTTTGCTTTTACTCACTGCTTCATAGGGCGTACGCAGACTCCCTGACTTGTAATGCTTCACTTCGACAAACACCAAAGTATCCGCATCTCGAGCCACGACATCAATTTCTCCATACTTGCATCGGAAATTAGCCTGAAGGATGGTATAGCTCTTTGAAATCAGCCATTCGCGCGCCAAGGCCTCTCCACGATCCCCTGTCTCACGCTGCACCGTCATCAAAACAATCTCAGTTGCTTGGAAATATTGTAGGTTCGTCGATGAATGGGGCAGTACCCGTTCTCATGAATTTTTTCAACATGGAGAGCTGTTCCATAGCCCTTGTGTCGCTCAAATTCGTAAGCGGGATAAATCCGGCCAAAGGAAGTCATCAGCCGATCCCGAAGCACCTTCGCAACTATAGAGGCGGCGGATATCACTGGGACTCGACTGTCCCCTTTGACCACTGTTTTCTGGGCAATGGTCAGATGAGGACACCGTTGATTACCATCCACCAGCACGAGATCCGGAACAGTGCTCAGCTTGTCCACGGCCTTTTTCATAGCCAGAAAAGTTGCCCTCAAAATATTGACCTTATCAATCATGCAATGATCCACTACGCCAATGCCAACCGATAAGGATTCTTGAAGAATGTGTAGATAGAGATTCTCTCTTTGTCTGGGGGTGAGCGCTTTGGAATCTTTGTAACGAAATTTATCTTGGCCTCGGGAAAAGATCACTGCAACAGCCACAACCGGGCCAGCTAATGACCCTCGCCCCACTTCATCCACGCCAGCAATCAACATGTGGAACCTTAGAGCTTCTTCATCACGATCACCGCGTTGTGACCCCCAAACCCAAATGAATTTGACATAGCAATCTTCACTGCCACCGTTCTCGCCTTGTTGGGAACATAATCCAAATCCATCCCCTCCTCCTGTGTCTCATAATTAATAGTCGGCGGGATCTGCCCTGTTTCAATCGTTTTAGAAATAATAACACCCTCTACAGCTCCAGCCGCACCCAGCAGGTGACCCATCATCGATTTAGTCGAACTGACGGGAACTTTTTTAGCATAGTCACCAAACAACGTTTTGATCGCACGAGTCTCCTCGCGGTCATTAAGCTCAGTTGATGTACCGTGGGCATTGATATAATCCACATCCTTGGGCTCAATCCCAGCATCATTTAATGCCATTCTCATCGCGCGAACAGCCCCCTCCCCGCCCTCAGGAGGTGCCGTCATGTGATATGCATCTCCACTAAGTCCATATCCCACCATTTCAGCATATATTTTCGCTCCTCGGGCTCTTGCATGTTCTAGTTCTTCGAGGATAAGGATACCAGCTCCTTCGCCCATCACAAATCCCTCACGGTCTTTGTCGAAAGGGCGACTGGCTTTTTGTGGTTCATCGTTACGCGTCGAAAGGGTTTTGGCGGCACAGAAACCTGCAATCCCAAGAGGCGTAATCGCGCTTTCCGCCCCACCGGCAATCATCGCAATCGCATCTCCACGTGAAATAAGTCTGAATGCGTCTCCAATAGAATGGGTTCCAGAGGCACACGCCGTCACCGTACAGGCATTTGGCCCCTTAGCCTTATGGTCAATGGCAACGAGTCCAGCTGCCATATTCGTAATCATCATTGGCACCGTAAAGGGAGATATTCGCCGTACACCCTCCTCAATCAAGGTTCGGGCTTGTTTCTCCAAAATGTCGATCCCGCCAATCCCTGATCCGATAATCACCCCAACTCGTTCAGATTCAGCGGCGATGTCAAGACCAGAATCAGCCACAGCTTCCTTGGAGGCAACCATCGCAAACTGGATGAATCGAGCCATTCGCCTTGCATCCTTGGCACTGAGCCCCATCTGTTCGGGGTCAAAGTTTCGGACTTCTCCTGCAATAAGCGCGGAAAAATCTGGAAACAGCTCCTCCCTGGTCATTCTTCCAATACCACTTTTCCCGGCAATAAGATTCTGCCAGCTCTCGCGAACGCTCTTGCCTGTGGGATTGATGGTGCCTAGTCCGGTTACAACTACCCTTTTCTTCATGGGTTTCCTCCCTGACATTGCTCTATTTCATTGAGCAGATTTTCAATAATCGTATGCGCTGGTAGAATGTCGTGAATTTCATCAAACCTTTCTCCAGTGAAAACAATACCCTCCTGCACATTCCCCTTTTGAGCGTTCTGTAACGCCTCAATAATACAAAAACGGTGGGTACATGACTTCAGACATTGATATTTACATGGGAACTTCCCGATTTGACCCGCTTCAATGCGTTCCAAAAGCTTGGTGGTAATCGCCCGCCCGGGATAACCAACAGGACTCAGGAAAAGGCGCATGTCTTCCTTGGTATGATCAAGATAATATTGCTTGAACTTGATATCCACGTTACACTCGTCGCTCATCACAAACCGAGTAGCCATCTGTACCCCATCGGCTCCCATACGAATAACTTCACAGATATCCTCGCCATGCAATATGCCGCCCGCACCAAGCACGGGGATTCTTCCCTGAACAACGTCAAGAACTTCTCTTAATATTTCTTTCATGGGACGGTCTGTGCCCAAATGCCCCCCTGCTTCCTTGCCCTCTACAATAACCATATCTGCTCCCATTTTCAGAACAATGGCTGCTGCCTTTGCCGAGGAAACAACGGGAACAAATGCGACCCCCGCGGCCTGAGTCATCTTAAACACATCTTTCGAAAGTCCTGCACCGGCTACGATCAAGTCTACCTTTTCTTCAATGCATAACTTCACCAAATTGATAAAGTCATCGGCAGCAACCATGATATTTACTGCAATAAGGCCTTTGCCCTCAGAAAGATTTCGAGCTAAAGCTATTTCCTGGCGCAACTCATCATGGCCCATCCCTGATGCACCTATAGTACCAATACAGTTGCACTTTGCTACGGCACCAGCTAATTTTCCTGTTGAAACGCGAACAGCCATTCCCCCTTGCATGATGGGCAGTACTGGCTTCAAGTTCTTAATTTTTAATAGAGTTAATTTCATCTAATTTGTGTTCCTCATGTTTCTCGTCGGGAAAAGGGGATCCCCTTTTCCCGACAGAATGACCTATTAATTCAGTTTCCCTTTAATGTACGTAATCGTATCTGAGATCGTCTTCAACTTCTCTGAATCCTCATCAGAAATTTCTGTTCCGAATTCTTCTTCAAGTGCCATCAACAGTTCAACACTATCCAGAGAATCCGCCCCCAAATCATCCACGAAGGATGCCTCTTTGGTCACCTCGCTCTCACTGACTCCCAGCTGCTCAACAACCACAGCCTTTATCTTCTCGAATATCTCTTGTTCGGTCATATTCTTTCACCTCCTTATTTAGTGACGTTCTACATAATCATTCCGCCATCAACATTGATGACCTGTCCGGTGATATAGTTGGCTTCCTCGCTTACCAGAAACGCTACGGCATTGGCCACATCCTCAGGACTCCCAAACGTCCCAGCTGGAATATTTTTGATAAAATATTCTTTAACATCTGCAGGTAATTTGGCTGTCATTTCCGTATTGATGAACCCTGGCGCAACGGCATTTACCTGGATGTTGCGTGCGGCAAATTCGCGAGCCAACGTTTTCGTGAGACCAATCAACCCCGCTTTCGATGCGGCATAATTGGCTTGTCCGATATTACCCATTTGGCCAACAACAGAAGCAATATTGACAATTTTACCCGCACGTTGCTTGAACAGCTGACGATTCACGGCCTTACAGACATTGAACGCCCCCGTCAAATTAACGGCAATCACTGAATCCCACTCTTCCTGCTTCATGCGAAGGAACAAATTATCTCGAGTAATTCCGGCATTATTAACCACGATATCGATGGTGCTAAAGGACTCGAGTACCTTTTCGACCGCCTTTTCCACAGAGGAGAAATCCGTCACACTGGCTTCGACACCCATCGCCTTTACCCCTAGACTTTGAAGCTCCTCAACAGTCTCGTTTTGAATAACCCTATCCAGAATGACAATAGAAGCCCCCGCTTTGGCAAGCCGCAATGCAATCGACTTCCCAATACCGCGTGATCCACCCGTAATGAGTGCTATTTTCCCTTTAAGTGACATATCGCTTCCTCCTTTATACTCGAACGGCTACCGCCTCTTCAAACATGACAAGATCTTGAGAGTTCTCAATAGAAAAAAGTCTGGCCTCGCGTGATATCCTTTTAATAAGTCCGCACAAGACGCTACCAGATCCACATTCCACAAAAGTGTCCACGCCTCGCGCCAGCAAATATTGAACACTTTGAAGCCATAGCACCGATTGATACAACTGCTGAACCAAATTAGCCTTGATGACTCCTGCATCGGTCTCTTCTTTGGCACTGACATTGCAAACGAGCGGAATTTTTGCGTTTTGCATCACTGCATGAGATAAAGCCTCCTCAAAGTCCGAGGCAATGGGTTTCATGAGTGAGCTGTGAAAGGGTCCACTTACGCCTAACTCTATCACCCTTTTTGCACCAGCCATTTTGAGATTTTCCATCGCTTTCGCTACTGCAGCTCTCTCACCTGAAATGATAATTTGACTGTCATTATTATAATTGGCAATCTCAACAATGCCTGAAGTTTGTTGGCAAATCGACTCGATCTGGTCAACCCCCAACCCCATGACCGCAACCATCGCTCCCATGCCTGCAGGAACAGCTCTTTCCATCAACTTCGCTCTCTTTTGCACGAGTACCAACCCCGTTTCAAATGAATAAGCATCTGCAGCATAAAGCGCAGAATATTCACCTAGACTGTGACCCGCGACATAATCCGCATGATAGCCTCGTTGATTTAAAAGTTGGCTCACCGCACCAGATGCTGTATAAAGTGCAGGCTGCGTATTGGTGGTAAGGGTGAGTTGCTCCTGTGTTCCATTCCACATCAAATTCAGAAAATCCTCACCACACACACGTGACACGGATTCTTTTAATGACCCCAACTCTTTGGGATAAGCTGAAAAAAACTCCTTGCTCATCCCCACAGCTTGTGAACCCTGTCCTGGAAAGATAAATGCTATTTTACCCATGTGACTTCTTTAGCTCCCTAATCAATGCTGGCACTACCGTAAAAACATCGCCGACAATCCCATAATCGGCAACTGAAAAGATCGGCGCATTTGGGTCTTTGTTAATCGCAATAATAATATCTGAAGATGACATTCCTGCAAGATGCTGTATGGCGCCAGATATTCCACAGGCAATGTATATTTGAGGATGAACCGTTTTTCCGGTTTGTCCGACTTGATGGAAATGGTCAATCCAGCCCGCATCCACAACCGCGCGTGATGCGCCGATGACGCCGCCCAGAAGCTCGGTCAACTCCCGAATCATGGCCATCCCGTCTTCAGATTGAACTCCTCGTCCAGCCGCAACGATTACATTCGCCTCTGAGAGGTTCACGTTTTCCTTCTGGGATCGAATGAACTCAAGAACTGTCGTCACGACATCCTTCTTGGTAATGTTCGTGTCTAAAACAATCGTTTTACCCGCCTTGGCAGTGGAGCTTTTGGCCGCCCGAGACATCACATGAGGCCGAACCGTTGTCAGCTGCGGGCGTGTGCGACACAAAATCGTTGCCATAATATTACCCCCAAAGGCTGGTCTTGTTTGAGCCAAATCACCCTCTGATGTAATATCCAATGAAGTGCAGTCTGCCGTCAGCCCGGTGCGAACACGAGCCGCCAACCGAGGTGCCAGCGCGCGTCCCTCTGAGGTGGCCCCAAAAAGGATAATCTCAGGCTTATATTTCTGAACGGCCTCTTCGAGCACCTTGGTAAAACTATTGGTTTCATAGTATTCAAGCAACTTATTCTCTAAAACATATACCTGATCCACTCCATATGAAAAAAGCTCCTGTACGAGGGCTTTGGTTTGACTTCCGATGAGAACAACGCTCAGATCCTGCTTACGCTTATCGGCCAATTTTTGGCCCTCGCCCACCAGCTCCAAAACCACCTCTGCCAAGACACCGTTTTTATTCTCCCCATAGACCCAAACGCCTGAATACAGACCAAATTGGCTTCGATCCACAGCATCTACTTTGATCTCTATCGCCATAAACCTACAAGAGGTTTCGCAAGCGCCACAATAGGTACACTTTGCCAAGTCAATCACGGCCACACATTCTATGATCGTAATGGCCCCATAACCACACGCTTTGACACAGAGGGTACAAGCCTTACATTTTTCCTTAATGACACGGATCTCTTTACTCATCTCTATCTCCCCTATATCACTTTCAAAGCTTTCAATTTTGCAACAATCTCTTTGGCTGAGGAGCCTGATCCATCGTCAACAATCGTATGCCGGTGTTCTTTCGGCGGTGGGGTAAAGATGGTGCTCACCCATGTCGGAGATCCTTTCAGGCCAATACGCACTGGATCCGCCTCGAGGTCCACTGCCGATAAAATTCTGATGGTTGCGCCCTTGGCTCGCATTTTGCCTTTCAGCGAAGGGAAACGCAGGGTGTTGATGCTCTTTAATACGGTGATCGCAACGGGTAAAGGCGATTGTACCACCTCATACCCATCCTCCAATTCTCGTCGAACAGTGATTTTGCCTTCTTCAATTTTTTCGATTCCCACCACATAAATGAGTTGAGGGATATCTAAATATTCAGCCACTCCAGGGCCTACCTGCGCGGTGTCCCCATCAATAGCTTGTTTTCCAAAAAGAATCACATCGGCATTCGCAAAATTCTTTTCAATTGTTTTTCCGAGTGCATATGAAGTTGCCAATGTATCCGCACCGGCAAACGCACGATCACTCACCAGAACCCCCTCATCTGCACCGAGCGATATTGCCTCGCGAAGTGCCTCTGCCGCCTGTGGGGGACCCATGGTTATCACGGTAACTGTTCCGCCGAATTGATCGCGCAATCGCAATCCTTCTTCAATCGCATTCTCGTCAAACGGATTAATAATTGAAGGAACACCAGCCCGAATTAACGTGTTCGTTGCGGGATCAATCTTGACCTCATTGGTATCCGGGACTTGTTTAATGCAAACGACGATATTCATCGTGTTATCCCTTTGCCGACACGCTTTCTTTAATAAGTTCCAACCCAATCACATTCCGCTGAATTTGATTGGTACCCTCATAGATTTGGAGTATCTTGGCATCCCGAAACATTTTCTCGACGGGGTATTCACGCATGTAGCCATATCCACCAAAAATCTGGAGTGCGTCAGTGGCCACCTCCATAGAAATATCCGTGGCATAAAGCTTACACATTGCAGACATTTTTGAAATATCCTTGGCTCCGCTGTCAATAAAGCGTGCCGTGGCATAAAGCAATGCACGTGCGGCTTCCGTCTTGGTCGCCATGTCAGCCAGCATATGTTGAATGACGGGTTGTCCTGCCAGTGGCTTGCCAAACTGAACGCGTTCCCTGGCGTATTTCACTGCCGCATCCAGTGCCCCTTGGGCAAGCCCCACTCCTTGAGCCGCTATTCCTGGACGTGAGTGATCGAGATTCTTCATCGCAATAATAAAACCCATGCCTTCTCTAGCCAATAGCTGAGATTTATGAACTCTGCAATCTTGAAATACAAGCTCACGTGTTGCTGAAGCGCGGATTCCCAGCTTCTTTTCCTTTTTGCCAAACGAAAAACCCTTCATCCCTTTCTCAAGGATGAACATAGACGCACCGCGTGGCCCCTTCGTTTTGTCGGTCATCGCAATAACGGTATAGGTCTCCGCCTCGCCGCCATTAGTGATCCACTGCTTGGTTCCATTGAGGATGTAATCGTCGCCATCCTTAACGGCTGTTGTCTGTATTCCCGCTGCATCCGAACCTGCATTCGCCTCAGTCAATCCAAAGGCTGCCTGTTTTTTGCCCGCTGCAATATCCGGAAGATATTTTGTTTTTTGTTCATCCGTACCAAAACCAAGAATGGGGTATGCTCCCAATGCGTTTGCAGCAAAAGAAACCGATACGCCAATACAACCTTTGCTCAATTCCTCAACAGCGAGGCAAAAGTCCATGACACCGCCCCCGTATCCCCCATATTGCTCAGGAATATAAAGGCCATACAGATCGGCTTCTGCCACTTTTCGAAGGATTTCTGAAGGGAAAATTTCCTCTTCATCCAACTTGGCACGCTGTGGGATGATTTCCTCTTGAGTAATTTTTCGAGCCAAGTCCACAATCATCTTCTGTTCGTCTGTTAAAAAATGATTCACGTTACTCCACTCTCCTTTATTTCGATTACTTTGCCCACTTGATTACATTGGTTCCGAACGTGAGCCCCGCACCAAACCCCACCGTCACCAAAATATCTCCCTGGTGAAGCAAGCCTTTTCTGCTGGCCTCATCAATAGCTATGGGGATAGACGCCGCGGATGTATTTCCATAAGTGGCAATATTAACATAGACCTGTCCCTGCGACAATCCGAGCTTTTCTGTGGCATATTGAATGATACGTTCATTGGCCTGATGAGGAATAAAGAACGAAATATCCTCCTTTTTCAGGTGGGCTTTGGCAAGCGCTTCTTCGACTACCTCCACAATAATATTTACTGCAAATCGATAGACTGCCTTTCCCTCCATCTGAATATATCGCCCCGGAGAGGAAACGTTCTGCGCTGTTAGCGGAGTTTTGGTTCCACCAATCGGAATCATGAGCTTGTCATAGTCTTGCCCACGCGCCCCAAGCTTGGATGAAAGCAAGCCAAAGCCCTTTTTAACATCTCCCAGAACAACTGCCCCCGCGCCATCTCCAAACAAAATCACAGTACCCCGATCAC
>CAYHOI010000053.1:0-12574 GCA_964358175.1 uncultured Candidatus Marinamargulisbacteria bacterium | reverse complement strand
TATCCCAATATTTCATAAAACCTATGATGGCAATATCCATGATTCACGTATTCTTGTCACCACTGGGAATATCCCCAGTAGAAGCACTTGCGGAATTGAGCTCTCTTTATAAAGTTTATCTCAGGGATAATGTCAAAGGATTCCAGCTTTCTCGCACGGTTGCATTAACCAGAGCACAGGAAAATATTCTGAAAACGATCGACAAGAATCTGATCCCAAAATGTAGTGTATAAAATTAAGGGCGAATTAGGGTATATACTAAAATCGAAATGGTTTCACAATTAGAGGCATTGATGTTTCAAGAAAAATGATAGAAATAGCTCGAGCGGAGCATCCTGAGATTCCCTTCGAATTAGGTGATGTTTCTATCTGGGAAAGTAAAGAAAAATATGACCTTATTATTGCGTGGGATAGTATATTTCATTTGCCGATGGTAAAACAAAAACCTGTAATTAGAATTGCTGCGTCGGAATCGACTCTTCACTTTGGGCAGCTGTCGGAATGACTGATGGGGCAGAAATGATGGGAAGGATCAGCTTAGGCAAAGCAGGCAACACCCAAGCATCTAGGCCTATATTTTGAGTAGGCATATTGTCTGGGGGAATTCGTAGGTACCGAAGCACCTGAGCAGCAATCCCCTTGAAAGCGGGTACAGCCGTTTGTGAGGCAAACATCGTTGTTCGCGGATTCATGATCACCACGATCATTGCGAACTTCGGATGTTCCAAAGGAAATATGCCCAGGAAAGAGTTGGTATACTCCCCAGTCGCATATCCATGAGCTTCCTGAGAAAATCGACGTGCAGTCCCTGTTTTCCCCCCCACGGTAAAGTATGGGATCTTGGTAAGTTCGCCTGTGCCCTCATCAACCGTTTTTCGCATCACCTTCATCACATCTCTGACTGTACTGGGAGAATAGACCTTCTTATGCCGACGATGCCTTGGGCGATCATGTTTCACAATATAGGGTTCCACCATCTGCCCCTCATTTCCAAAAACGGATACCGCCTTAAGCAATTGAAGAGGGGTTACCGAAATCGTATATCCGAATGAGATTCGAGAAAGATCAATTTCTCGCCAAGCACTGTAGGGATTCACGATCCCTGAACTTTCTCCCGCCAGCTCGATGCCTGTTTTTCGCCCAAACTCTAGGAGGGACAAATAATGATATAGCTTCTCACTTCCGAGCTTCAGCCCAACCATTGCCGCTCCTACATTGATGGACTTAATCAAAATGTCTTCTATTTTCTTCTCACCGGATTCTCCCCCGTGCGCTTCCTCAATCAACCAACCACCCAACATCATTTTTTCCGGGATAAAGATCTTATCGTTCATCTTCACAAGATGCTCCTCTACTGCAGAAGCAATCGTAAAGAGCTTCATGACACTGCCGGGTTCAAAGGCCATTTGAATGGCATTATTTTTGAATATCGCCGTGTCTTTATAGTCATAATATCGATTGGGATCAAAAAAAGGATAATTGGCCATCCCGAGAATTTCTCCCGAATGGATATCCATAAGAATTGCCAGTCCTCCTTCAGCCTGAAGACTGTCCACGGATTTTTGCAACTGATTCTCCATCATAAACTGGATATGATGATCAATCGTGAGTTGCAGTTTTTTCCCGTTTTTGGCAGGAACTATCTTTTGGTTATAACTATACATACTTTTGCCTTGTGCATCGCTTTCCAAAATCAGAGTTCCGGGCTTTCCGTTGAGATGATAATTGAAATAATACTCCAGGCCACTAAGCCCCTGATCGTCCACGTTGACAAATCCAAGAATCTGTCCGGCTCTTTCTCGAAAGGGATACATCCGTCGAACATCAGGCAAAAAGTGAAGTCCCTTCACCGTCAGCGACTCCTTCACATCCAACGATGCTTTTCGTTTCACCCAAACAAAGTGGGTCATTCGATTCCACATCCGGGTATTGTACGAACTAAGATTTTGCGCCAACAAATTTGCGACCTCCGTCCGATCCTTCATCTCAAAAAGATCCGCATAAATTGAATAAGCCTTTACCGACGTTGCCAGTGCCACACCATTGCGATCCAAAATTTCACCCCGCTCTGGGCTAAGCGTCACAATCCTCTGCATTTGCGCTCTCGATTTTTTTTTATAAAAGTCATGCTTGATGATTTGCAAATACCCAAGGCGAATATCGACGACCACAAAAGCAATAAATATGAAAGAAAAAACGATCCAAAGCTTCGCATTAATTCCGCGCATGAATATAAATAATCCTTTCGGGAAAGACCATATCCAGCTTCTCGATGGCAGTTGTATAGACCTCACTGAGCGTACTCTCCATAGAAAGGTGTACTCGAAATTGGTCATTGCCGTTCAGTAAAACAGAATACTCTTTTTGTAGGGTCTGGCGAATATCATCCAGTCGGTAATTTCTGCTGAGGGAAAGAAGAGCGAGAAGCATCAAGATCGCTATGGTAACCCCTGAAATGGTATAAAAACGTTTCACATTCATCGTCGTAAAATAGCTCTCAATTTGGCACTTGTTGATCGTTTGTTTACTCGGATTTCCTCCCGAGAGGGTCTAATCGCTTTTTTGGTTAATTTTACAATGGATTGTTCTTCTACAGAAGGCTCTGCTAAAGAAAGTTCCTGAAAGGTCTGTTTAACAATCCTATCCTCCAGGGAGTGGAAGGTGAGCACCACCATTCTCCCTTGGCTCGGTAGTGATCCAGCTAAATCCAAAAGGGACTTTCGCAAAGTCACTAGCTCGCCATTGACTTCAATCCGTATGGCCTGGAAAATGCGCTTTACGGCCATCATTTTACGTGAATACCCTCCTCGAATAAACCAACGGATGAGCTCTGCGAGCTGTAGAGTGGTTTGAAGCGGATGGCTTTGTCGTCGTTGAACAATTTCTCGTGCAATTGCAGCTGATGCTGGTTCCTCCCCGTATTCTTTGAAGACACGAGTCAACGCCTTCTCTGAATAATCTTGCAGAATCTTTTCTGCCGTCATGTCTAATGAAGAACTTGTATCCATGCGCATATCCAGGGGGCCTTCATGCTGATAGGAGAACCCTCTCTGAGCCACATCTATTTGATGAGAAGAAATTCCCAAATCCAATATAACTTTATTAACCCCCACAATCCGATGATCCTTAAGCAATTGAGAAAAGTCAGAGAAGTTACCTCGTATCGTTGTCAACTTGTCAGTCGGCAATAGAGCTTTGAGATGGGTAATCGCTTCTTCATCCCGATCCATTCCCACAACCCTGGTGATGTCAGGGCAAGAGGCCAGAAGTGCTTGTGTGTGCCCGCCGCCACCCAGCGTCCCATCTAAAATAATATCGCCGCTTTGTGGCGCAAGATATTCCAGGATCTCTTTACACATAATGGGAACATGAAAAGTCATTTGGAGGTGTTAACAAACTTTAAATAAGTAGCCAGTCCCGCTTGAATGGAGGGGAAATATTCCTGGTGATGAAAGAAAAAGAGGAGCAAGGTAAAGAAGTTGCACTTTAGCGAAAATATAACGGCATGCTCTGGCAAGAACGGATCCGTCGTCACTTGAGCCATCCGTATGGGTTCTTTCTTTACGTGAGCCTTTGGAGAGAAAAAGACAAGTCCTGCTTTTAAGAAATCAGGGAACAAAACCGTATCTGCATCCAGCTCCCACCATTTTTTTTCTTCAATAAGATTGATGACGACTTTTCGCGTCAGCAGAGAATCCTGAGACACGTCTTCCTTGAAAAAAACCTGTGGCAAAATAATCGGCATGGTTTCTGTCTTTAGAATCACAAATCCTCCTTGATCCTTGGGAATCAAATGAGGATCTACGATAAAATTATCAAGACCAAAATAGATCCTTTTTAACCCTATTGCCTGTCGTTTGACTTTCTCTACCAGCTCTTGAGGAATTTTAAGCCCATTTTGGAGGATACGGGTTAAGACATGATTATGGCTCGAAAAGAGCTTATCCATCTGAGCTTGATAGATCCACTGATCCGTTTTCTCCTCCGATGTCTTGGAAATATTTTTAAACTGTTGAGTCTGAAAAACACCCAATTGATCCAGAACCATTTTTAGCCAACCCCCTTTCGATCACTTCTAAAAAAGCGTGAGGTAGAAATTTCATCCAGAAACTTCGTTTCTTCTTTGTCCATCAACTTTCGCCAAAGTTTATTTTTCTTCTCTCGATCTTTCTCAAGAATCTTTCGATCCTGCATTGCCTTCAGAAGTTTCTTTTCCTCTTTATTCTTATTCTCTTCCGCTTGCTCTACGGCCTTAACCTGTTCATCCTCCTCTACCTTGAGAAGCTCAAGGCGATGTTTGCGAAGAAATATTTCACCCATATCCAACGGCTTTCCGGCAGAATACATCTCCAAGATTTTGTCATGTTCTTCCGTTAGTTTGACCCTGATGGTCTCAAGCTTTTCTTGCTCTTCCCTTAGTTTAAGTCTTGCTTTCGTAACCACTTCTTTTTGAAGCGTCTCTCGGATTTCACGAACCTTCAAAGTCGAAGCTAAATTGTATCGGAATCGTTTACTTTTCTTCACACGGGGCATAAAGTGCTCCTACCTTTTGAGACTCTACAGACTCGTCACGAACCCGAAACACAATTTCAGTAGAGTGTACTCACGATTGTAACGGAAGACGAAAATAAAACAAAGTCCCCTGCCCCTCTACACTCTCCACGCCGACGGCCCCTCCGTGCTTCTCGACGACATTCTTGACAATGGAAAGCCCCAGGCCGGTACCTCCTGTCTCACGAGATCTATTTTTGTCAGGACGGTAAAATCGCTCAAAAATACGGGATAATTCGTTTGGTGAAATGCCAGGCCCCCCATCTTTTACGCGGTAATAAATCGATCCTGCATCTTTGGTTAACGAAATATCAATCGGTCCATAGGGCGCGTACTTTATCGCATTATCCACATAATTTAAGCAGGCAGAATATATTTCGCGAAGGTTTGCCAGTACCGTGATCGGTTTTTGAGAAGGAGAAAATGTGATGCGAGTCAGATGGGCTGAGAAATGCTCCTGCAGCATGGTTCTTACCAAATCAACGAGATTGACGGTTTCGCGAGGAGAAATCTCATTTTCAATTTTAGCCAAATTGAGGATATCCTGAACAAGCAAGGTAAGTCTTTTCACATTCGTACTAATAATTCCCAAAAAGCGCCGATTATGTTGGGCATCCTCCAACGCTCCACTCTCCAATGTCTCTATGAACCCTGCTATGGTTGTAAGCGGAGTCTTCAATTCATGGGAAACATTTGCGATAAAATCTCTGCGCATGGTTTCCAGAACTCGCTGCCGTGCAAGCGTATCCTCACAAGCGTGAATAATCTCCAAATAATCTCGTGACAGTTGGCTCAGTTCATCAAGTCCACCAATCTCCAATTTGGGCATAGGTGATTTTTCCTTGAAACAGTTGATCGCATGCTGAAGCTTTTTTAGAGGGGATAAAACCCTTTGCAACACTTTCCAGAAAATAAAACCGGACAGTGCCCATAGCACCACTATAAAAGGCCACCCCCTCAAGCCAAGAGCCCCCATAGCAAAAATACTCATGGCCAAAAGTGCCGAGAAGAGAATAACCAGTCTAACCGAGAGCTGATGAAATAGAGACATCTGACCAAAATCATAACATGAGATGCAAGAAAATTCAGGAACGATTCACGCTTCTCTCAAAAATTGATTGATTGTGAAACACTCCTTTTATGTAACATACTCAGCCTCCTTAAAAAGTCTTTTTTCTCATCAGTAAACTAAACCGGGCTGTTGAGTTATGCCCTGCCCTTTCCACTCTCGGGAGCATCCAATCCAGGATGATGAAGTCTGGCCTTACGTTTGAACATATTATCATTGTTCAAGATGCTCTCTTTACTTGCTAATACCTTGTAACTCTTTACTCCTTTTCTTCTTGCAACTGCGACATCCTCGCTATATGTTCTGCAAGCAACTCAACTTGTTTTGAATATCCAGGAACATTGCCATAGTATGAGGGTGAAACAACCTGGAATAGGGTTCGCCCATCCTCTAGCCTTCCCCACTTATTTGAAGTCAAGTAGCCAGGGCGAAGACTTAAAAAACTCATGACGGGGGAACCACTTAACATTTTTGT
Organism: uncultured Candidatus Marinamargulisbacteria bacterium; assembly: GCA_964358175.1. Classification (GTDB taxonomy): domain Bacteria; phylum Margulisbacteria; class Riflemargulisbacteria; order GWF2-35-9; family GWF2-35-9; genus CAYHOI01. The sequence continues at coordinate 6,479 of CAYHOI010000053.1, read as the reverse complement.
AGTCAGATCATCAGTGGTCGTGACCAGTCGCCCACTCATCATTTCTGCTTTTGAAATAGCCTTCAATGCCTCTGTAAGTTTCGTAAAATCCTCCAACCATGGAACCATTTCCTCTCTAACTGCAATTTGCAGGGTGTTTGTGAGAAGAGAAATATCTTCCCATGGACCACGAGAAGAAACAGCTGCACCTGCTTTTACGTCTGGAAAAAATAACCCCAATGCATCGGATAATCCTGTTTTTGTAAATCCTAAATTGCCAAGTGCTCGACGATCTTTTGCAGATTCACCCCCATTTCCTAGTTGCTGTGTATTGGTAATGCCATGCATCATCGTGACTGAAACGGACTGTATGCTATCCTTCCCAAATATATACTCAAAAGGTTTAGTCGCTAGAACAAACCCGTTGGTTCCACATGATGATGATGAAACTATCGAATGTCTTTTTGGATCAAACGAGTCATGGTTCACGCCAGGAATCAACGTAATGTCAGCAACGGTGGAATTTGTTGTGAGGATCGCATATTTCCCAAACCCCGCTGAAAGCAATTTCTTAATATCTCCAATATCTCCTGCTGCATGACCACTAACCCCGCTAATAATCAGGTCGACTTTAATGTTTTGTTCTCTGGCATGTTGCATAATCAGGTCAGCCGTCCCTCCATTGGGATCAAAAAAGATACGCTGCTGTCTATCTGGTGTGTTGATATAAAGATATCCATCCTTGCCCGCACGGATACTCTCATCACCATATCGCGCCGAATGTCCACCTCGGCGAGCAAGATTTTCGCAAATATTCATCATCGCACCTTTTGTGCTTATTCTATTCCCGTAGTGGGAATGATATACAGGGTTAAGTCCTGACGCCCTGTTTTGCCATCCTAGTACCTGGTCAATAATTTCACCATGTGCCAGTGATGCCACGTTTGCCTCACGGCTTGGCGGTATAATTGCGGGGTGTAGGCGATCAAGTTCTTTAACCTTCTTATCTACACTAAACAAAACCCTACTTGCTCCCGCTTCAATACGTGGCGTGCTTTTCGGAATCTGAAAATGTGTTTGCGCGATATGGTCGAGTAACCCTGCTATGGCAAGGAAATTGCCACTCACACTGTCGCCACCGATGAATAGTCCATTGATCACTTGCTTTGCGAACAGAGGCTCAAGCTGCGGAGCTGAATCTGCGGTGGCGCCACCACCATAAAGCACCTGATATTCTTCGCGGGAAATATCATATTTTGTTTTATTGTATTCAGCTAGAAAAGTAATCCCATTCTCAATATTGTTAACATTAATTGCCGACTTCTCTCCAATTGCGTCACCTGGTTCGAATCCAAAGACAAACCCAACTGTTTTTAGCAAGTTTATATCAACACCATCAAAACCACTCCCAAAATCGGCGATTACCGTTTCTCTGGTAGTTTCCTGGCCTTTATCGGGACCAACACAGATAAGCGGCCTAATGCCTTCTTTTAACGCCGCATTGATTCTGAGAGCGACGTCCTCTCTTCTTTGACCAGCTTTTTGTTGTTCTTTATGGTTGATAATTACCATCCCAACTTTAGTTTCCTTTAGGGCCTCGCTAGATATGCTGCCTGTATATGCGCCAACACCATTTACGCCAACAGATTGAGCAACTGCAATTGCATTTGAACCCAGAAACTCTTTGCCAACAACTGCCGTTTGTACGATCCCTGGGGCCCATGCTACTTGCACAGAATCTGATTGATACCCTTTGATCTGAGATATCATGGTTGCTTGCACATCGGAATTAGGTAAGAGTGACTTCGTATTCCCCACCAACAAGAATTTCCGGCTCAGAATAGGCAAGGTGCCTGCTCCTTCTCCCGTATATGCGTTGCTAATAATTTTCTTTCTCATCTTATTTCCTCCTTTAAATGTCTGGCTTATTTCAAACGTTTAGAATACCATCTCGATTTTTTACGAAAGGTTCTCACACCACATTCTGCCTTTTTTGAAACAACTACATATATATCGTACCGAATTTTGAAAAATTGCAGGGAAAATATATGGTTTTTTCTCGATGCATCAGGGCTGGCAAATTTTGATCGTGTAATTCCATTTCCGATTCAATAATATCTTTCAAGTTCTGGTTTGATCTGGAATGGGACGTTTTCGACAAACAGCTCATCCAATCGTTACCAGCTCATTACCTTCCAGTTCTTGCAGTGTCCATTTTGGAATTTTTCTGTGGTTATTAGATAGAGATAGTGAGTAAATTTTGTTAGTAGTGGTTATGATCACCATCATGCCCAGATCCACTAGTTCTTCAGAAAATCCAGCATCGATACAAAGTAGTTTCCCATTATGAAATGATTTGATTTTTCCTTCTTTATTGACGGTATGTCCGTTCATGATGACCAGATTCTCAGGGGATACCTTCAGATCATCCGATATTCAGCTCGATCTTATCCGTATTCGGGATTAATTCCCCAGAAACTCATCGGTTACAAAATATTAGCCCAAAAACCGCCTACTCTAATCCAGATCGGTCGGATTAGAGCAGGAAATCCAAGATTATCTTGGAACTAGATTTGTATCCAAATAAACGTTTTGAATCGCCTCCATCAATTTCATTGCCTTGTCATGTGGAGATTGAAACGCTTTTCGACCAACGATCATCCCCCACCCACCCGAGAGTTTATTGGTGATACTATCCTTTACAGCATCGACTAGATCACTCTCACCTTTGGACTCACCGCCCGAGTTAATGTCAGGAAGAATCGTATGAAGAACTTGATACCTTGCCCAGTCGATCCGAATCAGGTCTGCCACAATCTTTGGATCCATCCCAGAAGCTAGAAGTTCTTCGAATCTAGCAATAAACGCATTATACAGGTTTTCATACTTGTCTAAATTACTCACACCCATTAGTGCCATCGATTCTTTTCCTGGCTTCAACCCCATCATGTTGACCGCTTTCTGCTTGATGATGTCAGCCGGAATAATAGTGCTTGCCAGATGATTGGCCTGTCCCGTAATAACAGCGGAGGAATGTAAGTCTACTATGATAGGCTTATCCTTCTCGTCCTTCCCGATTTCAACCTTAAACTTATCACTGCGAGCGTAAGCCCATAACACTGTCATCATGCCAAGGTTATGTGCCTCATTAAACGCAGTTGAAACTTCATGAATCTCTTGTTCAACGGTTGGAGACCCAAAGAAAATCGTCGCACCCACCATCGTCGCACCCAAATTAAAAGCCTGTTTGGCTGTTGTAACCATGACCTGATGAGGCTTAGCTCCAGGCGTGAACGATCCCAGATTATGATTCAGTTTTACTCCGAGCGGAATTTGATGAGCATATTTTTTAGAATTCATTCCTAATCCGTTAATCGTAGTGAAAACACCACTACAGCCGAAATCAAGTGCTCGTTTAATAATGGTCTCTGGATTAAAATAGTCCAAGTTTTTATAAAACGAGTTAATACCGGAGTGCTCGATTCCTTGATCTACCGGAAAAAATGACAGATATTTTCCCGTTGTACTCAATACCCCCGCCCAAGCTACTCTTTTAATACTAGCCATAACTTTTTCATTCCGGTCACTATACTTAAAGACGTCTAACAGTGAATGCTTCCCTGAGGTGGGCAATGTTTTTTCGGATATAACAGGCACGTAGTTCACAAACGCGTCATACAGCTTTGCCCCAACGATCTTTTCTATAGGCGGTGACTCTCCCTTTATATGATACATCCTTGCGTCAGTTTCTATTGTTTGTGCTACTACTTTTCTTAACATTTTCTTTCCTCCTTTATTTTTTTACCTCTCATTACTTTTTACTAAGTCACCTCCTGTATATGTTCTCGATATCCAATTTAGCTGTCTCATGTGAGATATACTCTACTAAAATTGGTTTTCGGTTTTGCTTCGCCTCGCTCACTTAGCAGGACTAAGCTTCGCTCGTCTCAACTTCACCGAAAACCAATTCGTAACGAGTATAGGCACAACCAAATCTTCTGTTCGATGTGGTTGCTCGAAACAGTCGATCATACTAGGGACTGCTACCTCAATCATTGAAATGTCTCCTGCTTTCTCCTGGTTTTTCCGCCTTTTTTGAAACAACTACATAATATATCGTACCGAATCTTGAAGAATTTCAGGTAAAATATATGGTTTTTTTCTGGTGCATAAAATATCGAATACCCATCTACTCGACCAAATTTTATGCGCCAACATAATGATACCGATTCCCAGCAATTCTAATTATGACTTTTGTTGCTCCAAAATGCCGCCTCACCCACCCCTTTCCTTCGACAGTTCTCAGGAACCACGGGGAGCCCTCTCCGCTCCCGGAGAAGGCCGCTCTACTTGGGTTGCGTCCTTTCTCCGTGAACGGAGAAAGGTGCCCGGAGGGCGGATAGAGGCGGAATTATTCGGCATTAAATTCCATAATGAGAATTGCTGTACCGATTCCGGTTGGGTTGGCAAATTCTTAATGTACTGCTAAGAAAGTGTGATTTGTGATGGAAAATCAAGTTACATTGAAGCAAACAATCTCAACTGGCAGGACTTGGAACTAACTTAGGGGCACGAGACCCTGATCCTGGATTCCCGATCGGAGTTGGGAATGACCATACACGTTCACCAGGATAAAACCGAAGAATGAATGCCCTCTTGAATCGTGAATATGTAAGACCCATTGGCATTTCATCAGGATTATGTAAAATACTAACTATGCAGAGTCACAAAACCAGACGTTCAAAAAAATCACTCCTCGTCTGGATCGTTGTTCTGCTCATCGCAAATCTTGTTCTTCTGTTTGCGAGCAATCTCTATTCCTTCGAACTTAAACAACTCATTAACCTCATGACAAACGCGGAGAAAAAGCGATTGGAAGCCATTTCGACCACTCAGGCGAACGAACTTGCACTTGCGATGGAAATGACTCGAAGAATGGATCTGGCGGATGGAGACCTTCATCTCACCGTGGATACGAAAAAAGGATTGATGATTCTTTCACGTCAAGGAGCCAAATTACGTGAAATGAAAATACTCATGGGCAAGGAAGGACTCGTAGGTGAACGACCAGATCGAGTGCGGCTTACTCTCCCCCTCGGCAAACGACAGATCACAGATATTGTGGATGAGACATATGCATGGAAAGCACCTGCCTGGGTCTATTCGCAGCTTGGTCAGAAGGCAATTTCCGGCGATGCACTTGTCGGAGCCCTGGGGCCATTGGCAATTTTTCTGGACAGCGGAACGATTATCTACGCTTCCCCCTCGAAAGGCCCCCTTCAACGCGAGACCTATATTTTGCCAGGAAGCATTCGAATGGCCACCTCCGATGTTGAGGCCATACGGAAAGTCATTCAACCAGGAATGATTGTCTATTTTTATTAAGGACAACAACTAATATGGCTAAACAGAAACATCGATTCATACAATTCATTTTCCTGATCCTTCTGGTCGTCTCGGGGATGCTTCAGTTTAATCGTGTTGTCCATCTTTACGTTAAGCGAAATATCGCCTATTTGATGGTGCAAGATCGATTGGAAGTCTATGAGCAATCCTATCAACAAGTTTTGGCAACGTCTCACTCCCTTCATAAACTGCAAAGAGCCCCCGAACCAAAGCATGACGAGGCCTATTTGGTCATAAGCCTTGCAGAGAGGCATCTGTGGTATAAGCAAGGCGGAAAAATTCTGTTTAGTGCCCCTGTTGCGACCGGGAGCGGGAAAACCCTCGTCAGAAATGGCGGTCAATCCGTTTGGAAGTTTCAAACTCCTCGAGGAAGACTGGTCGTCCAAAACAAAGTCGAAGATCCAATGTGGGTGCCTCCTGACTGGCATTACGTCGAGCAATCACGACTAAGAGGACTTGGCCTGGTACAGCTTGGGTACGCTCAGACCCGCACCTTGTCTGATGGATCGTTGGTGAAAGTGGTGGGGTATGATGTCGTTCGACAGTTTCCCGACGGTCATCAACAAGTGCTCTCCGCTGCGCCGCGCAAAGAGATTGTCCTAGACGGCTCCATTATCGTTCCGCCTCTGGGTACCGCTCAGCGCAGATATAAAGACGTTCTGGGTCCATATAGTTTGGAAATGGGCGATGGCTACGCCATTCATGGCACCAACCGCCCCGAGACCATCGGCCAGGCAGCCAGTCACGGGTGCATCCGTCTTCGCAATGAAGACATCACAAGACTATTCAAACTCGTTAAGATAGGAACCCCTGTGTATATTTATTAAAATGACCTTTTTGCATTTTCTAGAAGCTTATCCTTGATCGCTCAACTTATGATCGACTTCAAAGCTTATTACAATAAACGAATCTCTTTCTCTATACCCATGACAACGCATTTTTTTGGACACTCGGAACTTATATCTCTTTCTGTTCCGGTAATTCTGATTAATAATTCCATGATATTCTTTATAGTTAAGTCCATTGTCCTTATATACTAAGTCATTGTCATGAAATTACCTTTACATCTGACTTGTCTTTTTGTCCGTCTTCTG
>CAYHOI010000052.1:0-12702 GCA_964358175.1 uncultured Candidatus Marinamargulisbacteria bacterium | reverse complement strand
GGGGTGGGTGAGGCGGCAATTTGGAGCAACAAAAGTTATAATTAGAATTGCTGAACTTTCCCATGTCCATGAGTTATTTCTTCTCAATGCTTTGATCAAATCATTAGACGAAAAAAGCTTAGGCATGAATGAGGCTTTCTCCAACTAAAACATCGTTAATCTTAATAAAATCATCTTTCGGATGATTCTCAAAGTAAAGCTCAACAGCTTCCCTCAGATTCTGGATCGCTGAGTCCAGCGTTTCACCGAAACTGGCAACATCAACATTCAAACACTGTGAAACATAAAATTCTCCCTCCTGATAAACCACATATTTCATCATTGACATTGTTTTACACTCCCTTCTTCTCAAGTACTTCAATTCGTTTCTCCATCTGAAAGATATACAAATACGCTTCTTCAAGCTTCTCCAAGAGCTTAAACTGCATCTCCTGTACGTTCATGGACTTCGAGAGTTCTTTAGCGTCTTTTACGTTGGGCAGATGTTTGTTGGCCTTCACATAGCTCTCCAGTTCAGCTAATGGAAGTAGCCTATACTCTTTCTCGAAAACATAATCCGGAACGCTCAGCGTCGTTCCGCCCACAACAAACGCGCTTGCCGACACCGTCCCCGCCACTTCAAGCTTCGCGCTCGGCGCAGTCGTCCCGATGCCGACATTGCCAGAACTATCTATTCGAACTCTCTCATTTAGCCAATATTGATTGGATCCAGTATATAGTTTAATTGCCCCATCGCCACCTGCGCCGGAATGTAACTGCAATGAATATAAACTTTGGATTCGCAGACCACCACCACTGTTATCTAAAATCGTTTGACCATTAGCAAATTGTATTGGGTCTTGGTTATATATATGCATAGTACGAAAATATGAATCCCCGTTGACCACCAACGCGCTCGCGCTGACTGTACCGGCTACTTCCAGCCTGGTGGAAGGGGCTGTAGTCCCGATGCCGACATTGCCACCTGTGGTAATACGAACTCGCTCCGTCGGTGTCCCCGCGCCTACGCCAAACCAGAGGTCGTTGTTTGTTGCTTCAATCGACAACGGATACGCGCCGGAATTATTCGCGACCCGATTAACGATCATCCGATTATTAACCGGATCCATGAGAACAATATCTCCAGAAACCGAGAGTTTGTACGGTGTCGTTGTCGTCCCGATACCGACATTGCCGTTTTGCGAAACCGTGATGCCGTTGGCGGTCGGCTGACCGTAGGGATACAGAAACATTGAACCATAAGAGTTACGTTCTATAGCCGCAAAGGAAAATACGGTAAGGAGTACTACAAAAAGCAAAGTAAAGTTTATTCTATTCATTGTTTTCATACCCCCCGAGTTTTTTATAAAGAACGCTCTACCCAGTAATCAGGACGTCTATGCTGACTTGCTATTGCTACAATATAAACAATATTATCAACAAAGGCATACAAAATCTTAAATGGAAAACTCATCAGCATCATTCTACGTATCCGTTTTGATTCAACTTGTCCCATTAAAGGAAACTGTGCAATTATCTCTAACATTTCATAAACATCTTGCTTAAATCTATCCCCTAAACCCTTCATTTCAAATTCATAAAATACAATTGATTCCTGAAACTCCAACCAGGCTAACTTTGAAAACTTAACTTTCACTCTTATTTCCAGTCCACCATCTCCATCTTTCCAGACAAAACTGCATCTAAGCGCTTTTCTGCTTCTTTCAGCCAAATCTTATCAATATCCGGATCTGGAACATTTAAACTTTTAACAAGCATATCAACAATAAATAATCTCTCAAAAGGCTTCAATTTTATTGCAATTTCAATTAATTTTTTTGTATTATCTGTCATAATTCATCCTCCTTAATTAATTCATCATTATAAAATATACAATAAAATTATACCTTTAAACTACTTGTAATACAAACCATTAACCAATGCCGACTTTACTTATCACGCGATCACCTCTCCGTTCGTTATCACTTTCAAGATCTGAGACACAATCCTTTTCGCAATTTTAAAACACAATAATCCATCAGCTTTATCCATAAATTTGAATACCTTTTTTCTTAATAGTTTTAATAAATCCATTCCATGTTAATTTATCTGAAAAAGACTTAGTCATTGTCATGAAACTACCTTTACATCTGACTTGTCTTTTTGTCCGTCTTCTGCGTTGTGGAATCTCTCACATAGCCAAACTATGCGAAAGATTCCAAGCCTTGAAGCCGAATCAAAAATACCGCGTGATCTGTAAAGGTTATTTCGTTCCAACTCCTTAGAATCCATAATCATTAGTTCTACAGGCACTTCAAAAACATATAAATCCTGCATTACACGCCGATAGTATTCCCGCTCATTTTCATCGGTTATCACCAGCAAATCCAAGTCACTATCTTTTGTGGGATTACCATAGGCATAGCTTCCAAACACATAAGCCTCCAAAGGCTTGAACTTGCTTATTCTTTCTGTTGTTTTTTTAATCAATGATCGCTTTGTCATAAGGTCTTCTCCCTGTTCGTTATTATTTCGCCATGCTGGTAACTTCGACAAGATGATGCTTCACTCGCCGCATCGTCTCTACACCAACTGCAATCCTTCAATCTCTTTAAAATGCTTATCCATTGTATATAACCCCAAGCCGTGTCTCATCGAATTAGCGGCAATCCAAATATCATTCGTCGGGATGGGTTTACCTTTGTTTCTTAATTGACTCACAACAAGAGCGTAATATTCGGCAACTTCCAAATCTATTTCTATGATATGAACACGAGGAGACATAAAAAACTGATTCAACTCGTCTTTATTCTCCTTCTCACGTTGCCCCAACCTAAATCCTGACAATAATTCAGCAATAACAACTAGATCAATTCCGATAAAGTCTACATTTTGGAAAACAGAAATGACCTGCTTATTTCCCTTTTTAAATTCGACGTACACGTTGGTGTCTATCGCAATGCGTCTCACTTCCAAATTTCCCCATCTACTTGTTCAAATAACTTCGTGTTCTTATCGAATGCCTGCACATCTTTCTTTGACCATCCTCCCGACAATGCATCCAATTCATGGTGGGTTTGAAGCTGGACATTTTTCTCATTCCCCGCAACTCGATTGAGTACTTGAAGTAGCCAGCGATTCAAGCTCAAGTTATTCTTTTTTGCATTCTGTTTCAGAATTTCATTCAATTGATTATCAATATTTCTAATTGTTATCGTTCCCATAAGTGGCCTCCTATAATATGCATTCATTATGATAACACAAAATAGATCTATAAAGTGCAATCACTTTAACGTCTCGTGCCTCAGGCTATTCAGCTCCAAGCGCAACTGTTCAATCTGTTTCTGCTGAGCCTTTACCGCCTCGATAAGTAGTGGAACAAGACGGGTATAGTCAACCATCTTGGTTCCGCTGGACTGGGTCTGTACCGCTTCCGGCAATACAGACTCGACCTCCTGCGCGATCACCCCCACCTGACGACCAAGCTTCATGTTGGCTTTCAAGTAATAATAGACACCGTTGATATGAAGTAACTTTTCGAGGGATCCCGCCAGCGGATCTATCTGAGTCTTGAGGCGACGATCTGAAACATCGTAGAGACCTCCGGTATAGGAGATATCCCCGTTCACCTGTAACGCGCTCGCACTCACCGTGCCCGCCACGTCAAGCTTGGTGGAGGGAGAATCAGTGCCGATGCCTACGTTGCTAATCCCAAACGTCATTAAATTAACACCATTCGTTTGGAACATTATGCTATTACCTCCGGTGGTGCTAATCTTTAAAGGTGTCCCCCCTGAAGTAGCGATTGTATTCATTGATTCAGACCCAGCTATCCTCAGGCGTGTACTACCCGTCTCGGACATAAAACCGATTGTGCTCTTGACCGTTAGTATTTCGTCCGGTGTCGCAGTCCCGATGCCAACATTGCCACCAGCGGTGATTCGCATTTTTTCAGAAAGAAACCCATTTGAAATGGTTGAGAAATCTAAATAACCCGTTTCAGCGCCAATACCTCCAGTGTTAACTCCTAACCCAATCCGAGCATAAGTTGGACGAGCACCCCCATTAACCGCATAGAAATCAAGTCCTGCGTCGTTGGTTGTTCCCGTTGAATTTCCACCAATACGAAGAACCGTACCCGTACCCGCGTTGTATATATCTAATTTAGACCCCGGCACCGCCGTCCCAATCCCCACATTGCCTCCGTTGGGCTGGAGAGATAACGGTCGCCCTGACCACGACGTGCCACTAAACAAAGATTGAATAACGCTGTAAGCACCAGCATTACTTGCCCCAAATGCAAGTTTAGTTTGACTCAATGCTGACAAGATAGATAAACCGAAATTTCCTTCGGCAATCGATGTCATGTTGCTCAATATTTCGAGCTTTTCGCCAGGCGCAGTGGTGCCGATACCGACATTGCCATTAATTATTGTATACCCTGTCCCGCTTGGAGTTATATTAACATTATAATTTCCACCATTGGTTATGCTTGCCCCAAAATTTACATTGCCCTCATATGTTCCTATATTATGTGTTTCGCCAACTCCTCCTCTTATCTTCCAATCAGTGCCATATATAAGAGTACCAACTGCCTCAACAGCTCCATTACCCCAAATTAAATTAGATGAGGACTTAATTTTTCCAACAACATGAAGAGCTTCCCCCGGACTCGCCGTCCCGATGCCAACGTTGCCTGCAAAATATGCTTTGGCCGTTCCGGAAGAATACAAAGTATAATTGTTGATTCCTGCATCAGGGCCTGGAATGATAACTCCGTAATTGTTGGTAGCTCCCGAGGCGGAAAAATATCCGCCGTAGTTTGTAGTCCCAGCTCCCGAAGCATCTGCCAGGATACCGATATTAGTGCCAGATGAACCAGTTTGTAAAACATTTATTCCTCGACCGTTTGCAACGGATGTCCTGATTTCTAATTTGTAATCAGGCACCGTCGTCCCGATGCCCACATTACCGTTTTGTTGAACGGTGAATACATCTGTGCCGTCTCCCAACGCTTGATCGTTGACCGTAAATTTTCCTCCGGAACCTGCTGAAAGACCAATCGTCGCCCAACCAGGTTTGGTAGCATGTGAGTGAGCATATAAGTTAAGAGCTCCCCCGTAGCCCGAAGAACCAGCTCCCGCCTGAAGCACCATCATCCCCGTGCCCGTACTCGTATTATCAAGCATAAAATATCGACGGCTTGCAACAGCCGGAGACATCGCTATATTCCCGTTGACATGGAGTGGATATCCCGGACTTGCCATAGCTATCCCGACATTGCCACCACTGTTTGGATTCAATAATACATTAGATCCTTCCAAATTAAGCACTTTATAAGCGGTAGTATCACGATTATAGGCTTGAACATAGCCATTATCAGTTCCGGGGATATATATTAATTCCAAGCCCTTCCCAGATGAAGCCATCCCAGTATCTTGTACTCTGATCGTGCCACCCGCCACATCAAGTTTAACTCCCGGATTCGCCGTCCCGATGCCAACGTTGCCATCGCTATTCACCCTCATCTTTTCGGCATTATTTATAGCAAAGGATATAGGAGCACCAGTGGGGGCATTTATCAAAGTAAATACAGAATTACCAGCCAAAGCGTAGTTAGCCGCTGCAAGTGTGGATTGAAACCCAACCGCACCATAGCCAGTTGAATCTGATAGCACTCCAACCAAAGTACGTCCTGTGGAGGCTCCCTTTACATCTAAAAGTGCCCCCGGCACCGTCGTGCCAATACCCACATTGCCGTTGGCGGAGATAGAAATCCCCGCAGTCGGGTTGATCTGATAAAGGCGCAGGTAGCCCCCGCTGTAATCCATCACCCCAAAAGAAAGCGTGGCACAAAGGAGACTGAGCAGTATAATTATTCGTCGGTTCATCGAATCAGCACCTTTCCGAAATATACTGTGACACAAATTTTACAATCTCGTCGGATAACTCCATGGCCGTCACTGCGTCATCGTGATCAAGTCTATCTCCTTTGGGGTAGCGTGTTCTTGGCAAAAACTCATCCAATTGGATCACTGCTAACTCCAGTGCCTCTGACAATTTTGGATCCTTCTTAACGCATTCAATGAAAAGTTGCGTCAATGCGTGTGTTTTGGGGACTTTTCGATCCCCATGAAAAATCAACAGCGATTTCAAGGCTTTCTCGGCCGCTTGATGCGCATGGTAAACACTAATATGAAACAATGGGCTTTTCATCAATTCTCTGGCGGCACAGAGATCCGTTTCCATCAGAAATAGCCATTCGTCGAGATAACGGTTCATCGCACCCTGATTCCCTGTGCAACAATATCTTGAACAAAATAATTCCAATTTAATCTGTCTTTAAATATCTGAGACGAGAATATCATGAGTTCCACAGGAATCTGCCGATCATAAAAAACTTTCGCCAATTTTCGATAGTAGCCCCTCGATTCTTCATCAGAAACAACCAGCACATCCACATCGCTATCCGGCGTCGGCGTTCCATAAGCATACGACCCGAAAATAAACGCTTGTAAAGGATTAAATCCCGCCAACACATCCCTGACATCCGCGACAACACGTTCTCGATTGACCTTCATTTTCATCGGATCAGCACCTTTCCATTCAAGCTATTGTTTCTCTATTCATTCCTGTTCATAGATGACTTGATCATCTCTACAAGCTCAAACGCTATTTTAAAGCACCGATGAGCATCATCACTGGATATCTCATCTCCAAAGGGATACCGCAATTTTGGAAAGAATGAATCTAGCTCCAGAATATCCATTTTTTGCGAAGAAAGATCCAGCCCGAACTGTTTTGAAAAAATAACCAGTTTTCGCAAATCATGGACTTTGGGGACTTCTTCAATCTTTTTTTGAACGAGATAGGCTTTAATAATTTTCTCCACCGCCTGATGCGACTGATAAACGCTAATATGATACAAACCTTCTCGGTCCATTTGCAATTCGGCGGATTTTAAATCCGTTTCCGCATAGCGAATCCACTCACGCAACAGCTGATCCATAAAGCACCTTTCCTCGATTAACCGTATCTCTAAAATATCTGTTATTCTTTAACTTCATAGAGAACTCCGCTTGCCCATACACCAAAAGGTCAATGGATGCGTCTACATGCCATAAATCATTCATCACGTCGCAGTAATATTGGCGTTCATCCTCTTGTGACACGACAATGAAGTCAATATCACTATCCTCGTTCGGCTGACCACTCGCATAACTTCCCACCAAATAAATCACCTGAGGATGATGAGCCTTAATGACCTCGCTAATATCTTTCACTGTTTTATCGCGTCGTCGTTGACTCATTACGTTCTTCGCTTTCATCGGATCAGCACCTTTCCATTGTGCAACAATACGCCGATCAGCTGGTTTATAGTTCACCGGCTTGTTCCATGCACCAATTCCCTAAATCTTCTGAAATCCAAACACCGCTTTCCTTAAATCGTTGAATAATGCTTTTTATATTTATATCCAACCCTTCCTGTTTAGCACGCAACAATACACCCAAAGACCCCGTTACCTTCAAACCAGACAATCTGGCCACTCTTCGACCCACTATTTCATCAATACAAACTGTTTTAACATCTTCATCCTGTGCTAATTGAATGACCGAAGCCTCCCCTTTGTCTAAAGAATTTAACAATAAACTAGCGATTTTTGTATTATCCTTTCGCTTGTTCAGGTAGTCTGCCCTCATAAAATCACTTATTCCCAAGCCTGATTTTCCGCCAACCATAATTTCTTCACAAACTTCTAAGGGAACAATTACTCTTTTATATAACCTTGTTAGAAAGCTTAAATCATTCAACGCAATTATCCAAGCTAGAAGAGGGCCTGTATTAACCACAATTATATCTGTCTTACGCATTTTCAATATCATGCTCCATTTCATCCCGATCAAGCAATATCATCGGCACATTATAGCGACTTAAATTTAATAAAAAAAAAGTTCGGGTAACCCCTGCTAATTGAGCCGCCATTCCAGAGGATAAACGTCCTAACTCAAAAAGCTTCACTCCTAATGACATACGAGCTTCTTTCTCAAAATCTTGTTTTGACTCTTGCAATACATCCAGCAGTGATTCTGGATAGTTAATAACGATTTCTGCGTTCATTATATTTCCTCCTTTTAACTATACTCTTGCGGAAATGGTTTTCGCTAAGAGCAACAAAAAACCGGAAACCATTTCGGTTTTAGTATATATTCATGGTCATGACGTTTGAAACATCCAAATCTTCTTGTGCGAGACTCCACCATACTTCTGCGCTCTTCTTCATGCCAGTTTCTCGCCATTCTTTATCGCACGAATAAAGGAGCTATCGCTCGATTGTAGTTGTTTCCACTCGTCTTTCGTATAAACAATTAAATCCACGTCATACTCCGCTTTTACCGCTTTCAGTTGACGAGATAATAAGACTCTGGCACCTACTCGATCTTGATAGGTCATAAACCCTCCGGCTGTCAAAATAACGGCCAAATCAATATCGCTGTCCTTTCGAGCATTACCTTGAGCCTGACTTCCAAACAAATAAATCGATTCCGTAGAAACCGCCTCTGTAACCGCATCCCTAATCGTTTGTTTTGTTACTAGTGATAACATGTCAAACCGTCAACCACGATTTCTTCATCGAATCAGCACCTTTCCGTTGCGTAACAATACCCCCATTAGCTGGCCGTCTTGGTATACAAACGTCCCTGACGTGAGACTGTCTGAGCGTGATTATAGTCCAGCTGGCCGACAAGTCCAACCAAAACCTGATTCCCTGTAGGTGACTGATGGTTGCCAATATATCCTGGTTTATCAGACACAATCCCCGCGAAGGCATCGCCAGACTGATAAAGCCGTGCCAATCCTGTACTCGCATTAATCCCCACGATATCTCCCCGTATCGCTCTCCACGTGTTTTCCGCGTCAAAATACTCCGCGAAATCCGCACCATTGGTCAGATATACCAGCGCGTTCGCTGTGCCGTTCACTTGCAACGCGCTCACGCTCACGGTTCCGGCAACTTCAAGTTTGGTAGAGGGGGCGGTTATCCCGATGCCGATGTTGCCGTTGGTGCTGACGACCAGCGCATTAGGATAAGCACCATTCCCAGCCGAGAGAATAGGAATACCGTTGGTGTTGCCACTGACTTGTAGCGATGCTTGAGAAACCGTCAGGAGAACGATGGTATATAATAAAGTAAATATTTTTTTAAGCATTTATATCTTCCTCTCCCCTCATCCTATGGTAACACCATCGAGGGATGCCCCTCATAAACAATTTTTCCCTTCGACTCGATCTCCTCGATGATTCGCCATCCTTCAGATCGTTGTCTCTCATACTCCTCACTAGAGAATACGAGCAAATCGACTGAATACTTTTCAGACTTGATCGCCCGTTTGATCTTGAGATAATACTCTGCCGATGGTTTTCCGTGATCATTCGTAATCATCGCCAGATCAATATCACTTTCCTCTCGCGCCATACCCGTGGCATAGCTTCCAAAAAGAATAAGACGTTGTGGTCTCACAATTCGAAGTATCTCTGCCTTAATTTCTTCTAAATAGGGTACATCCATTATCAGAGATCGCCCCTATGCCGCTTCAATACAGCCTCTTTCGATAATATTTTTAGCAACTTTTTATAGATTGAAAAACCTTTATCAAGGTCACCCTCATCAATAAAGTCAGATTTTGGATATCTTAACCTTGGATAATAAGCGTGCAACAGGATAATATCATCTTCTATATCTGAGTAGATGGGTTGCTTTGCAACAAGAAGACTGTGAAGACGTTCCAGATCGTGACTAAAGTGGACATCACCTTTCGCCACTAGAAGCGTAGCCTTTAGCAGTTTTTCTATTGCTTGATGGATATGGTAGATCACGATGTCTGGGTGGCGTTTTTTCCCACGCATTAAATCCTCAATAGCGTCTATATCATGACTGGCTATCATCCACCAATATTCCGGTGATCGATCATTCAACGTCATCCATTCAACTCCTCTCTCCTCATCCTATGGTAACACCATCGACTTATCCACCCAAGCCCCACTCTCCCGACGCTGAAAGACCAGGTTAACCCCATATTTTATGCCCTTTTTGCTTGATTTCTTTCTGGATAAAATCGTTATCACGCTCAGCATAGTCTGATAGATTAAAAAAGAACGGTTCGAAATTCATTTTATATTTAGAAATCAATCGAAGTCCTTTCCTGACAAACGAATGCTTATTCCTCGAATTAATAGCCTCGGAGAAAACAGCAATGTCAATATCGCTGTTATACGGGTCATAGTCCTCTCTGACATAGGATCCGAAGATATACGCATACTTAACCCCCAACAGTTTATTGATATCCTCAATGTACTCCGTTATTCGTTGATCGATTGTTCTAACCATTGAAAACACTCCTGAGATTTTCGCAAAATAACCAGCGATTTTGTCTTGGTATTAACTCGTTTCGCGAGACTGTCCTTATACTCGGGATACCTCGTATTGATATAATAGTCTGTGAGCTGTTCAAATAACAAGTGAAAGCAGGCCAAGCCATCACTATCGACAAGGGCGACCAGATAGGGTAGGTTATGGGTTTTTGGAGCCTCGGACTTGTTTATTTTAAGATAGATCGCCTTTAACATTTTCTCGATGGCCTGTTGGCACATGAATGATGTATACAGATACCTTCTCGATTCGTGCATGGTAATAG
The DNA here is from genome assembly GCA_964358175.1 of uncultured Candidatus Marinamargulisbacteria bacterium. Lineage (GTDB taxonomy): Bacteria > Margulisbacteria > Riflemargulisbacteria > GWF2-35-9 > GWF2-35-9 > CAYHOI01. The sequence goes on along the minus strand of CAYHOI010000052.1, from coordinate 2,028 downwards.
CTGTTTCCAAATCATACCTTGCCTGCTTGCGCCAATGTTTGATTTTATCAGATAACTCCATGATTCAACTCCTCTCCTCCTTACCCTATGGCAACACCATCGACTTATCCACCCAAACCCCACTCTCTCGACGCTGAAAGACCAGATTATTCCCCGACCGGATAATGCGCCACGTGCCGTCTGTCGCTGAATCACCAAAATAGAACGCATTAGCTGATGTTGTTTGAATATCCCCATTGACCACCAACGCGCTCGCGCTCACCGTTCCGGCGACGTCAAGCTTGGTGGAGGGGGCAGTGGTTCCGATGCCGACGTTGCCTCCAGAGGTAATTCTTGCTTTCTCAGTAAGAGATCCACCATTTATTGTGGATAAGGCAAGATACCCTGTTTCAAGACCAACACTCCCACCAGCAACACCCAATCCAATACGAGCATACGCTGGCATGGCTTCACCATTAACTGCATAAAAATCTAACCCAGCAGCATTGGATGTGACAATCGAATTTCCACCAATACGAAGAACTGTGCCCGTTCCTGCATTGTATAAATCCAACTTCGCGCTCGGCGCAGTAGTCCCGATACCGACGTTGCCAGCCAATAAAGCCGAAGTGGCTGCATTTGGGTCAAGATAATATGTGCTATTGTCATTATCATAAATCTTGCCTACATATAAACTTCCACTATTAATTTGCACATTACCCACAACATCTAACTTGTCATCTGGTGCCGTCGTCCCGATGCCGACGTTGCCACCTGCTTGAAAAGTCATTACATCTGCTACGCCAGTTTCTCTTATGACTGCATTATTACCTCTGGGTATCCAACCCCATTGTTTATTACTGCTCCCTGTATTTGTGACTACGAAAGCGGTTGTAGCATCTGGAACCGCAATCTCTAACTTCTGCCCTGGATCAGCAATTCCAATACCCACATTGCCATTCGTGCTGACCACCAGTGAATAGGGGGCGAAGGCATTGCCCACCTGCAAGATCGGTGTTCCGTTGGTGTTGCTGCTTACCTGTAGGGTTGCAGCTGGCATCGTCGTCCCGATACCTACGTTGCCTTCTATTGTTAAATTCCCCGTCCCTGGATCTGAATAAGTTGAACCAAGATGCATGCCTCCACTATTTGACAAAGACAATCTTTCAGTAAAAACATTATTTGCGTCATTGACCGTTCTAAACTGTAAGTAATTCCACAAAAGGGGAGAATAACTAACTTGCCTAATATCATATATTCTATTATCCGCAACAGAATTAACACCGTTGTTTTGAAATCTCAAACCCGGATCATCGCTTGTCATCTGAATAGCCCCAGCCCCTGCCACCATACTACCCGTTACCAAAACTCGACCAGCCACTTCTAGTTTTTGTGCCGGCGCAGTCGTGCCAATGCCGACGTTGCCAGCACCTGTGATCGTCAATTTCGTGTCCCCGGACACACCCGTTCCGCCTAGTTTAAACTGCATCGCTCCACCAATGTCATCATTGACCCCAATACGGGCACCAATAACATTGGTATTCCCTAACCAGTCAATATTTCCTCCTGCTGATGTACTATTCGCCCGACGCAAAGCAATTTGAGCATTGTATGCAGAACCGTCTCCCTCTACCAGTAATTGTGGGCCTACGGCCGTCCCACCAACGTTAACAGCCATCCCCCCATTCACCACCAACGCGCTGGCACTCACGGTTCCGGCGACTTCGAGCTTGGTGGATGGCGCAGTTGTCCCGATGCCGACATTGCCGTTGGCGGAGATAATTAACAAATTCGCGGGATCACGCGTATAAATTTTGATCGAACCATCCACAGGATCCTGCTTAACTATCGCCGACGAAAAGGTCGCTATTAGCAGAACGACAAAAAAGATATTTTTCTTAATCATATTTTTTTATTTTTTAATGCTTTCATGGCCTCACTACTAATGTCTTTCACGCTTTTCCCTCGCCACAATTGTTTTTGCCATTGAGTGTAATCACTAAAGTTTCGGAGTTCATTTTCAGCATCCAAGCCAGTATTTATTTGGTG
>CAYHOI010000051.1:0-13075 GCA_964358175.1 uncultured Candidatus Marinamargulisbacteria bacterium | reverse complement strand
GAGGGGGGTAGGGGGTGAGGCGAAATTAACACAATTTTAGATGCGCTCGCCCTGAGAATGGATTCCCTTTCAATTGACGGGTAACTACCCCGATGGTATCATTCAAAAATCAAATTTTAATGAGGTGGCCGTATGAGCGTATTTCGACGAATCAGCATTGCGGTATTAATGATGAGTGCTTTATTCCTGATCAGCGGATGTGCCGCGAAAAAAACATCAGAGGATAGCAGTAAACCCGTCGAAGTAACCTTATGGATTATGCCGAATTCCTTAGAGCCTGTGAACGATATCGAAAAGGTTTTGGAGGGGTTTTACAAGAAACATAAGAATATCAAAGTGAAAATCACTTCCTTGGATTGGGGAGCAGCTTGGGTTCGGATTACGACAGCTGCAGTTTCAGGGGATGCGCCAGACATCGTTCAGCTCGGAACCACTTGGGTCGCGGCCATCAGCAGTATGGGTGCCTTACATGATTTGTCATCTCAGATTGACGAAATCGGAGGGGCGAGCGCGTTTTTGCCATCTTCGTGGCGAACGGCCAGTATTGAGGGATCCAACAAAATTACAGCCATTCCTTGGTTTGTAGATGCTCGTGCTATGTATTATCGGACAGATGTATTTAACAAACTGGGCCTCACCAAAAAAGATCTTGCGACTTGGGAGAGCTTTGATAAGGCATTAGCAACGATTCAAAAGGCCAATCTTATCATCGATGGCAAGAAAATTGCCCCCTTGGGATTCCCAGGAAAAAATGATTGGAATGTCGTTCACAATTTGGCCCCATGGATTTGGAATGCGGGTGGGAATTTCCTCAGCAATGATTTCAAGTCTAGCAATTTGGGGACTCACGATGTGGCACAGGGATTGCACTATTATATTAGCCTGGTCACAAAGGGATATGTGCCCCGAACCTGTCTGGAGAAGAATACCTCTCAAATCGAGAATGATTTCAATAATGGCTCATACGCCGTGATGTTTGATGGCTCCAATGAACTTCGAGGATTGATTACATCGCCCGAACAGGGAGGAGCATCCGATACATATGTTGCGAAGCGCTTTGATATTGCACCCTATCCAGAGGGGCCGAAAGGAAAAGCGACTTTTATCGGTGGAAGCAATTTGGCGATTTTTAAAGGCTCAAAGCACAAAAATGAAGCTTGGGAGGTGTTGAAGTATTTGGCATCCAAGGAAGCCCAAGTGGACTATTCGAAGCGAAGTGGGTTTCTTCCTGCAACCGTGGAGGCGTTTGAGGATCCTTACTATACGGAAGACAGTCGCCGTGCTGTGTTTAAAGAAACGGTCAAGGACGGTCTTACCTATCCAAGCGTGCCTGCGTGGGGATTGGTTGAGCCTATTCTTGCAAGACGGTTTGGAATCATGTGGGACTACGTTCTGGAGTCAAAAACAAGTTTCGGCATTGCTGAGATAGAAAAGATTCTGCAGTTGGCAGACAAGGAAGTATCATCAATTTTAGATCGCAAATAATTGGCCGATAAGATGACTTCAAAATCATCCTTTTATTACTATTACCGAAAGTACCGGATAGCCTACGTCTTCATTGCCCCGACGGTATTGGGGATGATCGTGATGCACCTCATACCGATTATTCAGGGGATTTACATGTCATTTCTCAATCTAAATAATTTTACCCTGAGCCAGTACCTTGGGGCACCCTTTGTATACTTCAATAATTACTACGATGTTTTACTAAATCCTGGAAGTCCCATGCGTATAGGAATTTTCGAATCCATTCGAAATACTTTGATTTATACCTTGTTTGTAACAGCAGGACAAATTGGACTTGGGATGATCGTTGCCCTCATGCTCAATTTAGAGTTTCGTGCTCGCTCACTGGTTCGGACTTTGTTTCTTTTCTCATGGATTGTTCCGACCTATGTCACTGGAATACTCTGGGGATTTATGTGGCAACAAAGTATCGGGATTATTAATATTATTTTGGTGGATTGGCTACACCTTCTGAAGACCAAGCCCTTTTGGTTGGTCGGGCCCAATACGATTTGGGCGATCATTATTCCAACCATTTGGCGTTTCTGGCCGATGTCTATGATGATGCTGCTCGCAGGATTGCAGGGTATTTCACAAGAACTTTACGATGCTGTGAAAATTGATGGCGCAAATCGCTGGACGGCCTTTTGGAAAGTGACCTGGCCGATGCTCAAACCCGTTTGGATGATCCTTATTTTATTTGGAATGATTTATAACGTTTATTCGTTTAATATTGTTGTGATGATGTTCGGAAATGGGGCGGGATTTCCAGGGGAATGGGGTGATCTCATGATGACGAACATTTTCAGGAATTCCTTTATGCGATGGGATTTTGGTACAGGAGCCGCGACCTCGGTTGTCCTATTATTGGTCATGATTCTTGCGGTAAATATCTGGTTTAGGTTTTATAAAAAGTCAGAGGAGGCAGCGTAGGTGAAACTGTTTCATTATTACCAAGCTGAGCGAATCAAAAGAGGGCTTCTGCTGGCAGTCATGACCGTGTTGCTCTGTATTAACTTGTTTCCGATTGCGTGGATGGTGTTTTGTTCCTTTAAAAACAACAATGACATTTTGAGCGGGAATGTTGGATTTAGTCGTGCTCAAACAGATATCTATTCGATCTACCCAGAGGGATCAGACCTCTATGCGTTTTCGATCGATGGGAGTATTACCCGAATGGATATGAAAACAAAGAAGATTCTTGGACGGTTGACCATTAAGGGACAAGATTCGAACTACGTTCAGAATGGTGCTTATTTTTATTTTTGCAACTCAAACCGTGGCCTATACAAAATTGATAAAAAGACTTTAAAGATTCTGGCGCACACCCCAATGCCTATTCGTGGGGTAGATACGAATAAGTTCGGGAACACCTCCATTGAGGTGAGTAAGAAGAATTTGTATTTTACAGTCGAGCTCAAGGGAATCCGAAGAATATTTGTGTATGATAAAGTAACCTTACAGAAGAAACGTGAGATTAATCTTCCGTTACCTGAGTCTGCTTTTCTTCGATCCTTTTTCCTCAAAGAGGGGCAACTATTTGTGGGAACGGATCAATCACTCCTTCAATTTGATTTAGAACAGGATCGTGTGGTTCGAAGTGTCGAGCTGCAGAACTACTATCCCTCAGGAGTTGAGAAAGTCATTGCGTGGGAAGGCGACAGACTGTTGCTCTTGGTACAGAATGGGGTTGTCTTTATTGACCTCCTAACCAACAAGGTTCTTGAACAGAAAAACTATGGGGTTATTCGTTTTGAAGATGCTGTAGTCCGTGACAATTTATTGTATGTGTCTCACCCCGATGGACTGACGGTGGTTGATATAAAGACGGATCAGGTGATCGCAAATCAGAAAAAACTAATGAAGGAACTTAAGGATGGGGTTCTGGTCAATCACTTGGGGGACTACACCAGCAATGAGCTTACAACCTTGTGCTTCTCTGGAGAAGATCTGATCTTGGGTTCATCGCATGGACGACTGTCCTTTATGAAGATGGGGCAGTCCAAGCCCTATATGGAGAGACAGCTTGAGCCGGGATATCGCTTGGTGAAGTTTTCCAATTATAGCGATCTTTGGAAGAATATTGATTTCGGATTGTATCTTAAAAATAGTGTGATTATTTCGGGCTTTACGATGATATTTTCCATGATTCTAGCAACATTAGCTGCCTACGCGCTTGTTCGCTATAATTTCAGAGGAAATAGGGAATTTGGGATTGCCATTTTATCTACCCAAATGATTCCACAGATTATGTATTTAATCCCGCTTTTTATCATGTTTAAGTGGGTTACAGATGTGACCGGAATCCCTATTAAGGGAACATACGCAGGTCTTATCTTCATTTATACCGCTTTCTTTGTGCCTTTTTCTATCTGGATTTTGCGAAGCTTTTTTGCCACCATTCCTTTCGAGCTTGAGGAGTCTGCTCGAATTGATGGATGCAATGGGTTCCAAGTATTTTATAAGATCAGTCTTCCCCTCGCTATTCCTGGAATTATTGCGACGGGGATATATATTTTCCTGACTGCATGGGATGAGCTGATGTTTGCATGGGTGCTCACGAATGGACAAACCCTAACCATTCCCATCGGAATTCGACTTTTTGTCGGAAATTATCAGAATCGTTATGATCTCATGATGGCGGCCGCAACGGTAGCAACTGTACCTGTACTAATCTTGTTCTTTTTGTTACAGAAACACATTGTGAAGGGGTTGACGGCTGGGGCAGTGAAAGGATAGGCGTGTCTTCCGAACCATTGAATCCCAAACAAAGAGAGACTCGGTCAAAGTTTGCACTTGCTTTAATTTCTGTTGCGGTTATTGTTGTTATACTGCTCCTTCGCGGTTGTCACCAGCAGGGACGAAAATCGGCAGAACTCCAAAAATATCGAAAAAGTGCTTATTCGATACTAAGTACGACCTGGAACCATTTTAAGAATCGTGAGGGATTTGAGGGAGATTGGTGGTCAGAGAAGTTTAAGCATCCGAAAATGATTGGGGATGATGGTCGGCCGAACGCATTTATGGATGGGGGCGATCAGGATAATGATGGCATAAAAGATATTGATTGGTCGGATCCCAAAAAACCCTTTGAATTAGCAGCAGTGAGTGAATCAGGTTCTTATGCTTTGCTTCGTGCGGTCTGGATGAAAGATCGCCAAGCCTTTGATCGTGTTTGGAATTGGGTAAAGGATAATCTTCAGCACAGTGAGATGAAGTATGTCTACTTTTGGAAAGATGTGAATAGTCCTGACAATGGTTGGCGTCATGTTGATGAGCTGGGGATTGATCGTGATCACTTATTTTCATGGAGATGGTCCCCTACGATCGCAGAGCGGGATCGCAAGGGGATTCGAGAGGACGGGGTTATTTATTACCGATGGCAACCCCCCTCGGAAGGACATAATCCCAATGAACCCTGGCGGGACGGGTGGGATTCTGCTACCGATGCGGATCAAGACATTGCCCTTGCACTGATTTATGCTGACAAGTTGTGGGGGAGCAGAAAGGGAGATAAATATCAGGACTATGCCCATAATGCTCAACAGGTTTTGAATGATATTTGGAAAAAGGAAACCTATGTAAAGAGAGAATATCGGTATTTGGCAGGTGGAAATGGTCTGCGTGCTATTGAGCCAGGATATCTTTCCCCATTTTCTTATCGTGTGTTTGACGATTTCGATCCAGAACATAACTGGCTTGATCTTGTGGATTCCTCTTATCGTATTTTCCGGGATTCTTCTACGGCTATGTTGTCAAGCTGGATCGACAAACGAGGGATTAGCCACAACCAAAATCCACATAAACGTCAACGATGGCCCAGAGCGAACCTTGTCCCTGACTGGTTAAGTCTTGATAAGAATGGTCAAGTCGTGGATGGAGCGGAGCGGGAAGAGGCAGAGTTCGGAACGGACGCATTTCGGGCTCTTTGGCGAGTCGCAGTTGATTATGCGTGGAATCGAGACAAGCGAGCTGCGGAGTACTTGAAACAACTTAGTAGCAGTGGCCCTTATGATTTTTTATATTACAGACTCCATGATAAACGTGGAGATTGGAAGAAAACACCCAACTATAACGAATCTCAAAAGTTGGCTTCTGTTTATTGGCATGATGGAGGCTATACCATGTATGAGGGCAATTATGAGCCGGATCCAGGGAAGACCTATGTGGAAAATCAGACGGCTTCACGAGCCAACTGTGGTCAATATGGGGTCTATCTCTCGTATTTTTATGCGTCATACCTGATGGCACCGAACTCAAAATCGTTTGACATGATTGAACGGCTTGTTTCTCCGCTGATTACCCCTGAAGCAAACGGATTCAGCAAACGATCCTATATGATCCCAGAGGATCAGTTAAAGAAGGAGTCTGCCAGAAATATTGCACGACAGACTCCTCCAGAAAAGAGAAATCCAAAGGCTGAGATTGGCATCCCCTACCACAAAGGAGATGGTTGGTATTGTACGGATAAGGCCGGGGGCTACTGGACGATATTTGACCATTCGGAGTGGAACAGTCAAATGGACTATTACAGCAATACCTGGACATGGCTTGGGCTTGCCTTTTTTGCTGGGGTGGTTCAGAATTTATATCGGCCTGAAAATAAGGTGCCTGATATTCAAGATTTTGATGTCTATTTAGATCGAGACTACCAATACAAAGCAGTCGACCATATCAATGCAGAAAATTTCTTTGTCCTTGCAAGAGGAAAAGACCGCAATCCCCGTCATCGTGATTTTTTCTATGTAAAAGTTGAAACCACACAGAAGGGTGCGAGTCCCATCATCCTGAAAGTGGTGGAAACAAAGCCAAATTCAGGTCTTTACAAGGCAATGGGGACGATTGGTTTGGAGAGTAGCGATGCGGCAGATCGTGTTGCGGGAAGTTTGGGGAAGTATTTAACCTTTATCGATTCGGATAAACCATCACTTCGTAAAACCTACAGAATCGGTCGCGTGAATCTTACTCAGGTCATTGAAGATTTTGAAGATGGGTCAGCCTTTGATGCCAACCCAATGGCATGGTGGAGTGACGCATTGAAACCTAATTCTGGTAAGCCAAAATTTGTTATAGGGAAAGACAAAGGTATCTATATTTGGAAGGACAAGGAATGGCATATTCGATTCTTGGGTAATTCAGGTCATGATGTTTTTAGCGGGATGATCCTGACAGATGGATACATCGATACAGCCAAAGTTGTTGATCTCCACGCTAAGGATCATATTCAGACGCTCAGGAAGTCAATCAACTTTACTTGTGTCGAAGATAAATCTTCCACAGGGATTGATTTTACGGTTCAGGGGCAATTTGTTGTTTTTGATATGAAATTAAATGGTTACTATGAGTCCAATGCATTCGCGATTGGTGTGAATCGTGATACAGCTTTTGGTGCACCGCTCGTGCTCAGAAATTCGGGGGATACGGGCACCTATAAGCTTAAGCTCAATCATGAAAAAGCTGTTAATTCGCGATTCTCTCTGCAAGTGGACAAGAAGTATATTGGCAAGCCCTATCCGTATTTAGGGGGAGTCCTTTTTAACGCGGAACATGCCGACTGGACCAAGTTCGATGAATTTTCTTTGGATCTCTATCTGGAGCACGATGTAGGGCCAATTCGTGTGGATATTCAGGATGCCAAGGGAACCGTTGGGATTTTGAATGAATACAATCCTTGGAATGATCGTAAGGGGGCCGGATGGTATAAATGGCGATCCAATCATCCTTATGGTATTGGGGTAAATGCAGGGTTAGTTGAGCCGTTTTCAATTCGATATCGAAATCGATGGAAGGGCTGGTCTTTCGATGAGAATCGTAATGTGGATCGTGCGAAAGAGTTAGATTTGAGTAAAATTCGAAATGTTATGTGGTGTGTTCATGGAGGCACGGAGGATTCTTCACGAATTCTGATGGATAATTTGACGCTGGAAAGGGTTAATTATTTCATCGGACACGTTGCACCACGTTCAATTCATCGTATCTCTCTCTACAGTGATGAAGCCTATAAGCATCCCATTGATCCGCGAAAGCCACTTGCCCAGGAAAAGGTTTATGTCGAACTGGTGGGGCAAGATGGTTCACCCAGCACCTATGACAAGCTTGAACTAAAGCTTCGAACCTCTGATCGATTCCCGGGGTGCGGCGATATCTCCATTGAGCTCATTGAGACCTCTGAAAATTCTGGAAGATACCAAGGTTCCTTTACGGTGGGGCTAACGAGTATCCAAGCAAACAACCAAGTAGGAGCTTCACAAGGTAATACCGTTACGCTTCAACCTTCAAGTCACAAGAGACGAACTGTTCAGCTTAAAGTAGGATCTTTTGTCATTAGTACAAAAATTGATAGTTTTGATGATTTGTCCGCTGGGCAGGATCCTGAATCGTGGTGGGTTGACACACTGGATCCTGCCTCTGGTCGTCCGATTTACCCCGCTGGGGCAAAGTTGGGGTATTTTATCTGGAAAGAGGGTGATGTTTGGAAAATGAGATGGTCGTCTGATCAGACAAAACATCGGTTCAGTGGTTCACTCGTTACGGATAAAACGATAAAGATTATTGAAAAGAAATATATACAGACGAATGATCGGATTGATCAGATTTCAAATCGTGAAATAAAATTTGACACGAATGAACAGTGGGCGGAGGATGGATTTGATTTTACAACCGATGGGACATTTGTTAAATTTAATGCCCTGATCGATGGTTCGAAGTACCCCTATTTTGTATGGGTAGGGCCAAATGATTGGAATAAGGCCTATTCGATTCCTTTTGCAATTAAGAATGTTGGGAAAACAAGATCCTATCGCTTGTCAGTATCGAATAAGCTTGCAGTTTCCAAACCCAATTCGCTTCAAGTGAACAAATCTTTTTTTGATAAGGAATATCCCTATTTTGGAAAATGGGGTCTCAGCGGAGATCTGATGAACTGGACAGACAAATCCGCATTTACCATGTGGGTTCACCTGAAAGAAAATGCTGGCAACATACGTGTAGATATTGAAGACACAAATCGTCAGACGGCCGTTGTCAACGAGTATAATCCGTGGGATCCCAAGAGGGGGGCGGGGTGGTATCTTTGGAGCTCTTCTTCTCAGGTGGGTCAAGCTGTCGCAGAAAGAAAAATTGATCCTAAGCCCCTAAAAGATCGATCCTTTTGGACCTCTTATGACACGCACCTTGAGAAAAATATAGACGTAACCCGAAAGATTAAACTGAATCAGATTCTAAATGTGGAATTCAGTACAGGGGGTGGACTAAAGCAGAATTCTGTTCTGAATATTGATAATATGCAGCTTGTTCGGATCAATCGCCACCTGGGAGCAACTCGTCCAAAGCGGGTGAATGATATCCTGCTGTTCGCTGATTCTGCGTACCATCAACGTATTCAGAGGATTCGAAATCAGATTGTTTATGTGGAGCTTCGTGGGCAGGATGGCGATCCAAGTGCTCAGGATAAGATTTTCCTTGATATTCATACGTCGGATCCTGTAGCGACCCAAAAGTCGATCATGGTTACGCTCACTGAAACGGGTGCGGGTACTGGTGTTTACCGAGGCGTATTTAGAATAGGACTTCAAACCCAAGATGATCATGACATCATCGCCGCTCAATGGCACAGTGTGCTATCGCTTATCCCACGCGAAGAGAGCAAATATGTGAAAAAATATGAAGTTGGTCTCGCTCAACTGAAGTACTCCGTTGATGATTTCAAAGATGGAGATATCGAGGATAAATATCCGGTGACCTGGTGGATTTCTGGTGAGGAAGAGAAGTCCTATCAATTGTCCGCAGACAAAACTGGGGGGCGAAATGTCATGAGAGTTTCCAAGAAATATGTTGGCGACAAGTATCCTTATTTTGGAGCTTGGGGACTTCAGGAAGGTGTGGAGAAGTGGTCTGATAAGGACGATTTCGTTATGGAGATGTATTTGAAAAAAGATCCGGGACAAATACGCATTGATATTCAAGATAAAAATGGAGTCATTGCGGTACTCAACGGGTTTAATCCTTGGAACGATGCCAAAGGTGAGGGATGGTATACGTGGAGAGCAAGTAAAGGGATAGGGCATGATTACAAAAATGGGTATGTGGACTTAAAAAAGATTCGACAGCGTGACTTTTGGATGGGATGGGATGATAAACAGCAAGGCTACGTGGATCAGACAAAGATGATCGATTTGGATCATATTCAAAACGTTCAGTTTCTTGTTGACTCAGAGGGTCAGGAACCCAAGGATTTGTTGATCTCAGATATCTATCTTACACACTGGAACTTTTATTTTGGGAATTCCTCGCCGAGATTAATAAGCAATACAATCTTTCATCACGATCCTTCCTATGCTGTTCCGGTTTCAGAGAAGGGTTCGATAATTTTCAGAGACGTTTATACTCAAGTGAATGGTGTAGATTCCGATCCAAGCCGTGTGGATGTGTTTCCGGCTCAGGTGATGGTATGGACTTCCCCGAATGCTTATCCCACGATGATCGCTTTGCAAGAAACCGATGTGAAGAGCGGCGTTTACCGTGCCAAAATAGATTTATCGACACTGCGTCATCCAAAAACGCGGAAAAGTCCTCTTCCAGGAGACCTCCTGTCTTTGAGATATAAAGGCAAAAACTTAACTCGTAAAGTGCGTATTGAATCCTTGCTTGCGTTTGATCAGACAAAACTTGAGCCTCTCAAAGTGCTACATCAAACCAGGGGTAAAAAACCGTTTGGTTGGTGGTGGATTTTGATCCTGATTCTTTTGGGATCAACAGGCGTCTACTATGCTTCTCGTGATCGTCATCGAAAGTGACCATTCTTCGCAATAGTTTTTTGAATGTTCAAATTGATTCCTCCCATGGCGGACGAATGGTATCTCTGTCACGAGAAGGTCAAGGGAATCTCCTGTTTACCCCAAAAGATCCCCTGAATACGTCCGGCTGGCAGAATTGGGGAGGAGACTTTTTGTGGGTTGCGCCACAGGAATGCTGGGGATGGCCTCCGATCAGTGAATTCGATCAGCTCATGTGGGATGAAATAGCTGATGAGGATGGCGTTCATGTTGTTTCGCCGACGTGGAACGGAATAGTTTTGGCACGTCAATTTGACTTTGAGGATCTCGATACGCTCAAAGTGGTCAATACGATTCGTAATATTGGGGATACCACACAAGAGTGGGGGCTATGGAACATCAGCCAGATCCCAACGACGTACCGACGGGTTGACTGTGAACTCTCTTCGGAGCCGAAAGTTTTCCCTTATCCAGAGAGGGTATCGTGGGATCAATTGAAGTCAGAAGCTTATGTCGTTGTAGCCGAACAGTCGACGGGTATTCATCTTGAGCTGATGGGGAAAACGGGACAGGATTACAAAATCGGTGGGGTAGGGGTGGAGCCGATTGTGACCATTACGACAGACAACATGAGACTTGAAAAACGCTGGGAGCTTCCGAAGGGGGAGGTTGTTTATCCCCACGGATGCAGTGTAGAATTTTATCAGTGTACTGAGTATCTCGAAGTAGAGATTGTTTGGCCATTGGTGAACCTAGAGCCAGGAGAGGAGTACACCGCTGTGCAGTTTTTTACTGTCGCAGAGCGGTAGGATGTTTTCCTTCATTCCTATTGCGAGTGGAAGTTCAGGGAATTGTTATATTGTTGAGGCGCATAAGACTCGGGTAATTGTTGATATCGGAATCTCATTTTCCTCATTTGTTCGGATGATTCGAGAATTTGATTTACTGCCTGATAGCTTTTCAAGGATCTTTATTACGCATGCCCATAGCGATCATACTTCAGGCCTGATCGGACTGTTGAAGAAAACGTCTATTCCCGTGTACACTCGTCAAAAAACAAAGGACATCCTTCTTAAACGGCATTCGGCTGAGAGTCATCTGCTTGAGCGTCTCCATGTGATTGCGACGCCGATGTGTGAGGAAGGAGATTTGACGATTCGATATTTCAAGGTTCCTCATGGAGGCTGGCTCAGGTCTGGGCAGGATGACGCAGGGGATCCCATCGGATTTCTTTTCGAGTGGCAGGGGTATCGCCTTGCTTTTACAACAGATTGCGGACATTTGACCGATGGTGTAAAACAAATGATTAAAGCCAGCGATGCTTACATCATGGAGTCCAATTACGATCATGAACTTCAGCTCAAATCCCCTCGGCCATGGGGGCTCAAAACAAGAATTATGGGTGAGCAGGGGCACTTGTCGAATGAACAGACAGCACAATATTTGACAGAGCTGACAGATAGTCAGCGCACGAAGCATATTTTCTTGGCTCATTTAAGTAAACAATGTAACACCCCAGAGCTTGCAGAAGAGACGGTTCGTCAGAGGCTGAAGGCCAGTCATCCCTCACCCGAGCTAATGATATCCACGAAACTGCTCCGAAGGCATGTGGTGGGGTATATGCTCAGCTAAAATTGGGTTGGACGCTTCGCTAGATCTACAATTCGTCACGAGACGAGTATCCTTCTTGGAACGACAAGCTCAAATGCACGATCAGGAACTTCTGGAACTTTAGGGGTTCACATAACCCTTCCATCAAATTCTTTGTGGAAGGGTTATGTGTTTTTTCGCTAGTTTTTGACGATAGCCAATAACTTCTGAAGTGATTTTTCATCTAATTTTTTGAGCAGATTCATTACCACAGTTTTAGCAGCCCACCATTCTGGAGTAGTAATCCCAAAGTCTCCTGTGTTTGCTTTGGCAAGTACTGTTTTTCGCACTTCCAACGCGGCAGAGTAGTTCTTGTCCTGTTTTATTTCAAAATACATGTCTTTAAGATCAGCCTCTGTGCTATTTACAAACTTATCATCGAGATTACTCGCTTGTTCATCAATTAATTTGTTCAACACCTTAAGGGAGTCTGCATCAATCGGTTTATTGACGTTTAAAATCCCACTTATGGTTGCACGTTCACGACCACAAAAATCTTTTCCAAGCATCAGGTACATGTGGGAGACAAGTCCTGCTTTTATGCGCGGATCCTGGATCGTTGGGGTAATGTCCTCTTTGATGATACGAAAATATTCATAAATGATCTCGGTATATTTTGCAGCTGACACCTTAGGAAGAATAGATGAATTTGAAACACTATCTCGAAGTGCAGAAAGTTGGGAATTTTGCTCTAAAGCCTTTGCAGAAAGCTCCATTTTACAGAGATCAAGTCTCTCTTTTACTACATCTGTGTTATCGTCAACATTATCACGTTGCTCAGTCAATATCGACGGATTATTTTTGACCTTTGAACTCAAAAACTGAACGGCCGTTCCACGCTCTGCCTGATAGGAATGCACGAGTGTATCAATCGCTGCAATCAGTCTAACCTTCTGTGCATCTCCGGAATCTTTGTTGGCAGAAAATGACAGACTTGATATCCCCACTAATCCTAAAACCAAAAACGTTTTCCCCAAATTCTTCAAAAATACTCTTCCCTTACTCATATTCGTTCCCCTCCTAATTTTATTTCCGAACTTACCGAATATATTTGTTTAAGGTTGTATTGTCAAGGTTATGCTATAAATGTTCAGCAATTCTCATTATGGAATTTAATGCCGAATAATTCCGCCTCTATCCGCCCT
>CAYHOI010000050.1:0-13309 GCA_964358175.1 uncultured Candidatus Marinamargulisbacteria bacterium | reverse complement strand
AATCCCTCGGCATCTACGACGGGTTGGTTTACGATACTGATGATTTTGAACATATGTATCCTCACTTCGTAGCTACCGATTCGACCATGATTTCATGCGTTCAAGCAACTTCCTTGCGTTCTTCGCCTCGACGCAACGTTCACACTTCTCATAGGACTTAATGAGCAAACTCATAATTATCTCGTCAGTCGGATCGATTTCAAGCAGTTTGGAAAAGACGTTTATCGCTTCGGCGTGTTGGTTTAGGGCTAAATGTGATTGGGCTATCATTAGAAGTGCCGCCTTTTTATCTGTCTCCAGTTCAAAAATAATGCGACTATGCTGTATTGCATTATAAAACTCAAGATTATTATAGTAAGCAACTGCAATATAATACTGATCAACGATGCGGGTGGGATCCCATTCAAGCGCAATCTTAAAAGCAAGTATCGCCTTATCAAAATTATTTTGCCTGAACATCGAAACCCCATATGCGCTATAAACTTCTGCTACGTCAAATTCCTCCCTGTACTTACAATGGCCCAGTTGGCTCAAAGAAATTGCAGACAAGAAGTAATCGCTTGCCAGCTTATAGTTCCCCAGCCTAGATAGTGTCTTTGCCCTGTTGTAATAAAAGACATCTTGATATTTCCCGCTCTTGACTGCCCCATCTAAATCATTTAAATTGACTTTCGCAAGTCCCCGATTACAGTAATATCTGGCCTTATCTCTAGTCTCTGTAGGATGTTGTATCGCTTGAGTGTAGGCGTTAATCGCTTCGATATATTTTCCAGCTCCGAGATAAAAACGTGCTTCGTGCGCATATTTCTTAGCTTGAGACAGATTCTCCGTAATGGCTACAAGTTTTCTGTTCATGATAGATATTCCTCCTTTACCCTATTTATGATTGCTACTAAGTCATTGTCATGAAACTACCTTTACATCTGATTTGTCTTTTTGTCCGTCTTCTGCGTTGTGGAATCTTTCGCATAGCCAAACTATGCGAAAGATTCCAAGCCTTGAAGCCAAATCAAAAATACTGCATGATCTGTAAAGGTTATTTCGTTCCAACTCCTAAGTTATCGTACGCAGATCTAAAAAATTGCAGGGGAATATATTGTATTTTATCGTTGGATTCGCCGTAGTCGAGACCGATAAAACGTTGCGAGTATTCTCCTACGCTACAGCTCCTACGAAAACGATTCGATCAATTCCCTCTAAATCTTTGATGAACTCAGCTGGCTCGAGATGATTTTCTCTCAACATGTTTTCCACCGCAGGACGCTGATCATACCCGATTTCCATCATGAGCGCTGGAGCCGGCTTCAACCGGGCTACCAGCCCGATAATTTGCCGTATCACCCACAAACCATCCTCTCCACCATCCAATGCCAGCAGAGGCTCATATTCGCGCACTTCCGGCTCAAGCCTCTGGATATCCGCAGTCCGAATATAGGGTGGATTAGAGAGGATAAGTCCGTCCGTAAAGCCTGCCAAAAGACTTCTTGGGAAAAAGCCTTCTTCAAAGCGGATTTCCGCACCATGTTCAGCGGCGTTTTGTTGCGCAATCACTAGCGCACCCGGCGAAAGATCAGTCGCCCACACTGTGCAACCCGGGAAGGATGTCTTCGCCGTGATGGCAAGCACCCCTGAACCCGTCCCGATATCCACCACGGTGGCTGTAGGATGCGACTTTAAGTACTTTAGTGCCAACTCAGCCAGCAGTTCTGTTTCTGGACGAGGAATGAGAACCTGATCATTCACATGAAACCGTAATCCGAGAAACTCACTTGAGGCAATAATATAGTCGAGCGGTTCTCGCCTTAAACGGCGCCTCACGTACTCCTTATACCGATCCAGCTCAGAGCGCACCAAAACTCGGTCAAAGGCCAAAAAAAGATCCAATCGTCGCATCCCAAGGATATCGGCAAGAAGAAGCTGAGACGTTAGATTCGGAGAGTCAATACCATGTGAAAGAAAATAGTCCGTCGACCAATCCAAAAGCCGTTTAATCGACCAGGACTCAGTCATAAAAAAGATTCATCATTGTTAAATCCTCTGGAGCTTCTCCATCCGATCCGCCACAATAAGGGCGTCAATAATGTCATCCAGATCCCCGAGCATCACTGCATCAAGTTTATGGAGGGTGAGCCCAATCCGATGATCTGTCACCCGTCCTTGAGGATAGTTGTAGGTGCGAATTTTCTCGCTACGATCCCCTGAGCCCACTTGCATTTTACGCGTTGCATGCTCAAGTTTGAGCCGCTCTTCTTCTTGCTGTTCCCAGAGTTTGGCCATGAGAAGCTTCATCGCTTTATCTTTATTTTTATGTTGAGAACGATCCTCCTGGCAAGCAACCACCAAACCTGTTGGGACATGGGTAATGCGTATCGCCGATTCGGTCTTGTTAATATGTTGTCCCCCTGCCCCACTGGAACGAAAGGTATCGATCTTCAAATCAACGGGATTGATCTTAATATCCACTTCATCCGCCTCCGGCATAATCGCAACGGTTGCCGCCGAAGTATGTATCCGACCGCTGGCTTCTGTGGCAGGAACTCGCTGAACGCGATGCGTTCCGCTCTCAAACTTCAATCGGCTGAAAACCTTATTCCCTGTAATGTAAACCACCACTTTTGCAAAACCACCCGCATCCGCCGACGTAAAATCAACCACTTCGGTCACCCAACCCTGTTTGGCTGAAAAACGTGTGTACATCTCAAACAGATCTCGCGCAAAAAGAGCCGCTTCTTCTCCGCCTGTTCCGCTTCGAATTTCCAAATAGGCATTCTTGCGGTCATTGGGATCCACGGGAAGCAAGAGGATCATTAGTTGCTGGTGAAGATCTTTTTCTTGAAGCTCTAAGGCAGAAAGCTCTTCAGCCACCATCTGCGTAAATTCTGGATCATGGCTCTCTGCGAGAAGCTCACGGGTACCTCCGATATCCTTTTGAACCCCCCTATACTCACGAAACACCCGAACAGTCTCTTCAAGTTCGGCTCGTTTTCGATTGAGATCATTGTACCGATTAATATCCGACAGAACATCCGGCGAAGACATTTCCGCTTCAAGACTGATAAATTTCTGTTCCAATTCTTGAAATTTTTCAAACATAGGCTTTGGGGTCTAAATGACTTCCTTTATCGCTGCAATCGCAGCATTGAGCTCCTTTTCGCCGGGCTCGCGTGTCGTCATCCGTTGTACCAACTTCCCAGGAAAAAGCAAGATTTTCGCCAAAGGGTTCGTCGAAAATTTTGCCGCAAGCCGAATGAATTCATACGATATTCCGGATATCACAGGAAATAACAGTAGTTTAAAGGCGATTCGATGTAACAGATCCTGCCGGCCGATGAGAGAAAACACAATAATCGACACCAACAAAACCACCATAATAAACGTTGTGCCACAGCGAAGATGGATACGAGAATAAGGTTTCACTCCCTCCACCGTAAGGGGAGCTCCAGCTTCATAGGCATTGACGACCTTGTGTTCCGCACCGTGATAAGCATAGACCGAAAGCATGTCCTTCATCAACTGTGTCGAGGCAATAAAACCGAGAAACAGGCTCATTCGAAACAACCCCTCACAAGCATTCAGGACAACAATATTGAGTCCGCCATAATGCGTTCGCAGAAAATTAAAAAAACTGGCTGGAATAACAACGAAGAGAATCACGGAGACTGCCAAACTCAAAAGAAGCGAGCCCGTCATTTCGTTCTTTGAAACCTGCTTGTCTTCGGGTTCTGACACATTCACCGAGTACATCAGTGTTTTCATGCCCAGGATCATCATCTCCACCAGCGCAATAAATCCGCGCAACACAGGAATCTTCAGGAACCAAAAGCGTTCAGTCAGGGATTGAAACGGATGCTTTTCAACAATAAGCGTCTGGTTGCTGGGCGAAGACGACCCAAGATCCGGCCCGTAAATAGCCGTGGCCACATAATGATCCCCCTTCATCATGACGCCTTCAATCAGTGCTTGACCGCCAATGTAGCCCATTAGAGTTCAAGCTCCTTCCGATGAGCTTTCACCACAGAACTCTCCGGGGGAAACTGATATTTGCCACAGGGCTCTGTTTCATCACAATAGCCCAGATGCTGGCATTTCGGCTGCAGATAATTTCCCAAGAAACGGGAGACTTTAATCATTTCCTTTTTCATCAAATGCGTCATTTCCGTGATTTCCCATTGGGCACGAAAACAGAGACGGAGGCGGCAGAATTGAATCAGCTCTCGGTAGTTCATGGTAACAACGATCTGAGTAACCGTTGCATTGGGTAGCACATAGCGTGCGTCTTCTGCGGGAACTCCGCTGGCGACCAGCTCCTCATAGACCCGTGCGGACTCTGCCATAAACGCGTTATAGGTCTTGAGTGCCGTGGCTTCAATCGATTTTGGCGTTACGAAGTTCAGCGTTCCCTCCTCATACGTCACGTAGCGCTGAGACTGTTGAGCATAGGATGCTAGGCGGTGACGAACCAGCTGATGGGTTAAGGCTCGGCTCACACCCTCAACCGCGAAGGAAAAGGTGACGTGTTCCAAAACGGAATGATGTCCAGACTCCATCGTATGCCGGATCAGCTTTGTCATTTTTTCCTGGGGCACATCGCCCATTTCGGAGGGAGGAGTTTTGCTATAGCAGGTGCGGCAAGCTATATAAATAGTTTTTACCGGCTCAGGAGTATGCGTGAGCAGTGTAATTTTCACGAGGGGTGAAAAGCCGCTATTTCCGGCTGTATTGACGTTTAAAGCGTTCGACTCGGCCTTCGGTATCCATGACCTTCTCTGTGCCGGTGTAGAAGGGGTGGCAAGCACCGCAAATATCTACACGAATCTCGGCTTGGGTCGATACCGTCTGGTAAGTAGCCCCGCAAACGCAGGTCGCCAGAACATCTTTCACATCAGGATGTATTTTGTCTTTCATAACAGGTCTAATTATTCACCGTTTTGAAGATGGTGTCAATTGGGATGTTTTTTATTGAACTGATTATATAATTTAAGCAAATTATCTAACGTAGTGCTGTTGATAAAAACGGTTTTTTCCTTTGCATTAGGATCGTCATCATATGGTCGGTACTCCATAAAAACCTCCCCTCGCAAGTCCATTACTTTATAAAAGTCAAACACATTCTTTACGTCATTTTCTGAACCAAGTTCACGATCAGCCCCTATCTTGATTCCCTTTTCTAAAACGGCATTCCGAATTCTCATAAGCTCGGGAGACGCTGTACGGTCATTCAGTTTTCCCTTATTCTCCTCCACAAGTTTCAAGATAGATCTTGCCAGATTACGAACATCCACATATCTCAAATAAGTTTTGTCATATCTCGATTCTATATCTATCGCAACAGGACTATAATTTTTAATAGTAATAAATCCTTCATGTTTCGCTGCCCACTCCCCATCAGGGGGCACAATACGATCCATTGAAGTAGCAAGCCTACTTATAGCTGATCCCGAATTATTTTTATCAAATGCCTGTTTTTCAGCTTTATTCAATATGTTCATCGGTAGACCTGAATTATTGTCAGATTTGTGTTCCCCTGCTTTATTCACACTTTTAACATGTTCTGCTCCCATAGCATCCCACCTATCCTTTCTCTACTTCTTTATCCATCACTATTCCCCAAAATTACAATTCTTAAACATGCAAAAAATAGCATATTTCAAAGATTACATTAACCGTACATTTTGATAAATTCTGCAGGGGTCAGAATGTCGATTTTCTGAAAATTTTTTAACGTAAGCAAGTGTTCATCTCCTGAAATAATGAAGTTCGCATCGAATGCTACCGCGCACTCCAACACTCGGTTGTCATCAGGATCATCTTCAATCTGAGCAATAGATTCTTCGGGGAAAACCCAAGTCGCCAACCTCTCTAACTCTTGAATGACGGCATGGTGTTCACTTTTCCGGAGACCAAACTTAGGTCGCCCAAGAACATCTTTGGTTTCATCCAGCAAATCATCCGAGAGTCCCATTTCAAGACTCTCTTCGATAACTTTATTGAACAGAGTTCGCGGAATTCCTCCGAATACGATTGCGGAAATTAGAACATTGGTATCCAAGACAACCCGAAACACGGCTATCGTCTTCGTTGCTTTCGCACCAGACGAATCTCACGCACAATATCCTCCTGAGATAAATCCGTAGCTTTCGCCCGTGACGCCACCGTCGAAAACAGGGTATCCCAACGCTTTCGACGCTCAATGTACATTCGTGTTGCCTCACGGATTAACTCAGACCGGGATCGCGACTCCTCCTTAGCTAGCAAGTCCAGCTGTCGCAACAAATCCTGGTTAAATGAGATATTAATAATGGCTGATTTCATCGCGTCACCTCATGCAATCTTTGTATGTATATTATACACAACCTTTATATATTTCAAGCCACTCTATTTTGGGGCGACCCTAAAACCGAATCGTATAGCTCACATATCCGGCCTTCCCAGCAGGAAGCCTCTGGAGGACTTTTCCGCGAGGATCAATAATGGCACTGTATCCGCTGTTGTTCACAAAAAGAAGAAACTTGCGAAGCTCGGCGGCTCGAAAGATAGCGGTACGCAAGTGAAGCTCCTTGAAAGCATCGTTAAACCAGGCGTCGTTGGTGAGCACCACAAGGATATCCGACAAACGAAACTTTTCGAAAACAGCTGGAAACGCAGACTCGAAACAAACGGCTACCCCATATTTCACACTGCGAATCTCGACCGGTCTGTTCACGGGACCTCGGGAAAAGGAATAAATAGAATGGTTCTCCCAAAATTTAAAAGGGGCATATTCCCCAAAAGGAACCAATTGGCGTTTCAAGTAGTTCTTTCGATTCTCGCCTTGTCCGAAAAAGAGTACTCCATTATAAATTTGCCCTCCCCGTGAAACGGGCAAGCCATATATCAACAAATCCGATGGGGTCAGGAGTGCCTCTCTGTTCAATCTGTCGGCAATCCGAGTTTCCCACAATGCAGAAACGATGCTCTCTGGGAAGACAAAAACCTGCGTGGACGGTTCCTGCGCTTTGACATATCGGAGCAGTCGAATATAGTAATCAAGATGTTTCTCGTAGAAGATCGAGTTCAGCTTCTCCCGTTCGGGAATGTTGGGTTGAATCAAGGCAATACGAATTTGGCGTAAATCTGATCGGGTCTCCTTGCCATGAAGCTTATCCGTGACGATCAGTAATCCCATGAAAAGAAAGAAAATAGCAAACCCCTCGTACAATCGTCTGTTCCTCGAACCCACCCTCAGAATCAATCTTGCCGCCACCCCGCAAGTCACCAGCATCACGAACGAGAGGAGACTTGAACCCATCCAGGGAATGTCGCAAAACGAAAGGATGGAAGAGTATGCCTGTGTCAGGTATAAACTAAAGAACGGATACCCCCAGGGGCCCCAAGTCATGGCTCTCTCGACAAAAACAAAAATCGCGGCGACCCAAATAGTCGCAAACCGTTCCTGGCTGAACCATGACATGACTTTGAAGGCAAGAACGAACCAGGCGAGGAAGTATAAGGTTGAGATCAGATAGCCCGCGAGAATAATCGCCATCCCTTCCCAGGGTGAGAGTGAAAGCATCCAGCTATTGTGTAAGAGAATAAACACGCTAAGAACCATCAGAAAACGACGGTTGAGTACTCGACCGCCGACTCGTTCATAATAAACAAAAAAACCCGCAAGAATCATCCAAACCAAAGGAAACAGATTGAAGTAATATGAGGCCGCCAGACCTGCCGCAGCTATGAGCCCCAAGAAGATCATAATACCCGCACCTTCCAGGCCAATAAATCGAGATTACCTGCAACCCCCACATCCGTCGCCCCCGAACCTAAAACTGGCTCTCCGAGCTGATTCGTCACCTGTATCGAAAGACTGTCCATGATCCTGTGACTAGCAGGATCAAGGGTAAGAATCGTCAAAACCATGATATCGCCCGCATTGGGCGGATTCTTGAGGCGACTGAGCGCAAGGTCGACATAAATCCCCCCGCTATAAGAGATGCTGTTTCCCCAGGTCATGATAGAACTGTCTGGCGCGACCAGAGTACCCGAGGTCAAAAACGCACTATGACTTGCCATGTCCGCCGTCACTGGAAAAACATTTCCACTGGGATAAACCCAGTTGACCTGAGCAGAACTATCCAGCACAAAGATATCCGACCAAGCGGAAAAATAAGTCTGATAATAGTATTGGATCCGCACACCGGTGGTCACCCCTGCTTCAGGAACAAAGCCCGTGGCACTGTCGACACCGCTCTCCCCCGGAACAAATTGATAATAGGACTTCCCTGCGGTTGCCTGAGCCTGTTTCCCATAGATAAGCAAATACCGATAAGCTCCAGAGGAGTAGGCCGAACTCAATTGAACCTCCACGTGAAGTGTCGTAGTAGCCGTAGGTTTCGCTCCGGTAACGACTTCCCCGCACCCTGAGAGGAGCAATCCGCATAAAGCGACCATAAGACCGACCCTAACGTTGGACATTCGTCTCTCCAAGCCCTCTGAGCTGGGCACCATAAGGCCCCAGGCCCAGACCAATAGTTTCCTCAGGGAAAGCTTTTACGCTGACCATGAACACATGTTCTTGTCTAAAATCGTTCCAAGCATAACTCATCTGAACACATCCCATGTCCCGAATCACGGACAAATTTTGTGTTCGAAAAGCCATTTGAGCTACATTCCATTGCAAAGCACCCTTCACCTTCCAGTGATCTCGATTTTCCCAACTGGATCCGAATGAAATGAGACTGCTATCGATCTGCCCCTTCATTAAACTGTAGCTGGTGTTCATGAGCAGGTAATTCTCCTCGTCCTTCTGCAACTTGACCCAACTTTGCAAAGAGTCCCAAACTCTGCGTGAATCATCATAACCCGTTGTAAATCCGACCACGGTGTTCCTGGTAGATTCATAAACAAGAGTATACCGCTCGGGTTCTCGAAGACTGTTTCTGAGATTGTAACGGTCTTCCACCTGAAATCGCAAGCGATTTAGCGGTTCCCAGCTCAAAACATGACGCCACTGCTGCTCGTCGCTTTTAAGTTCATCAAAATAAAAGGGAGTGTACCCATGATGGGCTCTTCTCGTGTAGGTCCATTCGCTTCCCAGCTGTCGAAAAGGGAACCAGCGAGACACCCATGTCTCCTGAGTTTCGAACTGTTTGTCACCGGTATCGTAGAGGGACTGATCCAGCCCCAGACGGGCGGACATCTCCCACTGACTCATTCTCAAAAATGTGCCTGACCACTGGCTCGCGTAAAGCAATCGTGAAGCGGTTGTTTCCCAGATCACACCTACATTTTTTCTTTCATGATATCTTCCCAGAACAGTTCTTGAGGTATAGTCAAAGCTACCCCATGACCAAGGATAGGTGCTCACAGAAACTTCCGAAAGAGCCTCGGTCATTTCTCGGCCTTGATTGGCACTCACGGCCAGCGGATTGAGCTCCAGCACCCTGTTTGTTTTGAATTCTATCTGATCGATACCCCATCCAGGAGACGAACGAACCGGTTTATACAGAAGTGACAATCGTGGGGATAACCATTGATCCCCGCTCTCCATCACCTCACGATACTGTGCATCCAGTGCACCCCTCCACTCACTTGAAAAGGCGTACGTCATTTTTTCATCCACCAGAGTGGTCTGTTGGCCAAGGCTCCCGCTTCGTGTTTGATCGATTTGCAGTCGCTGTTCTAGGTTACCCATTCGCACCTGATGGGTCAATTGATCCTGAGCAGACAGGGTGTCATTCTGAAGGTAACGACTCAGCCAAATTTTCTGCCATGGCTCTCCCGAATGAAATTCTCCTTCGAGGGTTTGACGCGTTTGTCGATAGAGGTAGTTGTAATCCTGTCGATACACCCAGCTTCCGGCTACAGGATTTCGAAGTCGCAAGAGCCATTGTTCGTTGTTCTCAGGGTTTCCATTGGGCTGAATCATTCGACGCCGTACCATCGAGAGATCGTAATCTTCCTGAGTAGACAAAATCGCACTTTGACGAAACGCCAATGCATATTGAGAGGGAGCGATGCCATAGGCATAAATTTCTGAGGGGAATTTGGAAGATTTGTTTACCCATGCTTTAACACCCGAGCCGTATCCCATTCGCTCAAGCACATCGAAATAAAGATTTGTTTGCAAATCTCGATTCACATGATAAATCACCGTACTCTTCACATAGGCACCTTCTGCAAAACTGCTCCCAATGGCCGGAAATAAATAAAGAGGATTGCGATATCCCAGAGCAAACTCATAATAAGGGCTGTAAAAAATGGGGATCCCTCCGGCATGGGCATAGACATCATATCCTTCGATTCTGCTTCTAGGGTAAAACACAAACTTCCTTGCCTCAATCGAGTAATACGCGCGATCCGGCGGACAGGAGGAAAAACGAGAACGTCCACCGGTATAGACTTCTCCATGCTTTTGAAGCTCATCAGATTCAAAATAAAGTGGCCCCTCCGCCTCAATGGGCATGAGGGTCGCACTGAACACATTAAAGGAAATATCTTCGTCTTTCAGTGCATAGACCATTTTTTTTGAATAGAACCGACGCCCACGGAAATTCACGGACACACCCTCTTGGGCAACCACACGATTTTGACGGGCATACAGAGTCATCTGTTTTGCATCAAGCGTGATCTCTCCATAAACCAAATGAACATTTCCTGAGGCCCACACCGATTCGTCCTGGTCATATCGCAAATAGTCAGCTTCTAGCGAAACAGTCTGAGCCAAACAGAATGTCCCCAACCCAATGAGAAGCCCCAGTCTAAAATGAAGGAACAAAATCAATATCGAAGAGTCGGCGGCTGGCAATCATCGGTAAAAGCCCTGAGTCTCGGTACCGTGTCCACTCTTCACGAGCCAGCGAAACATCTCCTTGGAAATAGGCGATATCTCCAGCCATCAAGTGCGCCTCTTTCAACTGATCGTCGAGCTCTGCAAGCTTCATAAGAAGTTTCTTCGCCTCGTCATATCTCGCAAGCCCATATGTAAAACAAAAAGCCAAATTATAAAGTGCCCCTGCCGAGAAGGAGGGTCGAGTTTTTAGTATTTTTTCAAAAATCTTCATGGCCTGACGATAATCCCCAGAGATGAGAAATAATACTCCATGGTTATTGAGAATGTTGTGGTGAGCAGGATCCATCAGCAAGGCCATGTTAATCAAATCAGTCGCAGAGTTCATCTTGCCACGAAAGATCTCTTCGACCGCTTCGTTATTCTTGAGAATCCCCATCGAAACATCGTAAGTCTCTCGTGCCTTTTTGCGAAGAACGTTTCGGTTAAATAGCAGCGTAATATCGGTTGCATCCCTGTCACGTGCCACCGCAATCAGGGACTTCCCCGTCACCTCCAAGTAGGGACAATTTTTAAGAGCCTCTTCACGCTCCTTTACATCCTCTCGCAAATAATCTATCTCCAAAACTTTTCTATAGCTTTCAAGCCCTTTATCAATGTCCCCCAGAATTTCATAGGTTCGAGCCAATTGTTCCATAATCAATAAATACTCCGGAGAAGTCTCGATAGAGAGTTTCTCCAAAGCCTTCTTGAAATAAGCCGCTGCAGAAAAGTAGTTCCCCATTTCGAGGAAACACAATCCGAGGTAATAACTGATTTGGTAATGATCCAGTTGTCTGGAAATCACTTGCAATTCAACCAAGGCCTCATCCAGGGCTACGCTCTCAATAAGTTGACGGCAATAGGATAACCTCGCTTCTAAACTCTTTTCCGTCTGAGCCCTGTTGGCAAGCACCTCTTTTCGGAGCATGAGTTCCGTTGGGTATATTTGGGCATAATGATCGTGAAATTCTTTTTGAGGAAGCAAGTCATGGCGATGGTGCTCTAATACTTCTCGAAGTGCGACATAGTCCCGAGTAGCAAGAAGAGCATTGAGTAATACTTTTGAGGCCTCTAGTTCGGACTCTCCCCTTTTGATCAGATCCCGAGAAATCTCTATGGCTCCTGAATAATTTTCGCGTTTAAGATAGGCCTCTGCCATGGTCAATTTTGCATAATAATTCTGGGGATCATGATCAATCAAATCCTTACATTGTGAAATCACAGCAATAGATTTGGTCACGTCTACAGTAAGCATACGTCTCATATAAAACAAGGCCTTCTCCGTATCGCCTTTGGCCTTATAAAATTCTCCGAGATATTGTAGGACAGACAGTTGATCATGGAAAAGGGTAAGAATGGAAAGGAGTTCCTCAACAGCCTTAGACTCAAAATGTTGATTACGAGCCAGTTCCCAAAATGCATCCGCAGCCTGTGAGTATCGTTGAGTCATCTTGTAAAACTGTCCAGAAAGAAGTAAGCCCTCAGGAAACCCGGGGAAATCCTCTAAAAGTTGATGAATGCGTTCTTCCAGAAAGCCCTGTTTTCCAGGAAAAACATCTGGCTCCAGATAGGTCGCCATCCGTTTCGTGGCTCTATCGGGTCGATCAGCACTCATATAAAGATCAATGAGAGTATCCGACATCCAATCCTTTGCAGGATCTTTTTCAAGACACCTCTCAATAAAATCGGACACGTCGACCAAACTATCACGATTCAGACTCAAACGTTTCATCGCGAGCATAGCGGCCATACTGAATTGACGATCTTGAAAGTATAAATCGCAAAGTGTTCGAAAATGACCTTCCTTTTCCCCTGTCATCTGCACCAACTGTTCGTAAACCTGGATGGCTTTTTGAAGCAAATTGGTTTCCAGATAACAAGACGCTAAAATAGTGACCAAAGCCTCATCGCACATTCCCAGCTTATAGGGACGAGCCAATACTTCGATGACGCGATCGTACTTCTTTCGTCTAAAGAGAAGTGCCGTCAACTCCTTATAGTAGGTGAGATTCGCTGGATCATGCTCCAACACTTCCTCGTATTCGTCGATGGCCTCCAATTCATTGCCTTCGGATAAATACAAATCGGCCAAAGAGATTTTTAACTCAAGATTGTTCGGTTCCCCAACGAGAGCCCTTTCGTAGGACAAAAGGATTTTTGGCGAATATTGAGGCCACTGCTTGACGATCCGGCGATCATACAACTGAGTGGCTTGACCATACTTCTTTTGCCTAAAAAGATTTTGACCCCCTCGCAATATCTCTTCCACCGTCTCCATTGCCGTATCTTAGCCCAGGCCGACTTTGTTTTGCAAGTAAAGCAGTGGGGATGGGGGCAATTCTCATTATGGAATTTAATGCCGAATAATTACGCCTCTATCCGCCCTTCGGGCACCTTTCTCCGTTCACGGAGAAAGGACGCAACCCAAGCAGAGAGTGTGAAATTTTGAAACATGGTATCCCCCTGGTTCTTCAGGAATATACTCTACTAAAATTGGTT
>CAYHOI010000049.1:0-13769 GCA_964358175.1 uncultured Candidatus Marinamargulisbacteria bacterium | reverse complement strand
GGGCTCGTTAGATGTTACGCAAACTCAATCTGTCGCGACTTTGACGTTGCCTTGCCCTAGTGCTTGCTTGTAAACCGCCATGGCCGAAGTATATAATCGGGGAATGAAACGATTTGGAACAGTACTGCTATACTCTGCGATCAGTCGCGATTGGTCGGCTGAATGGGAAAAGATCGGTTGTGACAAGGCAGTTTATGCTAAGCTCAATCTTAAAGTGAACAGCTACCGATTTTGGATCAAACAGGTTAGGGCTGTTGTGGCAAACATTCTCAAACAAGAGGCTCTCTCCAAGGGTGGAGAAGCCGTGGTCAGCCGTGAGACGATGGTGAATCTCGATGCGAAGACCGACGTTCTGTTGAGCCTCAATGGCGATCAGCTGGAGCGGTTTTGCGCAGGACTCAAGGAGCAACCTTTCCAGCTTCCATCGTTAGGACGACAACTCCTTCAGACAGTGGAGCATTACGAATCTTCTGTTCACGAACAATATCCCCAGATCATGGGTATTCTCAATGTTACCCCTGATAGTTTTAGCGATGGAGGACAATATCTGTCGGAACAAGCTGCTGTAAAACATGCCCAGAAAATGATTATTGAGGGTGCGGACATTATTGACGTGGGTGGAGAATCCACGCGACCAGGGAGTAAACCCGTAAGTACCAGCGAAGAACTTCAAAGGGTGATTCCTGTTATCCAGGCACTTCGAAGGGTGAATCGTTCTATCCAAATTTCCATAGATACGACAAAAGCAGCAGTGGCTCAAAAAGCCATCGAGGCAGGGGCGACTCTTGTTAATGATATTAGTGGCGGGCTTTTTGACTCTGCCATACTGAAAGTGGTTGCGGACTGCAAAGTTCCCTATGTGATCATGCATATCCCCTCAAGACCCGAAAAGATGCAGGATCATGTCAGCTACGAAGATTTACTTTCTGAAGTGTATGGAGCACTGAGCAACCGGGTAGAGGCTACTCTCAAGGCCGGGATTTTGCGAGAAAACCTGATTGTGGATCCGGGGATAGGCTTTGGGAAAACAACCGAACAGAATCTCGCCTTACTTCATCGAATAGCTGTTTTCAAAGGGCTTGGATGTCGAGTCCTGGTCGGGACCTCTCGAAAACGATTTATCGGGGAGATTTTGAGTAAAGGAGAACAAGACCGATGTTTTGGAACGGCAGCTACCCTTGCCATAAGTATAGTTCATGGTGTTAATATAGTAAGAGCACATGATGTTCAAGCCATGAAAGACGTCGTGAGAATGGCGTGGGCCATCAGAAAGGAATCCGTTAATGCATAAGGTTTTCTTGGGATTAGGGTCCAACCTCGGAGACAGACAGCTCCACATTGACAACGCGCTCAAAGCGATGGAAGCAGATGAGCACATCTCCGTACTTTCAACCTCGAGTTTTCTAGAATACCCTGCTGAAAAACGACCCAAAGAAGCAAAATTCTTAAACGGTGCAGTGAAAGTGGTAACGAATTATTCTCCACTTCACCTGCTTCGACGGCTTGAAGAGATTGAGCGAGAGGGTGGTCGCCAGATGAAGGGCGCCTATCATCCGCGTACGATTGATATGGACATATTGCTTTTTGATGAAGAGATCATTCTCGAAGACGACTTGGTGGTTCCGCATCCTCTGATGCATGAGCGTATTTTTGTGATGGAACCTCTCAACGAAATTGCACCAGAGGCGTTTCATCCCATTCTAGGAAAAAACGTTGCGACGATTTATCGTGCACTCAAAGAAGGCCGCGAAATTTAGTGAAACACGACTATGCGATCCAGTGCCTTTCGGATACCCAGGAGGTAGCACGTGATCTCGCGAATTGCCTGAAGGCGGGTGACGTGGTAGCCCTTGAAGGGAATCTTGGTGCCGGCAAAACAACCTTAACCCGATTTATTGCTCAAGAACTGGGCGTCACAGACTATGTGAATAGTCCTACGTTTACTTTGATTAATGAATACAAGGCAAAAGAGTTGACTATTTACCATTTGGATTTCTACCGATTGAACCATGAATCGGAACTCCAGGAGATTGGGTTTGAGGACTGCTTAGCCGGCGGGGGACTGACATTGATCGAGTGGGCAGACCGATTTCCCCAGGTGCTTCCGCCGAATACCTATCATTTAAAGATTAGCGTGGACCCAACCGGAGACCGGAGCGTGGAGATTCGACGTGATTAAGGAGTCAGAACGAAGAACCCTTTACAGCTCGGAAGTTGAGGTAACGTGATGACAACAACAAAGCTTGGTATTTGTTGTGCAACAAATATGGTGAGTCTTGCGATTATTCGGGACAAGTTGATTATTTCAGAAGTAGTTCTAATGCGTGAAAAAGTAGATGATTTGATTGTGCTGATGGATCAGATTCTCATTCAGGCAGGTGTTTCATCCGAGAACATTGATGAAGTGGTGGTGGTGAGTGGGCCTGGGAGCTACGCAGGGCTTCGAACCAGCCTCACGGTTGCCAAGACATTTGCATTGGTTCGGGAAATCCCTCTTAAAACGGTTCAAACGCTTGAACTGATGGCCTATCAAGTCCGGTATTTTCAAGGGCTCATCGCTGTTGTCATGGGGTCTCGGCGTGATGAAGTCAACTTCGGGCTCTTTGGGGGTGGCTCTGCACTGAACCCTCTGATCCCTTGTCAGCCCGTGAGAAAGAATCTTTTATTTTCTAAGCTGTCGAGTGTTCAGCGGGATATATTGATTGTGGGAGATTTGCGAGAGATTCCCTCGGAGCTCCAAAAGTGGTACCAAAGCGTTGTTCCAAAGGCGAGCGAAGCCATAGCCCTTTCTGAAACGATGTCGGTAAAAACTCAGGAAGAGGTGATCCCTTTCTATGCTTATCCGGTAAATGTGACCCCAGGGAAAGCAAAGCGATGACACCTGTTCTGCTAGGCCAAGTGACGCTAAAAAAAGCGGCTCTGAAGAATATACCGTATCTTTTTACGCTGTATCGTGAGGAGATTGGATCTACCTGGAGCGAACAGGACTTCCTCTCGTTTACGAAATCCAGCAATAATGCCCTTTATGAAATTCGCTTGAACAGTAATTGTGTAGGCTTCATACAGCTCACCCAAGTAAAGCCAGAAGCAGATTTGGTGAATATCGCCGTCGCAAAGCCACTTCAGAATATGGGTGTGGGGACGCAGGCACTTCATCAACTGGTTGAGACCCTCAAATCGCGAGGTGTAGAGAAAATTTTCCTGGAGGTCAAGCAAACGAGTCCAGCCGTCGAATTTTATTCCAATAGTGGCTTTGTTCCCGCTGGCACACGCAAGGAGTACTATCCCGATGGCAGCAATGCTTTGAGGATGGAGCGGGTACTATAGAAAAGGGCAGATCAGGCAATAAAATGTCAAGTTTTACTTGAGAAAACAGCAGATTACCACTTATCTGGAACTCAAATATTTCGAAATAGCGTGCAAGCCCCAAAGATTTAATTGACATGAATTTGTCGGGGTCGATATACTACCCGTTATCACTATACTAGGAGGTTTGTATGCATCATATGGGAAATGCGCTAGAAAGCTTTGGAGAAAATGTTTTCAATGACAACGTCATGCGGGAAAGATTGCCCGCGAATGCCTATAAGAGGCTGATGGTCACCATCAATGAGGGAAAACCTCTTGATGAAAGCATCGCCGATGTGGTAGCCAATACCATGAAAGACTGGGCCATGGAAAAGGGAGCAACCCATTTTACCCATTGGTTCCAGCCACTGACCGGACTAACTGCCGAAAAGCATGAAGCTTTTCTAAAGCCGCTTGGCTTTGGCAAGGCGATATTTGAATTTAGTGGCAAGGAATTAATCAAAGGAGAGCCAGATGCTTCCTCGTTTCCATCTGGCGGAATTCGCGCGACATTCGAAGCGAGAGGCTACACCGCCTGGGATTGTACTTCTCCTGCATTTTTGAAGGACGATGGCGAAGGGCTGACACTTTGTCTTCCAACGGCATTTTATTCCTACACAGGTGAAGCCTTAGACAAAAAGACCCCCCTTCTTCGTTCTATGGCGGCCGTGTCTGAGCAAGCGGTTCGAGTGCTTCGTGTGCTGGGAAACACCACCACAACGCGCGTTGTGGCTACGGTGGGTCCTGAGCAAGAATATTTCTTAATCGATCGAAGCTTCTTTGAGCAAAGACTGGATCTTATGATGTCTGGTCGCACACTGTTTGGATCACCTTCTCCCAAGGGACAAGAGCTCGAAGATCAATATTTTGGCTCTATTCGTGATCGCATTAACTCCTATATGCGTGAATTGGATCATGAGCTTTGGAGAGTGGGTGTTGCCGCACGAACCAAGCATAACGAGGTGGCACCTGCACAGTATGAGTTGGCTATCATTTATGAAACCACCAATATCGCCTGCGATCATAACCAAATGGTTATGGATACCATGAAGCGTGTTGCGCTTCGCCATGATTTGGTCTGTTTATTACATGAGAAACCCTTTGCTGGAATCAATGGTTCAGGTAAACACAACAACTGGTCTCTGGGAACAGATGATGGCCAAAATCTTCTTGAACCTGGCCAGACCCCCCACGACAATTTGCAATTTCTTGTATTTTTGATGGCTGTTTTGGCCGCAGTTGATCGTTATGCGTCTGTTTTGCGTGCCTCAGCATCCTGCGCGGGCAATGACCATCGCCTTGGCGCGAATGAAGCCCCCCCCGCGATCATTTCAGCATTTATTGGAGATCAGCTTGCGCAGGTATTGGAAGGAATTGAAAAAGGAGTCTTCAAGGCTGCAAAGGTCAATGACGAGCTCAATATCAATGTGAAAACTTTGCCAAAGTTGCCGAAGGATAACACGGATCGGAACAGAACCTCGCCTTTTGCGTTTACGGGGAACAAATTTGAGTTTCGTATGGTGGGATCGAGCCAGTCAGTGGCCGGCCCCAACGTTGTGCTAAACACTATTGTGTCAACGACCCTTGATGAAATCGCTACTGAGCTTGAAGCCGCCGATCCAAAGAAGTTGGATAAGGCTGTTCAGAATATGCTTGTTCGACTCATAAAAAAGCATAAGAGAATTATTTTTAATGGCAACAATTACGCTGAAGAGTGGGTAAAAGAAGCTGAGAAGCGTGGGCTTCCGAATGTTAAAACCACTCCGCTAGCATTGAAGGCTTTTGTTGAAAAGGAAACGATTCGTATATTTAGCAAATTTGGTGTGCTCAGTGAAAAAGAGATGCGATCACGTTATGAGATCTATGAGGAAATTTATGCTAAACATATCAACATTGAAGCTCAAACCATGGTTCAGATGGCAAGGAAGCAGTTCATTCCTATTGTTTCGGATTTCCTGCAAGATCAAATGGGATTATCAAGGGGGCTACATGAGGCAGGACTCAAGAATTCGGCGGTGAAGGCACAATTGGAAGAACTCAATGATGGGCTGAAATCTATTTATGACGCGACGGATAAGTTGGAGAAAGTTACAGCCCAGGCACAGGTGATTGAACATGCAGATAAGCGTGCAATAGCCTTTCAGGACAAGGTGGTTCCAGCTATGGCGATGTTGCGTAGTGCGGTAGATAAAATGGAGTCCATTTCTCCTTGTGACTACTGGCCTGTTCCAAACTATGCGGAAATGCTTTTTCTGAGCTAATATGATTCGTGCTAATGTCTCGCTACGAATGCTTACAGGAAACCGATAAAAGAACCCTCTGGCATCCCTTCACGGCGATGCAGGATTGGATGTCTCAAGAAGCGGTTATTATTGAGCGTGGGCAGGGCAATTATCTCATCGACGTCAAGGGGAAACGATATCTGGATGGAGTCTCTTCGCTATGGGTGACTTTGCATGGGCACAATCACCCCTATTTAAATAGAGCTATTCGAAAACAGCTCAAAAAGATTGCTCACTCCACGTTTCTGGGTTTATCTAATGTTCCTGCGATCGAGCTGGCTAACAAATTACTGATGCTGGTTCCCCAAAATTTGGCTCGAGTTTTTTACTCAGACAACGGTTCTACCTCTGTTGAAATTGCACTTAAAATGGCTTTCCAGTATTGGCAACAGCACCCGGATTCTGCCTATCACACCAAAACAATCTTTATTTCTTTTAACCATGCTTATCATGGGGATACGATTGGCTCGGTGAGCGTGGGTGGGCTCGATTTATTTCATCAATTGTATGGGCCTCTTCTTTTTCAAACGTACACGATGCCTTATCCCTACCCGTTTCGTGAAGGGCTCAAGCTGGAGGAGAGCGAGGCTCGTTGCCTTACATCCCTTGAAGCCTGCTTAAAGAAAAATCACTCCAAGATTGCGGGGCTTATTATTGAACCCCTCATGCAAGGGGCGGCAGGGATGCTTCAGACCTCCGCTCAATTTCTTCAGAAAATTCGAATGTTTACACAGAAGTATAATGTTCTATTGATTGCCGATGAGGTCGCAACTGGCTTTGGCCGAACGGGGGATCTCTTTGCTTGCGAAAAAGCGGGAGTTGAGCCTGATATTCTTTGCTTAGCAAAAGGGCTCACTGGTGGATATCTTCCTCTCGCAGCGACGATCACAACTGAGGGAGTTTTTAGCCGTTTTCTGGGGGAGATTACAGAGCATAAAACGTTTTACCACGGACATACCTATACAGGGAACCCTCTCGCCTGTGCCGTGGCTCTAGCTAACTTGAAGTGGTTTGAGCGTCGCAAGGTTTTGGCGCATCTTTCGCACAAAATTGTTCTTCTGATGAATCGCCTTTCAGAATTCGAGGAACTCCCTCATGTGGCTCAGGTTCGCCAAGAAGGATTTATGGTGGGCATTGAGCTGGCATTGGATCCTGAGAAAAGACTTCTCTATCCTGAAGAGCAACGCGTTGGATGGAATGTGGCACGCGAAGCTATTCGCAGAGGGGTTTTTTTGAGACCCCTGGGGGATGTCATCATTCTCATGCCCCCCCTTTCGATTACGGAAAAAGAACTAAACATTTTGTTGGATGTTACGAAACAGTGTATAATCTCTCAAACAAAGGAGTAAAGCGGTTTATGGTCATAGGTTCCAAAGACAGCAAGCTTGTATATCTTGGCAAGGATGTTTCCTTTACAGGCACAATTGAAAGTCCCCACAACCTCTATTTGGCAGGTGAAGTCAACGGGGAAGTGCGGTCTAAGCAAAATAGCTACATCTTGAGTGGAGCACACCTTAGAGCAACGATTACTTCCGAAAATATTCAAATTGTGGGGCTCGTTGAAGGGGATGTTTCAGTGCAAAACCAAATCATGATTAGTCCGAATGCACGTGTGTTTGGAAATCTCACTTGCCAGAGCTTACAGTTGGATGAAGGAGCCATCTTCTGTGGCAATCTGTCCATTTCGCGGGAGTACTCATCCACGCAAACCCCATAAACAACCCATGAACGTGCTGTGTCCAGCTCTCGCGGTTACCACCTCCCTGTTTACCTCCTTTGGAATTGGGCTTGCAACTCTCGGAGTGTTTACTGGCTCTTGGGTAGTGCTTTCTTTTCTTAAAGGGATTCCCCTGCCACTGAATCTGTTTACACGTGTTTTGGTTATTTCGTCTTGGGTGGCACTGGTACAAATGATATTCGCTATTACCTACCCACCTTTAAACAATGCTTTGGGGATATACCTTCCGTTGGTGGGGGTGAGCTGTGTTCTTATGGAGGAGACCCGTTGTTCCTTGAAACAGGCTCTTGAAGGGGGATTGTTGTTTATGGGGATCCTCATGGTCGTCGGATCAATCCGTGAGCTCCTGGGGAACGGAACACTTTTTGCATTACCGCTTTTTGAGGTTTCTATGCGCGTTTTTCTCCAACCAGCCGGTGCTTTCATGGTCATTGGGGGGCTACTTGTGCTTCAGAAACACTGGACCCAGCATGATTGACCCCAAAGCGATCACGGCACTTGTCCCCACAAGGGAATGCCCAGAGGCTGAGGAACTGTACTTTCCATTACCACCTTCTCTGGAGGTAGTGCCCCTTGTAGAAAGGGGGGACAATGTTAAAGTCGGGCAATGTATTGCCAATGGGAGTGGCAACCTTATTGCCCCTCTTCATTCAAGCGTTTCCGGGGTTGTCACCGACTTGAAACCCATTCAGAATTCGAGTGGAGGTTTCTCCACGATGATTACGATTCGAAATGACTCGCGATACCATGCGCTTCCCTTTTCTAGTTTCAAAGGGTCTCTTCGAGACGCCTCTGTGGTAGATTTGCGCCAAAGAATTTACTCGGCAGGAATACCGGGTTTGGATGATCCTGGGCATCCCGTTGAGGAGCTCATTATCAATGCCACTGAAGGCGAACCTTTTTTGTCGGCAGATCACCGGCAGATCATCGAGAATACTCGCGCGATTTTTACAGGCCTTGAAGTGGCTATGCGGCTGATGAATCCAAAATGGGTAGACATTGCCGTCGATGAAAGCCGTTCTGACGCTGTTATTGCCCTTCGCAACTATGCTCTCAAATACTCCAATGTACGTGTTGTTCCCTTGAAAAAAACCTATCCAAAAGGGGCAGATTGCGCCCTGGTAAACCAAATTACGCATAAACGTACTCGTCAGCGGCCCATCGATGTGGGAGTTCTGGTTGTCGAAATCTCAACGCTGGCACAAGTGGGGCTATCGATGAGCACGGGGCTTCCCTTTGTGAGCCGGTTTGTAACGCTTAGTGGCTCTCTTCTTGAGAAAAAACTGAACCTGCGTGTTCGGATAGGAACTCCAATCAAGACCCTTTTGGGGGAGCTCATTTCTCAAAACGCCAAAATGCCAGCGCAGCTTCGAGTTATTATGGGAGGAGCCATGACCGGAGTTTCACAAACGAGCTTGGATGTGCCTGTGACTAAAGAGACTAATGCTGTTTTGGTGTTATCCCATTTGAACCTTCCAGAGCAACACTGTATCCGATGCGCCAGATGTGTTGATCGGTGTCCTGTGTACATTATGCCCATATTTGCTGCCCAAAATGGGCTACAAGCACAAGAGTGTGTCGAATGCGGTCTCTGTAGCTATCACTGTCCCAGCAATATTCGGCTGGTGGATCGAATCAGAAAGTGGAAGCAAGCATGAAGCTTCAAGTCGCCCCTGCTCCACACATCCATAACGAACAAGATGTTTCGCTCATCCTCTATCAAGTCCTTCTTGCTCTTCTACCAGCGACACTCTTTGGGATTCTGCGGTTTGGAGTACCTGCTCTGGTTGTAGTATTCACTTCAGTGGCAACTTGCGTTGGGCTGGAGGCGTGCGTGAATCGGCTCCGCCGTGAACCATTGACTATTCTTGATGGTTCAGCAGCTCTGACAGGATTATTGCTTGCTCTGGTGCTTCCGCCGGTCCTTCCGATCTGGATGATTATTCTTTCTGCATTTGTTGCAATCGTCGTGACCAAGCATGCTTTTGGTGGCCTTGGCTATAATCTGTTTAACCCTGCGCTCACGGGACGATTGTTCTTGACTGTGGCCTTCCCAGCTCTGTTGACCTCACAAGGCAGCGGCAATGGTCTTGTGCCCGGGAATGTGACCCCCGTTTTAGTCAATCATGCACAGTTGTTCTTTGGGGGATTACCAGGAAATATTGGGGAAACTTCTTCCTTGGCACTTCTCATCGGAGTGTTCTATTTGTTTAGGAAGGGGATCATTGATTGGAAAATACCCACAAGCTTTCTGGGAACAGTATTCCTGTTTTCCCTTGTCGCTAAGCAAGATCCTTTTTTTCATCTGATGACGGGGGGTGTGATTCTGGGTGCCTTCTTTATGATGACAGATTATGTGACCTCACCCGTTACCAAGATGGGGCGACTACTCTACGGAATGCTTATTGGTGTTTTGGTAATGAGTATTCGATTGTTCAGTAGCGCAAGCGAGGGTATCGTCTATAGTATCGTGCTCATGAATGGGTTCGTGCCTGTGTTGGATCAAGTGGGGATCCGACTGCACATGTATCTTTATGATGTATTGTTTCCAAGGGTGAATGCGGAATGAACGAAAGCACCAAAGAACTTGTTCGCTATACTGCAAAAATCTCGCTTATTTGCGCAGGTTTCTTATTGTTCGTTCATCTTCTGAGCCAACCCTATGTGGAGTATCGAAATCGACTGGACTTGATTGCACAAATTCGATTAGTCATGCCCAAGGCAGCGATTTACAATGGGCTAGTCGCGAAATTACCCCTAACGCATCAAAGCGTCATTCGGGTTCTGGATGCTAAGAAGAAGTTTATTGGTTATTCTATAACTACAATCGGACAAGGTGCCATGGGCCCGCTTACCCTGTTGGTTGGGTTTTCTGGGAATACGGTAACGGGTGTATATCTTGTCGCTCATTCCGAAGCGCAGGGGATAGGCGCTTTGGTCACCCGATCTGAACCGATGACGGGTCGGGAATTTTCGTTTCTTGGCCAATTCAGGGGAAAACATGTTTTTGATCCTTTTAAACCGGGAGAAGATATAGTAGCATTACCTGATGCACCTCTCGTTTCAAAGGGTATTTGCGAGGGAGTTCATCGGGCGGTAAGGGTCTACCGAAGGTTGGAGCATATTATTGAGTAACACATCCTTAAAAATTACAGTTGCAGGGATTAGGGGTAAGTTTTCCGAATCGCTTCTGCCCTCAACTGCTCTAGATTTTGCAGAGCTTTTTGGCACCGTTTTAGGTGGCAAAAAAGTGGTTCTTGGGACTGAAACTCGTCTCAGCACGTCTCCCATTAAACACGCTGTTATTTCCGGGTTGCTGGCTACAGGATGTGAGATCATTGATATCGGTGTTGTCGCAACGCCGACGGTTCAGCTCATGGTACGACATCTTCAGGCGGACGGGGGTATCATGATCACGGCCTCCCATAATCCTATTGTCTGGAATGGACTGAAGTTCATCTCTTCTCAGGGTGTTTTTTTTGATGAAACAGAGATGCTCGGCATGTTTAAACGATATGACACGCTGCAAGAGGCTAAACATCAGAGTATCACGACAGAAGAGTTGGTAAGGGCCTCAGGCATTGCCTATGCAAATATACATAGCATTGGAACACTTTCCTGCTTTGAAGGAGCGCATCAGATTCACCTAGATCGCATTCTTCATCAGATTGACACGAGCCTTGTAAAAGCCGCGAAGTTGAAAGTGGTTGTCGATTGCTGTAACGGAGCCGGTGCAGTGATGAATCCACTTCTTTTTAGACTGCTGGGGCTCAACGCGATTCTGATCAACGAAAAACCTGATGGAAAGTTTACACGTGAGCCTGAACCGCTCCCCCAGAATCTTGGGGATCTTATCCAGGCGGTAAAGCACCACAAAGCTGACATTGGCTTTGCTCAAGATGCCGACGCGGATCGATTGGCTATCGTGAATGAAAAGGGACAGCCTATCGGTGAAGATTATACGCTTGTGCTTACGATGAAATATCTGCTTGAAAACCATCCGAATCCCGTAGGGAAGGTCGTGGCGACCAATCTTTCCACCACGCGTGCCTTTGATGATGTTGCGAATCAGTATGGTGCACTCATTATTCATACAAAAATCGGCGAGGTCAATGTTTCCAAGGCCCTGATGGAGAACGATTCTATTATTGGGGGCGAGGGAAATGGGGGAGTGATCATCCCCTCCATTGGATACGGCCGAGATTCCTTTGCCGGCATTGCGTTTATGCTGGAATATATGGCGAAGACGAAACTTTCGGTTTCTCAACTTGTGGCACAGATCCCCACTTACCATGTGGTCAAAAAGAAGCGTGACCTGAATTCAAACGCAGAGATCCAGCCTATTCTTGATCGCACCAAGGCAGCCTATTCGGGAGAGAAAATCGATGAAACGGATGGGGTCAAAGTCATTCTGAAAGATGGCTGGCTTCACGTACGCCCCTCCAACACCGAACCTATTGTACGATACTTCGCGGAGGCTAAAACGCTGGCCGAAGCCCAGAGGCTTGTGGAGAGCGTTTACTGACGTACTCAACGGAGCCTAAATTTGCCTTTCCTGCTGTTTCGCCTGTTGCCAACGCCTATCTATCTCTTGCGCTGAAGTGTCTGCAAGTGTTTGCCCTGTGGCTTGAATGGAGTCCTCTACAGAAGAGAACCGTTTAATAAACTTCTGATTGGCATAATGCAACGCTTCTTCAGGATCGACATCGAGTTTACGGGCAAGATTGACGACAGAAAACAGCAAATCTCCCAATTCATTTCTGATCTGTGATTTATCCGTCGTATTGATAGCTTCTTTGAGTTCAACAATTTCCTCTTCAACCTTCTCCCACACGGGCGCAATATGGTCCCAGTCAAAGCCACTTCGAGCAGCTCGCTTTTGAATCTTCTCAGCTCGCAATAGTGCAGGGAGATTTCTCGGAACAGCAGTGAGTGCCGTTTCATTTTTGTCTTTCTTTTCCAACCGCTTAATATGATCCCAATTGCGCCACACGTCCTCGACGCTGTTCACCTTGTGATCTCCAAATACATGTGGGTGGCGACGAATCATCTTTTCGGTAATCCTGCTTGTAACCGTTTCCAAATCAAATCGCTTGTTCTTCTCAGCAATCGCAGAATGTATGACGACGTGAAAAAGAAGATCTCCAAGCTCCTCTTCTATTTTCTTGTCATCATTTTCCTCGATAGCCTCCACAAGCTCATAGGCTTCCTCAATTAAATAGTGTTTGAGGGATTCATGGGTTTGTTCTCTATCCCAGGGACATCCCTCTGGAGAGAGTAATTTCTTAACGACATCCGTTAATTCCTGATAAGTGGTCAGATAATCCGACATCGGTGAGGTTAGTGTACCATTCTTTAGTCTCGTTTGTAATACCGTGGAAAGACCCTTGGGTTTACGGTAACTTTTTGTCTGTTGAGTTGATTTTCTATCCAATGGCGGGCATAACGAGCTTTTTTTTCTTCGATAATGCCTTGGCGAATCGAGAGAATAGTATCCTGGAATTGAGCAGAGAGGGTGCCTTTAATTTCGTTTAAACGAACCATAAAATAATCACGATCCCCAAAGGGCTGCACAGCAGAGAATTCATGGAGTGGCAGTTGAGTAAGTATGGCAGAAATCTCTGGTTTAAGATCCTCATCCTTTACCAAAAGAGACAAAGACGATATTTCTTCATTGAGCCCAGAGCGATCCAACTTCTCGGTGGAGGGCAGGGATGTTTTTAAGGTTTCCAGAGTTGCAAGATTGTCTGTAACAGCAAAAGAGATGTTATAGCGGAAGGGTAAGGCTGTAATTGAGTTTGACTTCAGGTGAACCCAGATATCGTAGGTGGTGACTATTTGAAGGTCAGGATAGGCTTGACTTAAGATTTTTTCTTGTACCAAAAGGGTTTCAATACGCTTGCGAAGCTGGCTAAGGGCTATATGTTGCCGTTTTAATGCGTCGAGAAAGTTTTTTCGCCAGGGAAATGCTTTTTCCATAGCAATCAGCTTTTGTCGGATCTCCTTCTCTGTGACGGTGATGTGACCTCTCTTGGCGACTGAAGCAAAAAGCATTTCCTCAATCAATGTGTCGAGAATCCCATATTTAAGATTCTCCAATTCACTAAAAGCGAGGTCGTCCGTATGTCCAAGGAGCATATCTTTTTTGTAAAGTTCCAATGAATTGAGAAAATGTTGATCAAACTCTGTAATGGAAAGTGTCTCAGTGTCTACCGTCACAGCGGTCTCGCTTGCCGCACTGAAGAGGATCGAGGCAGAGATGTAAAATCCCAAAAGTATTATAAAACCTGATCTTTTCATAGCATTTGCATTATACGGGTAACCGATGAGTTTCTGGGGGATTAGCCCCGAATTCTGATAAGTTTAAGTTGAAGATCTGAAAGTTTCTCTAAAATGGCTTT
>CAYHOI010000048.1:2201-14454 GCA_964358175.1 uncultured Candidatus Marinamargulisbacteria bacterium | reverse complement strand
CGGCTATCGGATACTCTATTAAATTCAGAAAATAGTAGTTTTCTCTCAGACACTAACTACGAATCATTCAACCAAAGAACAACCAGTTGATAGTCGCATACCGTCATGACTTCCTTAGCAAAAACCCACGTGGTGAGTCGTTGCGGACACCATGTATTACCTTCTGGCTCAGAAACTGCGGGGATTTGAAGACTGTAATGCACAAACTATTTTCCGACACTTTGTGAAAGGAAAAGGCTCGGTATCCATTCAGAACAAACACATTAAAATCGATTTCAAACGCAAAGCTCACAATCCAATCCTTCGCAATGTCCCTTGGCAAAAATTACCCACCCAGTTTTCGGGACTTTCTGACCACAACTTGTCGGTCAATTTTCAATAGTTCGCTGGGCTCATTTGGTGACGCTTAAACCTCCGCGAAAATCGCTGTTCAATAAAGCGATCATCCTCGATCGTTTTAAAAAAGTGGGGATCCTTCCAGATATTTAAAGCCGTGAAAAAGTGCGAGTTTTACCATTGTCCACTGAAGCGAAATTCATTGGTTCATGAAGGGGTACCCAATTCGGTCGAAGAATAGGCTATAGTTCCCTGAATTGAGCGATCTGCTTGAATGCAGTATCGAATGTTTTCAACGTATGGATTCGATTGGCTCGTATTTTGGGGTCTTCTGCCATGACCATGACGTCTTTGAAGTAGACTTCCAGAACCTGACTGACTTTTTCTAACTGAACTATGAGCGAAGGTTGCCACATTTGAGCGAGTTCGTTTTGAAGGGGTGATATCAGTTTCCAGAGCGAATGCTCAATCGGTTCGCAGAAGAGAGTCGTTATGACGTCGCTGGCAACTTGAGACTGATTGCTAATATTGCTGACACGAATAGCTGCAGAAACAATCATCTTAAAATTTGGGGAGGCCTTCAGCTGGCCCAGAAACTCAACGCGTTTTTTGAGAAGGGGGATATCCAGTGTAGAGATCGCTTTGATGTCATCCGGGGTAAGGCCATTTTCTTTGAGGAGATTCTCCACCCGAGTCAAAAAGAAGTCTGAAAGCTGTAAGCGAGTTGCTGAAAGATCGACTTTTATCGGCAATCCCTCCAATGCTGCTTGTAACAGGGGTTCAATGGGCAGTCCCAGGCGGGGTGTGTCGAAGAGAATTTGAACGATTCCATTGGCTTGGCGGCGTAAAGCATAGGGGTCATTGGAACCGGTGGGAATATGTCCGATCACAAAATGGCCACAGATGGTATCCAGCTTGTCGCAGATCGAGGCCACCGAACTGGAAATGCCGGAGGGAAGCCGATCCCCTGCAAAGGCTGGCCGATAATGCTCGCGAATTCCGTTTGCAATCGCTTCGTCCAGCCCCCAAGCCAGGGCATATTGTTGTCCCACATATCCTTGGAGCTCTGGGAACTCAAAAACCATTCCGGTGGCAAGATCGGCCTTTTGGAGCCGGACAATGGTGAGAGCCAAATCCGTTTCGTTAGAGGAGAGTCCCGCTATCCCTGCGATGATGTTTGCCAAGTGCAGGTTGCGCGCATTCTTATCTGCAATTGAACCGAGCTGTTGCTGAAACGTGATGGTCTTGAGTTTATCGTTATAAAAGTCAAAGTCATGTTTAAGGTCTTCGGTATAGTAAAATCGAGCATCGCAGAGTCGCGCACGCAACACTCGCTCATTACCTCGAATAATATTCGGTGCATTGGTCGCGGTGACATTGTCAGCCGTGATGAGGAATCGATTGGTTAATAGACCTTTTTCATAGAGAGGGAAATACTTCTGATGCTTTTGCATGGTGGTGATAAGAATCCGATCTGGGATCGACAAAAAGTCGGAATCAAAACTTCCGATAAGCGGAGTGGGATATTCGACCAAGCTAACAACCTCTTCGAGTAAATCAGCTTCCAGTGTGAGATCAGGTATAAGTTTCTGAGCAGACAGAACAAGGGTAACTCTGCGTTCATCCGAAGAGACTAAAACACACTGTGCTCGAAGCGAAGCCAGATAATCCTGAGCCGAAGGGAGTGCGATACGAAGACCCTCTAGTGTTTTGGCCCCAGACAAGAATCGATGCCCATAGGTGTACCTATCTGCTTTTTGCCCGGCGAAGGACAATTCAATCACCGAATCGTCCAGCAGCGAAACGATCCAATGCACCGGACGAACAAATGGTTGACTTTCACTTCCCCATT
Organism: uncultured Candidatus Marinamargulisbacteria bacterium; assembly: GCA_964358175.1. Lineage (GTDB taxonomy): Bacteria > Margulisbacteria > Riflemargulisbacteria > GWF2-35-9 > GWF2-35-9 > CAYHOI01. The sequence goes on along the minus strand of CAYHOI010000048.1, from coordinate 12,266 downwards.
TCATGGAAACAGGCAAATATAACCCCCTCAGAACCCCTTCAATGATCCCCGGAAGCAAAGTCTGAGTGGCTTGTCCTTCTTCGAAGAAAGAGGCATAGAGATACCCATCACGAATGATGCCATTTTCTACGTTATTTTTTCGCAGGAACCCCTGTGCAGCCTGTGTATATTCCCCATCTTTGCCGATGGAAATGCTTATTGGCGGCCCCTTAACCTCTCGATGGATATCCGCTTGGGAGTCGGCTATTCCCTCAATAAGGCAGGCCATACGACGGTAGGTCCCATAAGCCGTGAGGGAAGAAAATGTGATGCGATGATCTTGGCAAGCTACTGAAAGGGCTTTTCGTAAGCCAGCGATGAGGCTACTCAGAAAGCGTGCCGGAATTTCTTCAATACCGATTTCAAAGAGATAATTCATTAAATCTTATTATAGGAGAGTGCGTCAGATATTTCCAGCAATTTACGCCAATCACCAACTGCGCTAAAATAATTGTATGGTTGCCATCCGTCCGTTTCGAGGGTTACAGTTTAGCAGGTCGTACGTGAAGGATTTTTCGCGAGTATTGACTCAGCCCTATGACAAAATCTCCGCTGATTTACAAAAGAGTTACTATGAAAGTTCAGAGTACAATATTATTCGGCTGGAGAAGAATAAAGCAGAGATAGATGGAAATGCGTATAAGACTGCCCATTATTATCTAGACTTGTGGCGAAAGGCAGGAGTTCTGATTGCTTCAAAAAAGCCATCGTATTATGTTCTTGAACAAACATTTTCATTTGAAGATCAGACTCTCACCAGGCGCGCACTCATAGGAATGGGGCATCTTCATGAATACAAGGAAGGGATCATTTATCCGCATGAGCAGACACTGCGAGGCCCGAAGGTAGATCGGCTTGAGCTTCTTCGTGCGACTCAGATTAATCTGGGACAGATTTTCATGCTTTATGATGATCCAGCACAGACTGTTCAAAAGATTCTTGACAAACACCGATCAGGGCAACCTTTCTTTTCAATTAAAGATGACGAGGGCATTACACAGACACTCTTTCGCGTGGACGATGAAGATGTGTGTGGTCACCTGACTGATGCGATGGCGGAGCAGAAGCTTTACATTGCAGATGGACATCACCGATATGAAACCGCTTTGGCCTACAGTGCTGAATCTGGAGTGCCCTACCATATGATGTCATTTGTGAATATTCATGATCCAGGGTTACGTATATTGCCCACCCATCGGCTGATCAATCTCGATCTGAGCTATTCTTATCAGAATGTTCTTGATGAATTGCAAAAACAATTTAGCGTGAAGAGGATTCCGGTTCCAAAAGATCTGAGTGAGGTGAAGGGCATCCTTCACAATTTGTCTGAGAACTCCCTATTGTGGATTGAGAAAAATCACCCCACCGAACTCATACAGCTTACCTTGCAGCATTCTCCATTTCTGGAAGAGAGTATTCCCTCTTTGAAAACCTTGGATGTCTATGTGCTTCACCAGGCGATCCTTGAGCCAATTCTTGGGATTACCCAGGAGGATCTCGCGAATCATACCTATATTACCTACAAGCGTGACCCTGTTGGCACCCTGAGTGAGGTCGTCAAGCATAAACAGGCCATGGGATTTCTCCTAAAACCGACCGGTGTTGAACAGGTGATACGAGTGGCGCAAGACCGACAGACGATGCCACAGAAATCAACTGATTTTTACCCAAAATTGTTGACGGGATATGTGATGGCAGACGTCTCCAGTATGGATGTCCTCTAAGCTCGATTTTCTTTTTTTTGTGGCGCAAAAACGAGAGGCCACTCTTCTTTTGAAAGGTCTGCGCGCAAAACACCCTTGGTATTATGAGGGGATTATGGATGGCAAGACCCTTGGTGTGTGGATCACAGGGGTAGGAAAACGATCTGTACGACGAAGCCTCAAATCCTTCGAATCAGCTGGGATTTGTGCGGAGCACTACCTAAATATTGGCTTTGCTGGTGCCCTCAAAGACTATCGGCGTGGAACTATTTTCCCTGTCGGATCACTGGTGGGTGAAAATGGCAAGGCTCAGATTATTCTGGATGACGAGAACCCCTTTGAACTGGTAAGTGTGAACAGTCTTCAGTTCAAGGAGGTGCTTCGCTCGCAGTATCCAAATGCTGATCTTGTAGACATGGAGGCGTATACCTTGGCCAAGTACCTTCCAAACCACCGCTTTGAAGTCTATAAGATGGTGCTGGATTCCTTCTCATGTTCTCCTGGAAATCTGGGGTTTCAACTCTGTTTGCCTTGGATTATTTTTCGATTGAGGCGACGATGGTTCCGATGGCTTAAAAAACATTTACAGAAACCATCAACAAAACCATTTTGATGATGTATACTGACCCTTATGAGCGGGGGTTTTGTGTTTCAGAATAAAATCGTGAGTATATTGGCTTTTATCTTTGTTTTGTGTTTTGGAATGGCCTGGAGAAGCAACGGTAGGCAATTGATGCCTGTTTTTCTGCTGGGCATGTTGTTGTGTGCAGGAATAATTTCTTATTTATTTATAAGACAGATCAGTGGATTTCTCAAAAAGCTCAGCTTATTGAATGCTGGACTTAAGCACGTTGTAGAAGCACACGAAGTTGCCGTGTTGTTGCAGAGTGAAACTTCGGATCATGTGATAAAAGCAATCGATGAGCATATGAGTATGATGGAGCTACAACGCATTGAGCTTTGGAATAGGCAAAGTAAATTATCTGAACAACTTCTCCTCGCCGTCAGAAACTCTCAACGTGGTCTAAGTCTTCAGAATCGGATCATTGCCGATGTCGGAAAAGGCGTCAATCAACAGTTAACCGATATTCAGGTGATTTTTCAGGAAATGGAGGAGATGAAGAAGATCGTTCAGCAGAATGAGGGAACGGCTGGACACCAGGTTGAGGTTTTAACGCAGGTTGGTGTTAACGTGTTGCGTGATGAAGACGCGATGAAAGAACTTTCAAGCATGATTGAACTCCAGTCTGCCGAGATGTACAAGACTCAGCAACATATTCAGGGTGTTGTACAAGCGATGGAGGATATGACGGCTGAACGAGAGATGGTATTTAGTTTCATCAATCAAACTGTTGAGGTGGCACAGCAAGGAGAATGTATCGTCACCGAAACCCAGGCGGGGATGACGGTGATACGAAAGACCGTTTTACAGGCAGCTAAAACAATTAGGGAGTTGGGGGAGAGTTCTACAAAGATTATTTCCATTATTGATTTTATTGATGATTTGTCGAACCAGACCAATCTGTTATCGCTCAATGCAGCTATAGAGGCAGCCCGTGCGGGCGAGCATGGACGCGGGTTTGCTGTTGTCGCAGATGAGGTGCGAAAGCTGGCAGAACGTTCATCTATCGCTACCAAAGAGATCAAGAGTCTGGTTTCGTCGATTCGAGAGGAAGTGAGTCAGGCAATACAATCCATGGATGAGGGAACCATTCAGGTGGAGAAAGGCTCCAAACTTTCTGAAGAGGCGAGCGATGCTCTCAGAGACATTCTCACGGTTGTGGGGCAGACGGCTGAGCAGATTAATGGAATATCTTCCATCTCTAGACAAGCGGGAAAACTAAGCTCTGAACTTGTATCTATGACCGGAAAAGTTGTCGAGATTATGGAGCAAGGAAATGCCGCAACAGAAGAATTCTTCGCAAGTTTTCAAATCTTGGTGCATGAAATTTGTCAAGTTAAGGATATGTCACGTGTCCAACAGGTCAGTTCTGCCAAAGTGAGCGAGAAATTTGATGCGGCCCACTTGAAGGTAACCAAGGTTCTCGATATTGTTAATCGAACATTTTCACTGGCGAAAGAGGCGAGTGATTCGAATCAAAAGATGAGCGTGGTGACGGAGAAGGTAACCGGCTTGGTTCAGGAGCTTCGTCAGCATGTCGAAGGAAGCTCGATTCAAACGGCTTTACCTGTTCACTCTGTAGGAGCTATTACTCTTTCTTCCCAGAACCTGTCTTTGCTTTAGTCATTGTCATGAAACGACCCTTACATATGACTTACGTGGTCTGTAAAGGTTATTTCGTTCCAACTCCTTAGTAGACCGTGAGTTCTTCTTCTAAGTCTATATGTTTCTGCTGGAAGACCGTTTGTTTCATAAAGGCAATCAGTTCGAGGATTTCTTCAGGTGTGCTTTGCGGATTGCTGATGATGACATTGGCATGGGATGAGCTAGTACAGAGCGTTCCAAATGGGTAGCCGCGAAGGCCACATTCATCCAGTAGTTTTCCGGCATAATGGTCGACGGGATTCTTGAAAATACTTCCGCAGGTGTGGTGAAGCGGGTAGTTCTTTTGACGCAAAGAGGTCACTGCTCTCAAGTCGGCCTCAATTTGTCGTGGTGGACGAGCAGTCAACGCCAGAACAGCTTCCAAGATAACCCAGCCTTTTTCCTTGAATAGGGAGGATCGGTATCCAAAATAACTGGACATGTTTTCAAGGGCGATTTTTCCAATTTTTTTCTTTTGGGGATCATAATAGAGGATTTGTCTCACGAGGGAGCTCATTTCTTTGCCATGAGCCCCAAAATTTTGAGCAAGTGCCCCTCCGACGGAACAGGGAATGGGGTAGGTAAATTCAAGGCCTCCGAGTTCTTTGGACTTGGATTCGGTAATGAGTTGAGGCATCAGGACTCCGGCAGAAACCCTCACTTTGTTCGAGGGAAGGAACTCTAGGGTATGCAAATTCCTCAAGCTTACAATGGGTGTCGTTTGTGGGTGAACCATCAGCAAGTTTGTGCCATTTCCAATGACAAAAAAGGGTGAAGGAATCCTCTGCAGATCAGCTGGATCGTCAATGTAGGTGACAGAGTAATTCAGCCCTGGTACTCGAAAATGGCTGAGATCTGATGCATTTTGGAGTTCAACTTTCACAAGGTCACTCCTGAGAGCGAAGCAGCTGGACAATTTCTCGGGAGACATGGGTAATATCCCCTGCGCCAAGAGTGATGACCAGATCACCTGGCAAAAGAAGTGGAACAAGTTTTCCCGCAATGGCTCCGGCATTCTTGATATAAAGCGTTCGAGCAGAATCCATTTTTGCGACCAATTGTTTCGTGGTAAGACCAGACTCATTCTTTTCGCCTGCCGCATAGACCTCGGTTGCGACCACAAAATCTGCCAGTTTAAGGGACTCGGGAAAACGATTAAAAAAGGCACTGAATCGGGTGAATCGATGAGGCTGGAAAACCGCAATTACTCGTCGTCCGAATGTTTTTGCGGCTTCTAAGGTGCATGCAATCTCAGTGGGGTGATGTGCATAATCATCATAGACCTCAATATTGTTGACTTTTCCGACCAAATGAAAACGTCGAGAGGCTCCCTGAAAGTCGTGGAAAGAGGAAAGGACATGAGAAAAAGGAAATCGAAGAAAGTGTGAGAGGGCGAATACGGTGAGACTATTTAGAACATTATGGGTGCCTGGAATGTTGAGATGAATATGTTCTGCGACAAGCTCGTTCTGGATATAGACATCATAATAGATTCGATTGTTTTTTAGAATCAGGTTTCGCGCTTGAACAAGATTGCTGGACCCAAAGCCATATGAAATAACGGTTATTCCTGAGATTTTCAGTTTGGCAATATTTGGGTCATCTCCACAAACAATAAGTAAAGAGTCTGGGGGGTGAAGCCGTCCGATGAACTCGTTAAAAGTTGAGAGAATATCATCAAGTCCACTGTATTCGTCGAGATGCTCTTCCTCGATGTTTGTGATGATCATGATGGTCGGATTTAAGAAGAGAAAGGATCGATCGCTTTCATCTGCTTCGGCGACACAATATTCTTTTCTACCATAGTTGGAGGAGAGCTGGTTTTGACGCAGGGTTGCCCCAATAATAAATGAGGGATCTTTCTCTTCTTTGACAAGGAAGTGAGAAAGAAAGCAGGAAACCGTTGTCTTTCCATGGGTGCCACATACCGCAATGCGGTGTGTGTGTTCATCCATGATGAAGGAAAGAAGTTCGGCGCGTTTAAGAATAGGAATCCCATTGCTGACTGCGGTTCTATATTCGACATTGTCCGATGTAATAGCAGTCGAAATAACAATTAAGTCTGCCACCCGGATATTGCTTTCGTTGTGGCCATAAAAGATTTGGGCGCCCATTTCTTTGAGCTTCAGGGTATAGAGATTTTCTTTAATATCGCTACCGGATACCTCATAACCCATGTCAATCAAAACACGTGCAAGAGGGTTCATCCCACTTCCGCCGATTCCAATAAAATGGATCCTTCGCTTGCTAGCGAGAAGACTAGAGGAGGTCACGTTTGGCAAGCTCCTTAAGGATAACTTCTACAGCAGATTCCTGGTTCATCGCGTTAAGTCCTTTTTCGTAAACAGCATACTGATCCATCATCTCCGCAAGAGTGTTTTGGAGCACGACGGGCGTGAGGTCAGCCTCCACGCAAAGTCGCCCCGCATTCAATGTGGTGACGTGAAGTGCATTATAGTATTGATGGTTGTCGGCGGCAAATGGGAAAGGAACGTAGAGTGTCGGGACATGTGCAGCGGTCAGCTCTGAAATACTCATGGCTCCTGCTCGGCTTATACAGAGTTTGACCGAGGGGAGCAGTTCCGTGACCGGGTCGTAAAAAGGATAAATGTCTATTTGTAGACCATCATACGAATAGCTTGAACCAGAATGGTGGTAAGCAAGAAGTTTTTGGGTGATAGTTGCATAATTTTTCTCGCCCGTGAGCCAAATGATATCCAGCTCTAAAACGGTTAGAAGGGGGAGGGCGCTCAGAACAAGTTCGTTGAGCTTACTGGCTCCTTGACTGCCCCCCATCACGAGAAGACGAGAACGTTTGAGGGAGGGAACTAGCGCCATGCGAGGTACGGGATTACCACTAAGCACCGTCTTGTGCGCAGGAAGCTTGTGAGCGGGATATGCACAGAAGATTAATGCAGCGAAAGGAGCAAGCCATCGGGTGACTCGGCCAGGAATGCTGTTTTCTTCAAGAATAAGTAGCGGAATTCTTAGGAGAATAGCTGCTACACTTACGGGGAAAGACACATATCCGCCCGTGGAAAAAACAGCCGTTGGGTGATGAATACGAAGAAGCCGAATAGATTGAAAAATCCCCTTGAGGATGAGGACTGGATTTTTTGCTGAGGAGTCTATTTCGACGAAGGGAAATCCTTGCAACATCTTTTTTTCGAGACGATTGCCCCCGATAAAAAGATAGTCAACGGGGAGCTCTTGAGCAAGAGTGATTGCCGGTGCAATATGGCCACCGGTGCCGCCGCACGTGAAAACGATCATGTTCGGGGGACTCTGTAGCGGGAAATGTTAAGCAGGATTCCCGCGATAAACATCACCATGATGAGGGACGTGCCCCCAAAGCTGATAAAGGGTAGGGTAATTCCCTTTGAAGGAACCAAGTTGATGGCAACGCCGATATTGATGAGTGCCTGAATTGAAATCCAAAAGATGAGCCCACTGCAAAGAAGCTTCGAGTATAACTGTTCAACGCGTACAGCGATCCAGAAAGAACGGTAAATAAAAAGGAAATAGACCAAAAGAAACAAGCTCGTCGCGATGAACCCAAACTCCTCGCCAATAATAGAGAAGATATAGTCCGTGTATTGTTGAGGCAAGAAGAAAAACTTCTGTCGAGATTGACCTATCCCAAGCCCCAAAAGCCCGCCTGAACCCACAGCAATTAAAGATTGTATCGTATGAAACCCTTTGCCAAGAGGATCTGACCAGGGATCCAGGAAGGCCGCAATGCGTCGTAGTTGGTAGGGGGTCTTCATGATGCTGTACGCCACGACACCCAATCCGACGGGGATGAGTCCTATAAATAGAAGCATGGGGAATCCGGAAATGAAGAGTAATACCATGGAGGAGCTAGCGAGGACAACGGAGGTGCCAAGATCGGGTTGATTCAGAACGATGAGGATCGAGACAGCCATGATGACAAATACTGGAATAATCGAGCGACTGATGTTATGAAGGTGTCCTTTATGCCGGTCGAGATGGTCGGCCAGAAGCAGAATCATCGTAAATTTAAGGACGTCTGAGGGTTGAAAACGAAATCCGGCTAAACTGATCCAGCGTGCCGCTCCACCAGCAGTAGAACCAATGTGCGGGATATAGGTCAGTCCGACGAGCAGAAGAGACCCAATCCAGAGGTGGAAGGCATACTTTCGCCAGAAAAAATGAGGAATCATCAGTCCTCCGAAGAGAGGCCCGAGGCCGACGATCAGGTAGATCGCATGGCGTTTTACGAAATAGAAGGTGTCATGATAGACCCTAAAGCCGATAACCGTGGACGAGCTAATAATCATGATAAGCCCGAAGAAAAGAAGGATCACCGCGATTAACGCAAGGAAAAGATCCGTTCGTGAACTAGGCGGATAGTCTTGATACAGCGTCTCTAAACGCATGTCCACGCTCCTCGAAGTTTTTGAACTCATCAAAACTGGCGCAACCTGGAGACAGGGCGACAATATCTCCTGATGAAGCGAGAGAAAAGGCAAGGTTCGTAGCTTCGCTCATTTTGGACTTTGTTCCCAAAATCGGAGTGATATTCTGAAGATGTTCGTTAAAGAATTGGGCGTCTTGCCCAAACGTGATCACACGAACACGATGATTCTCAATAAGAGAAAATAGCGTCTCATAAGAGACTTGTTTTCGTTGTCCGCCCAAGAGGAGAATGACTTTATCAAGGGGTAAAGAATGAAGCGCGGCGAGGGTGGAATCAGGGTTGGTACCTTTGGAGTCATTGATAAAGGTAATACCGCGAAGAACGGATACCTTCTCTAATCGATGGGGGATCGGCTGAATAGATTGAACAGCCTGAAGAAATCGATGGGGTTTCGTTTCTCCGATACTTGCGGCGCAGAGTGCAGCCAGCAGATTTTCTACGTTATGATTTCCCAGGAGCGGAGAGGCTTGGATTTCGTCAGAGAAGTCAGCTTGTTTTTTGGTGAAATCGATGCACTGGCAGGACAAAGAATCTGGGAAAGGAAGCATTTTTTGGATCCATGTATCTTGTCCATTGTAGATGAAGAATTGCTCTGAATGTTGGTGATGAGCTGGACGAAGCTTTATTTCGGCATAGTTCTTCATGGTTTCATGGCGATCAAGGTGATCCTCCGTGATATTGAGAAGAACGTAAATGTCTGGCTGGAAAGCAGGGGACTGCTCGAGTTGATAACTTGAGATTTCAAGGGAGATCTGATCTGGGATTAGTGAAATTTCAGGAGAAACGAAGCGAATGAGCGGAATGCCCACATTGCCTGCCATGGGGATATTCAGGAGATGTGAAATAAGGTGGGTGGTCGTGGTTTTGCCGTTCGTGCCAGAGATGGCGATGAATTTTGGGGTCTTGTCTACGTTTTTAAAAAGATAGAGAGCCCACTCAATCTCACTGATAATCGGAAAGCTATATTTTGACAAGTACTCTTCTGTCCGCAGACCTGGCGAGATGATGCCAACATCCGGACTCTCATCCGGACTTACTTCTGTATAAGCGGGAAACTCCGTTAGTTTTTCGCGTACGGCGGTTGCCGTGATGCCTGTACCGAAAATGGCGAGGGTTTTAACTTCTTCAAGAGACATTTCTCTGATTATGCCATATTTGTGGCTGTTTTGTTTAGCTGACTTTTTTCTTCAGCTTCTCAATGTCTTCGATGATCTCTTTGATCTGCTGGGTATGTTTTTTCAGAGCAAGACTGTTGCCAGCTGTTTGATTTGCAATTTTCTCAACTGTTTCCTGTGTTTTCCGTGCGATAACTAAGGAATCAACTGCTATTTTATGAACGTCATAAACAGCTTTAATATCGCGCTCAATGTTCATTAAACTTTTACCATGAATTTCCAGCATTTTACCGTGGGATTCCAGCGTGGTGCTGTGCGACTCTAGCGTCTTGCTTTGAGATTCCAGCATTTTACCGTGGGATTCCAGCGTGGTGCTGTGCGACTCTAGCGTCTTGCTTTGAGATTCCAGCATTTTACCGTGGGATTCCAGCGTGGTGCTGTGCGACTCTAGCGTCTTGCTTTGAGATTCCAGCATTTTACCGTGGGATTCCAGCGTGGTGC
>CAYHOI010000048.1:0-2101 GCA_964358175.1 uncultured Candidatus Marinamargulisbacteria bacterium | reverse complement strand
TCTTGCTTTGAGATTCCAGCATTTTACCGTGGGATTCCAGCGTGGTGCTGTGAGACTCCAGTGTCTTGCTTTGGGATTCCAGCACTTTACCGTGGGATCCCAGCGTATGATTAACTGCCTCAAACTGTTTGTTTATCGCAATCAGTAATTCTTCATTAGTCATTTCGGGTATATTTTACTGCTTTTTCTGTTTTTTGCAAATTGCTTGTTTCCAGACTTTACCATTCGCAAGGGGCGAAGAGGTAGTATATAATGTCCGCCATGCGACCTAATGAAAAAAGACTGGGTGAAAGCCCGATAGGTAAGCTTCTTTTTGAGTTCTCTCTGCCTGCAATTGTGGGAATGATGGTGATCTCGATGTACAGTGTGGTGGATCGGATTTTTGTGGGGCAGGTGGTAGGTCCGCTCGCTATTTCAGGGATCTCTCTTACTTTTCCTATTTCACTGCTCATGATGGCTTGCGGAATGTTGGTCGGAATTGGGGCAGGAGCGTCTATCTCGATAAAGCTGGGTCAACAGAAGAAGGATGAGGCGGAGGAGATTCTGGGCAACGCATTTATGCTGCTATTGATTGTTGCAGGATTAACGACGGGTTTGGGGCTCATGTTCCTTGGCCCCCTGCTATCCCTGTTTGGTGCCGGCGAGCAGACCATGGCTTACGGGAAGCAATTTATCTCGATTATCATGGCGTTTTCTATTTTTCAGTTTATTGGATTTGGACTCAATGGCAGTATTTCTGCGTCCGGCAGTCCTAAGGTGAGTATGATGACGATGGTCATCAACGCTTCGCTCAACATTATTCTTCTCACAATTTTTATCGGGGTGTTCCGCTGGGGGGTTCGTGGTTCTGCTGTAGCCACCGTTATTGCACAGGGCGTTTCGGCGATCTGGGTGCTGGTTCATCTTCGAGGGAAGAATGCGACGTTGAAGCTTCGGTTTTCTCAAATGAGACTTCGCAAGCGAGCAGTTTCGATGATCTTGGGGATTGGGATGGGTCCTTTTACTTTGCAGTTAGGCTCCAGTCTGATCATTTTGTTTTTGAATCGACAGTTGTACTTATATGGCGGTGATCTGGCGATAGGGGCGATGGGGGCTATTTTCGCAGTGACCATGTTTCTTGTGATGCCGATTATGGGTCTAAGTCATGGGGTACAGCCAATTATTGGCTACAATTTTGGTGCCAATAATAACGACCGAGTATGGCGAGCATTTAAGCTGGCCGTGATCGTAGGTTCTATTCACACGATGGTGGTGGCGGTGATTATTCAGTGTATTCCACATGCACTGATTCAAGTGTTCAGCAAGGATCCTGAACTTGTTAGAATCGGCACACAGGGGATACGGATCTATTTACTCATGATCCCTTTTTCAGGATTTTTAACGCTTGGGGCAAATTTTTTTCTCGCGATTGGAAAACCGATTCAGTCTATGATCCTCAATCTTTCCCGGCAGGTACTCATTTTGCTTCCGCTTATTTTTATTCTTCCCAGATTCTTTGGAATTCGCGGCGTTTGGATGGCAGTGCCCATTTCAGATGGGATTGCATTGTGTTTTACCACGTTTTTGCTTGTTCGGCAGTTTGCTACCCTAAAGAAGACGGATGCAGGTGAGACGAAGTCTCCAGTAGTAGAAATTGATCCCAAAATAGAGGAACCCTATAGCCCCCTGGAAGCCAGCGAGTATCTCATTTAAGAGTTGTTTCCCAAGAAAATGTTTAAGAATCCTTTTTCAGGGCATATTATCAATAGTCGCGGAGATAAAATGAGCGGCAAATAAAATAAATGGGGGATATCATGAATAAGACAGTAGTAAATTTTGCGATAATGAGTTTGCTTCTTGGCATGGGGTTTGCGGCAAGGCCACTGATGACAGATGATTGCGCAACGATGATGAAGGGGGCTCTGGGGGCTGAAATAGGATACGATAGCAATCGCACGCTTGCATATGTGTTGAAGAATTCTCCAAGGGAAAATATAGAGTGTTCTCTGTCCTACAATTTGCCAACAGGAACTTCATTTGCTTTGGATCAGGTGGAATTTGGCACTAAGGAACTGTTACGAAATAACTTGACTATTTAAGCTGCTTGTGGTATTCTTTATGG
>CAYHOI010000047.1:0-14538 GCA_964358175.1 uncultured Candidatus Marinamargulisbacteria bacterium | reverse complement strand
AGGGCGGATAGAGGCGGAATTATTCGGCATTAAATTCCATAATGAGAATTGCTGACAAGAATTTGTTCTTTAATGCATTTTTTAGTTAATCTTGTAGGTTGTAGACCCTTTGGCCTCGCGGGTCTTTTGTTCATAGTCTTTTGCCTGATTGTTAAATGACCTGATGAGATGTCGATAGACCATAATCTTTGCGACTTTTGGAATGAGGAGATATTCTGTCAGTAGAATAAAAAGTAACACTAAAAATATCCATTTATAGAGGGGCTTGTCTTCTGGAAAAAGTTTCATGGTCGTTTCCTTGGCAAACTGGTTGTCTCTTGATAAGCCTGTTTCGCGCAAAATAGCCTTGCCCTTGATCGCTCTGCGGCATGAGCCACACGATCCACCCAAACTGAAAGCCCCCAATTCATCAACCACACAACCAGGAGCACACCCATCATAGACAGCCCAAGGAGACTCTCCTCTTTGAAAATCAAACCCCTCTTCTTTTGCGTCTGGGGGAATTCGGAAACCGGCAAATATCTCCCCTCCATTTCTGATCGGATGGCCTGGAAAAGAAAGCGGTCATCCTCTGGGATTTTTTCAAGTCCCTCACAGGTCTCTATTTGATAAATGGGCACTTCGAGCATCTTCTCTAGCCAAGGCTCAATTTGATGAACTCTGAACTCACCCGACAAAAGCCCGACCTGCGAAACCGCCACATTCATATTGTCCCTCAAGATATGTATTTGATGCCGAATATCCTCCAAAAAATGATCAATCTTCATTTTAAAAGCAACTGCACGATCTATCTCGTGATAAGTCAAAAAATTAAGCTCTAAGGTAAGGAGCTGTTTAATTTGATTTTCTGAATAGAATGCATCTCGGAGTGCAGCTGCGAGTGGCTCTCTCCCAAATGAAAGTGTTTTGATGGTTTTCACTTCTTTCTCGTCCATGTTAATGAGGAGCGTATGGTCATGTGAAAACAAAATCCATAACGTATTAGATTTCTGCGGCAGTTGATGTTTCAATAACTCCGACAGCTGAGCATAGTCTGGCGGAATCATCAGCCATCGAAAGTCCCCTTTTTTAATCCAAGAACGTTGTATCCCCTTGAAAAAAAGAGGATCTAACAAAACGATGGATAACAGGTAATCCACACGATTCTGAGCCTTTTCATAAATCATCTTGTAGAAGGGGGTGCCTGATCCCTTCAATTGGCTAACCTTTTGTCTCACCATCTGCATAAAATCATCTGTAGGATCCACCGCCATGGTTACAAAAAACTCTTGCATCTCGTCTGCGCCAGGGACTAGCGTCACGGATTCAATCGCGACATCTTTTTTCGCCTTAACCAATTTCCGGAGAAATTCCGCCTTCTTTTCAGCTCCGAGGCCCCTTGGGAGGCTTCCCTCTGTCAGAGACTGAAGCTGTCCATCTGCAGAATAGAATGCCATGGTATATCGGCTCTTTTTTAGAACAATTGCAACATGCTTAGTCATTGTCATGAAACTACCTTTACATCTGACTTGTCTTTTTGTCCGTCTTCTGCGTTGTGGAATCTCTCACATAGCCAAACTATGCGAAAGATTCCAAGCCTTGAAGCCGAATCAAAAATACCGCGTGATCTGTAAAGGTTATTTCGTTCCAACTCCTTAGTCATTGATCACGGCTCCATTTTCAAACCTTAACGCACCTTCTCCCACTTTGTAAACCAAATTGAACTCATCAAATAGTTTATACAAGTATCGAATCTTCCCTGCTCCAAAACGTCCCATATTCACAACGCCTGAAAAAATACCATCCCCATGGATCAAATCCACTCCCTGCCCATCATCCATGAGCAGAACCAATGACTTTTCTTTGTCAGACGATATCTGGAACTCGACGAACAAGGGTTTTCTTGATTTATCCGGGCTACATTCTATGGCAAAGGCATCTCGACTAATGACCTTCAGTCGGACCTCAAACCGATTTTGAGCGGGTTCTGATAATAAACTTTTTCTATAACGAGGTAATTCTACGACATACGTCTCCTTGATTTTGGCATACGTGCGATCTAAACGAGTTATTAGAAATGCAAGCTCTCCGCGATTTATCGGTCTATTGGGGTAAAATGTGTCTTCTTGTATCCAGTCCAAAGGAAAGTAGCCTTGAGCTGCGAGAGCAGATATTCGACGGTGCTCAGCATTATCGCTAGAAAGATCGCGGTAGTAGTCTCGACTCGTCTCATGCAAATTCTGGTAGAATTGCAAAAAAAACTTCACGATCTCTTCACGAGTAATCATCCGATTTGGAGCAAACTCCGCCATTGTCACAGGGTTCATCAAATCATTATTCAGTGCCAGCTGGATGTAGGGGTACGCCCAGTGTACTGAGGGAAGATCCGGAAATTGATAGATGTTCGTATATCCCGCGGTCGGAACCACACCCTTCAGGAGCAAAAGCAATCGTGCCACATCGTAGCGGCGCACATACGTGCGTGGCCTGTAGAAGTCTGTTCCCATATAGGACGAGAACAAGCCCAAGGTGCTGACAACCTCAATCTCTCGTTCATAGGAGGTTCCCTTAATATCCGGAAAAGTTATGAGTGAAATTACTTTTACTCTTTTCTCAGTCCACCCAGATTCATTTTCTGCTCGAAACACCAGCTCACGATAACCCGATTCCGAGAATTTGAACTTAACGCGAAATAGTCCGTTCAGTACATTTACATTATTATTATTTACGGTTAACTTCCGCCCATTCTTGAGCTCTCCCAAAATGCTCAGCTCCTGATTGGCAAAAATCGGATCTTCTTCTAGCGGTGAAATGATTTTGATAATGGGTAAATCCGCAAAAAGCAGAGAGGCCCAGATAAAAATAATCCCTATCTTTTTGATTAACCTTAACAATGAGGCTTCTAGCTAAAGAGGGTCGCAGTATTTTTTTCGATCATGAGGATGAAGTCCTGCGCAAGGGGCACTGTTTTCAGGGGCGAGAGCAATTCACTCAACACCACCAGCTCACCCTTCTGAAGAAGGGATAAATAGTCCATATGGCCATTCAAACAGACCAGCTCCCCATCCATAGCTCTGACTTTGAAGCCGTACACCTCTTCGTCATAGAGAACCTTCTCCGAACCGTTAACTTTCAAACGCATCCTAGGTCCTTTCTACCTGCGCAATTCCGCCCTTCATCATAAAGTTCTGCTCCGGGACATCATCATATTCTCCAGCAAGAATCGCTTTAAAACCTTGAATAGTATCTGCAAGGGGAACAAATATTCCTTTTACACCCGTAAACTGCTCAGAAACGTGAAAGGGCTGAGATAAGAAGTTCCGAATCTTTCGTGCACGGTTGACAATGACCCTGTCCTCTTCTGGAAGTTCACTGACACCGAGAATAGCAATAATATCCTGAAGCTCTGTATAGCGTTGCAGCACCTTCTTCACTGATTGCGCTGTATTGTAGTGATCCTCACCGACGTTATCGACAGAGAGAATACGAGAAGACGAAGCCAGCGGGTCAATCGCGGGATAGATTCCCATTTCAACCACCTTTCGAGACAAGACGGTAACCGAATCTAAATGGGCAAAGGTAATGGCCGCTGCGGGATCAGTAAAATCGTCTGCTGGAACATAAACGGCTTGAATAGAGGTAATAAATCCATTTTTTGTTGACGTAATGCGCTCCTGCAAACGTCCCATCTCTATATCCAGTGTTGGTTGATATCCTACCGCAGAGGGGATGCGTCCAAGCAAGGTCGATATTTCAGAGCCTGCCTGTACAAATCTGAAAATATTGTCGACAAAAAACAAAACGTCTTGCTTAGCTTCGTCTCGAAAATATTCAGCTTGTGCCAAGGCAGCCTGTCCTGCAATAAGTCGTGATCCTGGAAGGTCACCCATTTGGCCGAATACCAAAACTGTTTTGTCCAAAACACCGCTATGCTTCATCTCCAGCCAAAGATCATTCCCTTCGCGGGTTCGTTCACCTACACCAGCAAAAACAGAGATTCCCCCGTGATGCTTAGCCATATTGTGGATCATTTCCATAATGATAACCGTTTTCCCTACGCCAGCCCCTCCGAACAGTCCAGTCTTTCCACCTTTCATGTAGGGACAAAGCAAGTCAATGGCTTTAATGCCCGTTTCATAAATCTCTTCGTGAAATTGCAAATCCTCAAATTTAGGAGTCGCACGACGAACATCATACGTCGGCGCATCCACCAATGGCTTTCCGCCATCAATAAGCTCTCCCCAGGGGTTAAACATACGCCCCAAAACGTCATGCCCCACGGCAATCTGAAGGGGTCTTCCAGTATCGATGACATCCATGCCACGAGCCAACCCCTCAGTGGGTTGCAGAGACACAGCCTTCACAATACCCCCCTCTGACTGAATGGCTATTTCCGCAACAAGCTCCTTGTCTTGTTTTGTTTTGATGTCTTTAAACCTAATTTTCAACGCGCTTCGGATCGCGGGAATTCGCTCCGGATGAAACTTCACATCTATGATCGGCCCGATCACCTGTACTATTTTACCTATATTTACCATCACTCATCTCCTCTCGTTTACTGATTGCAGAACTTTATAAGCAGACACGACCTCGCTAAGCTCTTGTGTTATTTTGGCTTGTCTGGCCTTGAAAACATCCCTGGTAATTTCTTGCTTAAGTTTCTGGGCACTTTCCGTTGCATTCTTCATCATCAGCAACTTCGCAGCGACTTCTCCGGCAAAATTTTGCGCATAAAAATAGAATAACTTGGACTTCACATACTTCGACAGTGCTAATTGATCAAATACTTCGGAGTCCATATCCATTTTTGACTCTATTTGAGTATAGTTGGATGTTGGCTCAGGGAAAAACACTGTGTCTGTTGGGATCTGAACAAACATATTGGCATATCTGTTAAATATCACTTTGGTATTACGAGGGAATCCATGATCCTTCAGGATCTGAAAAACGGGTTCAATCAATTGATCCGTCGGGAGCTTGCTAGCTCCCTCGACAAAATGCGCATGCTTAAGCCCAATACGTTCGCAGTAGGCTTTCCCTCGTGATCCCACAACAATCACATTCTTGTGGGTTTTGTATCGATTTAGGGTAGGCACTATCATCGGATTAAAGTTCCCAGAAAAGCCCTTCTCTGAGAAAAAAGCAATGACCCAGGACTCCTGAGAATCCTTATGCTGACGTTTCAGCTCGCGCGACAGGTACAGCCGATCATGATAAGATTGAATTTCCCGGCGATATTCCAAGAATTTCTGTGCCCGTCCAATGATAATCGTCGCAATAACCTCCATCGCGTCGGTAATCTCGTATACTGCATTAATATTCTGTAGCCGTCTCTTCAGGCCTAAGATGTCTGCCACTTGGTGCTCCTTATTGGTTCTGCGCTACGATGCTCTGAATCACTTCAGCCAGTTGAGCGGTGATACTATCATCAATGGTTCTTTCTTTCTCAACTCTCTCATACAGATCCGGCCGAAGAGCTTTGAGTCGAGCGACCAGATCATTACGAAAAGGAAGAATTGAGTCTAGAGGGAGCACATCTAAGTATCCATTCACCGCAGCAAACAAAATGATGACCTGATCAATCACCTCAATAGGCTCATGCGCCTTCTGCTTGAGCACCTCAATAAGAACCTTTCCTCTCCGGAGCTGTTGGGTCGTCTTGGCATCCAAATCGGCAGCAAATAGCGAGAACTTTTCCTTCTCTCGAAATTGTGCCAGTGTGAGTCGCAGAAGCCCTGCGACCTTCTTCATCCCTTTAATCTGAGCTGCCCCGCCTACACGCGAAACCGAAATGCCTGGATTAATCGCTGGCCGAATATTCGAATTAAACAACTCGCCCGACAAAAAGATTTGCCCATCTGTGATTGAAATAACGTTTGTCGGAATGTAGGCTGATACGTCTCCTGCATCCGTCTCAACAATGGGGAGTGCTGTCATGGAGCCTCCTCCCAGTGCATCGCTCATTTGTGAAGCTCGCTCAAGGAGACGAGAGTGAATATAGAACACATCTCCAGGATAGGCCTCGCGACCAGGGGGACGTTTCAGCAATAGCGAAATATTTCGATACGCGTGCGCATGCTTGGTCAAATCATCATATACCACGAGCGTTCGTCGCCCTTTCATCATGAAAGCCTCTGCAATCGCACATCCAGCATAGGGCGCATAGAACTGCATCGCGGAAGGAGAAGATGCCGAAGCATTTACGATGACCGTATAACTTAGAGCACCGCGCTCTGCAAGAGTGTTTCGAATCTTTCCGATGGTCGTGTTCTTCTGCCCAATGGCCACATACACACACAACACATCTTTGCCCTTTTGGTTAATGATAGTGTCTATCGCCAGGGTAGTTTTTCCTGTTTGTCGGTCTCCAATGATCAGCTCTCGCTGACCATGCCCAATAGGAACAGTCGCATCAATGACCATATAGCCTGTTTGAAGGGGCGTATCAACCGGTTTTCGATCAATAACCCCTGGAGGAGGCACCTCAATGGGGCGATACTCCTCGACCTTCATCTCGCTCAGTCCATCCATGGGCACGCCAAGGGGATCAACCACTCGACCCAAGAGCGACTCTCCGACTGGTACTTCGATGATGCGACCCGTTCGCTTAACGCCTTGTCCCTCGTGCAAAAGAACATGCCGATCCAGAACAACTGCGACCACTTCTTCCATTTCCAGATTAAACACCACACCAAAAACATCATTCCCGAAGTCAAGCATTTCCCCAACGACGACGCTTGGCAACCCGCCAATGCGCGCAATTCCGTCTCCGCTATCAAGGATAATTCCCTTCTCCTCCATGTTAATCGGTTCTGCACTACTCTTCATTTGCTCAAGAATTTCGTCCACCAAATTTATTTTTTTCTCCATCGTTTTGTTTAGCATGATTTCACCTTCCTTGACTGATCAGTTCCTTAATTTTGTTAACTTTTCGTCGCACCGTCAGATCTATTTCGCCACTATGCCAGCTTAATTTAAATCCACCCAACACCTGCGGATCACATCTATACATAAAGGCCACGTCCTTGTGATAAATATACTCCATGCTCGCCTGATAAACCCTCAAGTTCGTCTCTCCAAGAGCATAGCGCGATATGACGTCAACAAGCATAAGATTCTTTTCTTCTGCCAGGTATATTCGGAGCACATTCATAAAATAGGCCAAGCGGTTAAATAGGCCAGACTCCAGCAAAAAAAACAGAATCACCAGACCAAAAACAGATATTTCCGGTTCTATGCCAGCAACGCATTTCAAGACGATCTGTTTTCTCGTCTCAACCGGTATGGTATTGTTCTCGAGGAAAAACCGAATCTCATCCGATTGATCCAGGAACTTTCGAAACGCCTTTATTTCAGTAGCCAGCTGTACTGCATCATCTTTGCTCAGCTTTTCGCTAAACACCTCAAAAGAAAAATCCCTAAAGAGTTTACGAGGCATGGTTCGACACGAGATTCACTGATTTTTCTGTTTCAAGAATAATTTTCTTATCCAAATCCTTATCCACAATATTTTTGAGAATATCCTCCACCGCCGCAACTACGATCCGAGACACATTCTCTCGAAGCTGAGAAAACATCACCTTTCGCTCTGCTTCTATCTCAATCTTGGCACGGTCAATCATCGCTGATGATTCAAAGTAAGCTTTGTCGATAATCTCCTGGCGCAGCTTTTCACTTTCATGTTTAGCCTCTTCAAGAAACTTAACACGTTGAGTTGCTGCCTGCGCATTCTCTCGCTTCAATTCTGCCATAAGCTTTTCTGCCTGCGCATTGCGATCTGCGTAGGTATTGAGCAAATCCTCTATCTTTTTTTGCCGTGCTTCCACAAAAGCATTAACTTTCGGCCATACGATGTACCAGATGACAAAAAGCAACGTAAAAAACGCAATGAAGTTTAAAATAACAATTTTGATGCTAACGTGCTCCATGATGATCCTATTCTATTATTTCGCGATGAGAATAAAGGCGACGACCAAAGTGTATAATACGGTGGCTTCAACAAACGCGATTCCGATAAACATCGTCGCACGAAGATTGTTTGCCTGCTCTGGCTGTCTCGCCATGGACTCAATGGTCTTGGCAACGAGAATTCCCATCCCAATAGCCCCCCCAAAACTGGCAAGCCCCATCCCGATAGCTGCTCCTAATTGATGTAACATTTTGCTTTCCTCCCTTCTTTTTTTCTCTCTCGCTCACACAAGAGTTGTTTCTAGTGATGCTCGCTCAAATACAAGTTATCCGTTATATAAATCGCTGACAAATAGGCAAATATAAATGCTTGAATAAGCGCAACAAAAACCTCAAAAGCCAATAGGATCGACACGGCCACCAAGTCTAGCGGCACCACAAATGCGGACTTAAAAGTCTCCGTTAACCCCAAGATAGTTCGAATAACAGTGTGTCCGGCAAACATATTTGCGTACAATCGCACTGCCAATGAAAATGGCTTTGAAAGCAATGAAATGAGTTCTACCGGGAACATGATCACGCGCATGACAGCAGGGATCCCTCCCGGCGTAAGAAGAACCAGGTAGCGGATTGGGCCATTTCGCTTAATCCCTATAAAGGTGCTGATCGCAAAAATAAACAATGCCATGGAGGCCGTTAGCACAATATCCGATGTCAGCGGATGGACTCCGGGAATAATTCCCATCATATTCAAGGTTAAGATATAAAAGAAAATCGCTAGGAAAAAAGGCATCCATTTCGAATAATCAGGAGCGTGCTTAAACAAAGGCTTAAACTGGGCTTCAAGAAACTCATGAACCATTTCAATGAGGGTCTGTAGCTTGTTGGGGATAATCCTAAATCGACTCACCATCACGGCAATGGTTAATAGCACTGGCACAAAGAACAGTATCCACATCGGATCTCCGAAAAGGTAGCCTATGGCGTGATCAGTTGCTTCTAACAATTTGTTCACCTGACCACACCTCTCCTTCGCACATTAAAACCTCGCGATATCTTACCGTGGGATAGCATTTTTCGTAAATAGCGTTTTTGGTGGTGTGTTCAGGGATTCCTTTTCGCATACTCGTGCGAATACTCACGAATACAATCCATAAACGGCTTCGAATACTTGCTTGCCTTTACGTCTCCGACACCATTGATATCAAGGAAATCTTCTAGAATGATCGGCATTCTGTTGCTCATTTCAATGAGCGTTTTATCGCTAAACACCCAGAAGGGAGGAATCTGCTCTGCTCTGGATATTTCCAGTCTTAACACCCTTAATTTCTGAAAAAGCTCATCATTTACAATTAAACTTTGCAGAGCCTCTTTTGTTTTTCGGTGACTTCGCTCCTTCTTCTTCTTAAAGAATAGTTGTTCTCCGCCTGAGAGAATTTTAGCAGAGGACTCTGTCAGGACAAGGAGGGGGAAGTCGCCCTCTGTAACCTCAAGATAGCCAGCACTCATAAGAGAGAAAATATAATGTTTAAGGTCACTGCGCGTTTCCTCAGCTAGAATCCCGTAGGTGGATAGTCGATGATGGCCTCGATGCAAAACGTCCTGTTTCTTAGAACCCATGAGAATGTCTATGACATAGTTGATGCCAAATTGTTGGTGAAGCCTGTAAACACAGGATAATATTTTTTGTGCAAGCATCGTGCCTTCCACTTTTTCCACCTCATCCAGACAATTATCGCAGTTCCCACAATTGCTCTGCGGGTAGTCTTCTCCAAAGTAGTGGAGCATCTCTTTTCTTCTGCATACGATGGAATGGCACAACGCAAACATCTGATCTATCTTTCTTGTCATGTTTAAGCGTATAGATTGTTCTTCGTAATCATTCATAAATCGCTTATAAAGAACCAACTCCTCAGGAGAATATAGCATCAGACAATCTGAAGGAAGTCCGTCTCGCCCCGCTCGTCCTATTTCTTGATAGTATTGCTCAAGATTTCTCGGCATTGTGAGATGAAGGACAAACCGAACGTCTGGCTTGTCGATACCCATACCAAATGCAACCGTGGCGACGATAAGCTTAACATGGTCGCCAATAAACTGTGTGTGCGCTTGTGTGCGTTCCTGCGGTGTGAGTCCTGCATGGTATTTGACCACCTCAAAACCTTTCTTTTGTAGAAATTCGTGCATCTCGTCTGTTTTCTTTCTTGTTGAAACATAAATAATTCCAGACTCACCCTCATGGGTTTTCAAGAAATCGAGTACCTGATTGTTTTTGTCAACTCGCTCATGAATCCGAATGGTTAGGTTGGTTCGGTCAAAACTGCTGATGATGACCCTGGCATTTTCAATACCCAGCTGCTTAACAATATCCAGGGCAACTTGCTTGGTTGCAGTTGCGGTAACAGCGATGATGGGCGTTTTCGGAAAATTTTCCTTGATCGAAGATAGCTTTCGATAATCTTTTCTGAAAACATGACCCCATTCAGAAATACAATGGGCCTCATCAATGACAAATAAAGATACCGCAGCAGCTTTGATCGATCTGATGAAACTCTCTGATGCAAAACGTTCAGGAGCCACATAAATCAGCTTATAGTCCTCAATGTGATTCAATATTTTGTTAATCTCTGAATAGTCCATACTACTGTTAATCGTGGCGACCTTGATATTGTTTTTGAGCAAACCTGCCACTTGATCTTGCATTAATGCGATTAGTGGAGAAACGACAATGGCCGTCCCTGGCAGCATGACTGCGGGGAGCTGGTAGCATAGGGATTTCCCTGATCCTGTTGGCAGGAGAGCTACGACATCGCGTCCGTCAAGTAGTTCGGCAACAATTTCTCGTTGATAAGGCCTGAAACTGTTAAATCCGAAATATTCTTTGAGGTCTTTTTCCATGCGAAGGCATTGTATCACCACCCTTCACTCTTTCCCAATGTTCGCAAATCAATATTTACCGTTTCAGCACCGCTCACTCTATCTACATATCCAAGATTCTGAACAATAGTTCAGGCTGGATTAAACTAATCTCCTCTTAAATACCCTTCAAGCGTATTGGCATATTCTTTGGCTTCCTTATTTTCGTTGGTGACTTTACCCCCTTTTACATACCAGTCTTTTTCTCCGTGCTGTCCTATACGGTTATACTCGTCAGCTAGTTCTTGTAAGGCATCATCCTTATCATGAACAGGGCTTCTAGGATCATCTCCTGTTGGTTCGAGCATATTAATATGGTCAGAATTACGTAGGTAAGCAAGATAGTATTCAGGGCTATCTGGCGCCATTTGAGGAACTACAGGTTTTTCCTCAACATTATTCCCATTACGGTCAGTTCCATGCACTGGCTTACCATTTTTTTCGAAGATTTCTGATATCGATCCAAGAACGATATCCTTTGCATCCTTATATCGGGTATCAGTCGACTCCCACATATCAGTGATTGTTGCAGAGAAAGTCAAAATCGTTCCTCTTACTTCGAGCTTGAGAAAAATCGTATCTCCTATTTCTGTCCCTTGAGGCAAAGGTCTTGTGATCCTCTCATATGGTAGATGGCCACGCCTGAGATTAACAAATAAAGGCTCATTTTGACCAATCTCTATTGTGTGTTTGCTTTGCATCGCAGTGTCTGTTTTCACCGATATTATTTTATTTTTTAACATATTTTACCTCCCTAAAGATTATGACACATAGATAAATCGTGTTCACTAATAATGGCATTCATACTTTTCCCTTATTCATATTTTCTTAGCAGTCGACCTTACACCGCTCAACCTGACCTCCTTATTCGTTAAAATTCGCATTTATAATCCTTGCTTGCTTATTTCTTAATAGTTAATGTTCCCCAAGATGCTATTTTTAAAACATGGCTTTTTTCCGTTTTATTTTTCTTGGGATATACTTCGACCGAATTGGTTTTGACGCTTCGCTAGATCTTGCGATGGCGGTTTTTCCAAAACCTGAAAACCAATAGCACTTCGACAAGCTCAGTGACCGCTCAGTATAACTAAGACTAGTTCGACAGGTGTCACGGTGAGCGAGTCGAACCGCTCACTACAAGAAAAATTGATCCGAAAATCAATTAAGTCTTAGTATATCTGGGCGTGCAGCGATTTAATGGTTCGACATAGAACCCTTAAGTTTTGTACGAAATATGGAAATGAAGCAATTCGTGATAATCGGTTCGAGCATTTTATTGAGGAACTCTCTACATTCAATGGGGGTCAGCCACTCTATTTCCTGAAAGCTGGAGAGGTTTTGGGCTACTCAAAAGAAGGTGGGTTAGTCAAAATGAATGATGGAGAAGTCGTTGCCAGAGTCCCGAGGCTACCCGATATAAGTCTCGGGCCAACAATAGAGGCACTAATTAGTGTCATCGGTAGGGGTGATGGGACTGTAGGTAACCCTTATGTATATAACACCGAACTCAGTAAGTATTATGATTCTGAGGGAATGAAGGCAGTCAATACAATATTGCGCGAACTGCTTCAAAAAATTGCTAATGAGAAAGGCGAGACTGTTTATGGTCTAGATACTGATGGGAAAAGGTACTCTATTAACCCTAGTTTCGCATAAAAATATTTTTGATTGGCTGGAAGCCGCATGGTATCGTTATTGCGAAAAGAGACATCCGCGCCACGACTGGGCTGTAGCGTTTTCCTGATTTCGTTGTCTCTGGAAGGGGTGCCTCCACGTCATCATTGGGCTCCAGAGACATTTTGCGAAACCAGGGTTAAGGCTTGGGATCTTTCCATGAAAATAAAGGCTTAAAAACGAAACCCTCCCTGAGAATTTCAAGACCTCATCTATAGGGTGTTGAATGAAAAGGGGCTAGTGCTGCTTCCCCAGACTGTTCCAGTCTTTGCCAACAACGAGGGTAATCCCCAGTGTTTTCTGCGGGAGATAATAGGTGATGATATTCGCGGGGCTAATATGAAGTGCTTTCGCTAGTCGCAAGGCATCCGCCTCGTTGCCCTTCCAGTCGACCACCATGGTATTTTGATAATTATGATGTGCCGCCTCACCCGTCTTTGGCACATTCACCCCACGCGATTGAAGTTGGCTCGCAACCTTTGAGGCAATCCCATCCACCCCGTTACCGTTAAGCACCTCCACGCTCACCGTTGATGTTGCAGGAAAAATCAGTGTCCGTTGACTTGCCAACTTTTCACGTTCTTTTCGCTCCGTCTCTGCTTTCTGTAAAGCTTCTTTCTCTCGTTTCTCTTGTTCCAGCTTTATTACCTTCTCTCGAGCAAGGGTCTCTCTCTCTGATCGTGCCAACCTTTCTTGTGCCTTGTGTTCTGCTTCAACTTTCTGTATACCTTCTCTCTCACGCTTTTCTTCTCTCTCTCGATCAGCCCTTTCATGAGACCGTTTTTCGGTTTCAACTTTCTTGGGTTCCTCGGCAAGAATTTCGGAGCTAGAAACCTCCTGCTGTGGAGCAACTTGAGACGCAGGGGCAAGATCTATATTCATTGTGCTAAGACCGTGGAGTGTACGGTAGACCATGGCGGTCATATCTTCTGGGTTTGGATTCCAATAAAAAACACCCCCTAGCATTTTTTCAGAACCAGGAAGTGTGTTCACCTGTATTTTTTCTGACTTAAAGGCTTCTCTGAGTTCCATGGCCAGGACAAAGATTTGTGAGGCAGTGAGATCCGTTTGAACAAACCCTCGAAGGTCATGGATAATCTGGGGCAAACGGATAACTTGGAGGGGAGAAAGCATCTTCTGGGCTACCGCTTTGATAAAATCCTGTTGTCTCTTCGCCCGACCGATATCTCCACCCACATCATGTCGATACCTCAAGTATGAAACTGCCTGCCCTCCATCCAAATGATGTCGCCCTGCCTTAAAATCAATATACAAATCACCGGCACGATCGACATAGTACATTCGATCTTTGACATCAATATCTACGCCACCCATCTGCGTAATCATATGTCGAACACCGCTCATTTCGAGCACAATGAAGTAGTCGATTGGCACCTTAAGAAGTTTCTCTACGGCTACTTTGCTGAGCGCAACTCCTCCATAAACATAGGCATGGTTAATCTTCGTTTTCCCATGAATTCCCAAATCAACATAAGTATCTCGTGGAATCGACAATACTCCCACTCGATGTTTCGTCTTACTCAGATTTACAACCATAATCGTATCCGAGCGACTAACCCCCTGCACACTATCTAACCCCAAAATAAGGATATTCTTGCTCTCTTCAATACGATTCTGTGGGAGTAGTGCAAGAAGATAATTAACGGCTGTCCATTCACTAAAAAGAATCCCCATGTAGAGCCCAACCGCCATCGAGATCAAAGATACGATGATCGAACTAATCATTAAGGGTACTTTGGTAGGACTTGGGGTTCGCTGAGGAGGCTTTCGATACACGATTCAGCCATTATAAGGTCTTTCAGATGATTAGCAAACCACCATCGCCGCCACATGCCCGCCAAACCCGTAGTTCAGCGTTAGACAAGTCGTTAGCTGTCCTTCAGGTGGACGGTTCATAAAGGAGGTCATCTGGGGCATTGGATTTTCGAGTTGCCAGGGAGGAATAACTTGTCGATGCTTCAAAGCCAATACACAAAGACCCAGCTCAACGGAACCGGTTGCCCCCAGCAAATGCCCTGTATAAGACTTTGTTGAACTGAT
>CAYHOI010000046.1:0-14589 GCA_964358175.1 uncultured Candidatus Marinamargulisbacteria bacterium | reverse complement strand
CGTATTGAAACGCATTATGTATTTGTGCTATTATATGAAAATAATGAAAGCCATTTTAGAGAAACTTTCAGATCTTCAACTTAAACTTATCAGAATTCGGGACTAATCCCCCAGAAACTCATCGGTTACTTCGCAAGAGTATATATATTTTACAGCCATTTTCAGACGTGATATAGTCTTCAACATCGTGAAGACGGTTTCCTACTATCGTAAACCGATTGAGCTGAGTGTTGAAGAATGGCAGATAGAACTTCGCAAACAATATTCTGCCACCCAGCAATTTGAAGTGACAAACAGGGAAGACAGCCCTGTTTTCTCAGATTTCAACGTGTTCAACCCATTAACAAACAAGACATATAAAGTTGCTATTCGCTCGATGACTCCCGGATTTAACTACTGTTCTTGCCCTGATTTCGCGACAAATAACTTAGGAACCTGCAAACATATTGAGTTTCTGTTAGCTCGATTTCAAAAGAATATTCGGCTTCGTCGTATCTTAGAAAAAGGATACAGGCAGGAGTACTCCTCAATGACACTTCGGTATGGTTCTGAGCGTAAAGTTTCGCTTCGAATAGGTCAAACGAATGCGGAAGCTATGACTGACCTGGCCGAATCCTATTTTGACAAAACAGGAAATCTGCGATCAGAGGCAATACCGCACATTGATCAATTTCTGGAGAAAGCCCGGATACTTGACCCCCAGTTTTGTTGCTACCCCGATGCGATGAGCTTTATCGTTGAATGTCGGGATGCCCAAAAACGCCAACACATTATTAATGAAAAGTATGCTGAAACATTAGTTGCTCCTCTGGAGGGACTCCTGAAAACATCTTTGTTTCCCTATCAGGCTCAGGGGGTGCTTTTTGCGGCCAAGGCGGGTCGTTGCCTCATCGCCGATGAAATGGGGCTTGGTAAAACCATTCAAGCAATAGGAGCAGCTGAACTCATGGCCAAAGAGTTCGGCGTGGACTGTGTGCTCATCGTTTGTCCGACCTCTCTCAAATTTCAATGGAAATCGGAGATAGAGAAATTTACAGATCGTTCCATTCAGGTCATTGAGGGGAATTTTGTGGTGAGACGCCAGCAATATCATCAGCCTAAATTTTTTCAAATTGTAAGCTATGGGTATGTTTTAAATGATTTAAACTTAATTGCTGATTTGAAACCAGATTTGATTATTCTGGATGAGGCGCAACGTATCAAGAACTGGAAAACAAAAACAGCTCAAACCGTGAAGCAAATGGAATCAGAGTACGCCATCGTTTTAACCGGAACCCCGCTTGAAAATCGACTGGAGGAACTTCATTCGCTGATTCAGTTTGTCGATAAATTTAAATTAGGTCCCCTGTACAAGTTTTTGCATCATCACCAGAAATTGGACGAACACAGCAAAATTGTCGGGTATACCCACCTAGACAAGATTGGGCATACCCTGCGCGACATTATGATTCGTCGAAATAAGCGTGATGTGCTGAGTCAGCTTCCTGAACGAACCAATCAATATATTTTTACTGAACTGACGCAAGATCAAAGAAACATGCATGATGACCAGTCTATGACTGTATCTCAGCTTATGAGCAAATGGCGTCGGCACGGATTTCTGTCTGAGCCGGATCGACAAAAGTTGTTCATGGCTTTAAGTTGTATGCGTATGGCATGCGACAGCTTATATATTCTTGATGAAACGATTGATAAAAGCCCCAAATTGGATGAGCTTATGATTATGCTTCAAGAAATCTTGGAATCCCCCGACAACAAAGTGGTTATTTTTAGCCAATGGGAGCGTATGCTCAGACTGTTATCATTCCGATTAGACTCGAAGTCTATTGGCTATCGTTTCCTTCATGGCTCTATTCCAGGGAAGAAGCGCGGGAAATTGGTCGAGGATTTTCAATCTCAAAGCGATATAAAACTGTTCCTTTCAACCGATGCTGGCGGGGTCGGACTTAACCTTCAGAATGCGTCGATTGTTATCAATTTTGATTTGCCTTGGAACCCTGCGGTACTGGAACAACGGATTGCTCGTGTTCATCGAATGGGGCAGAAGAAGAGGGTTCAGGTTTATAATTTCGTTGCATCCAATACCATCGAGCAAGGGATGATTAAAACGATCCAATTTAAGCAGTCTATCGCAGATGGAATCTTTGGAAATGGGGATGCGGATGTTTTTATGGATAACAGCCGCTTTAATAAGTTGCTTGAAACTATCTCAACAGTGACCGAGGAGGTAAAACCACAAAAACCAGCTGATCCCGATTCAAGCGCAAACGAGACCCTTCTGTTATCTGGCGATACCCCTCAAGACGCTGTTTCCAACCAAATCACCCAGTCAGCTGAGAACATAAAAGCTGAAGTTGTTGAAGACCCGATCACAAGTCTATTCAAAACAGGTATCCAGCTTCTGGAGCATTTTCAGACACAGATGTCAGAGGGGAATAAGGCTTCGCCACCCCTTATCGACAAAGATGAGAAAACAGGGCAATCCTATCTGAAAATTCCTGTGCCTGATGAGAAGGTTGTCAAGCAAGCCCTCGGGGCATTTGAGGCCTTGTTAAGTCTGCTTAAGAAGTAGAGATGTATAATCTGCTAGAATATACTTTTTAGAATGAATGGTCGTTACCTTATCACCTTCTTGCTGGCTGGAGCTTTTCTTTTTGCACTTCCGATGAAGTCCGTTGGTTCAATAGGGATGGCTGATTCCAATATTTCATTTTTATTTGGCTCCCAAGAGGCACTTGTCGTAAATCCTGCTTTTCTCGTGGGGGGACAAGTGGGGTATACCAGGCAACTTTTGGATACACAGAGGAAGGACTATGACGGCTATAGTTTGGAGTACGTTACAGGGGGAAGTTTTGCCCAAGGCAGGGTCGCTTGGAATGAAAAAAGTTCAGGGGATCAGTATCGCATTATGCTCACAGGATTTGGATTGTCGGTAAAAGACCCGATTAAAGTGGGTGTAACCCTCGAAAATATTGAACTGACCAGAACGGCGAACGTATTTCGAACCTGGTCCACCAAAGTTGGCATGAGCTACACCGCACATCTCCCCCAATCTGTGCACATTGGGATAACGCTGGAGCATTTTTTCAAAGAAAATACTGATCAGGTCGTGATGGATCTTTCTCCCGAGATTCAGGTGGGAATCGGCATATCGCCGATGAAAAATGTGTTGTGGACACATGTTTTGGATTACCAACGTAAGGAGGGGCAGTCTATTCAGTATCGGACAGCTGTAGCATTGCTACTAGATAGGGAATTAATGCTCACAGCGGGTGCAAGCCGTGAGGGGTATGCGTTGGGTGTGGATCTTCCAATATCGTTTGGAAAGTGGAGCAACTTGGGACGAATAGGTTACTCTATTTTCATTCCGATGGACATTCATGAAGATATTCGCTACTACTTCTCCTATACCTTGGGCGGATTGTAGTAGCTTTGCGATTCCCCAAGACCGACAGACTCCCGTCAGCAAACAAATGGTTGAACGGAATCTTAGGCATAAAGCCTGTATGTATACTTCGACCGAATTGGTTTTCGGTTTTTCAAAAACCTGAAAACCAATAGCTCAGTATAACTAAGACTAAAATTGATCCGAAAATCAATTAAGTCTTAGTATACAAGCTAAATCTTGTTTGCACCGCAATAAGCGCGAACCCGTGTTATTCCCAGCAGATGAAGCCGGAAAGTTGTTTCAAATAATGAATCAGGCTTTCAGTGCGATGTAGTTACTTTGAATTTGATCAAAAAATATCGTTGCAATTTTCACCTTTTTCTGCCGATATATTTAATATAAGGACAAATAAAAGGGAGGATTAACATGATTACAACAACAAAAGAAACCAGAGAGTTTGTAAAAAAACAGAATTGGCTATTGTTTGAGGGAACGAGTGCAACAGACTTAGAGGGAAAGAAAGTCTTTCATTTCAACGGAGCTACTCTGGTGATCACGAAAAACAAATAAGCTAGTTTTAATAGCTCTGGTCCCCCAGAAACTCATCGGTTACTTTTTGCGACTACCGAGTCCGCTCATTAAACACTCGCACACGCTCCAGTAGCCGCACCTTGCGAAGCTCTATTTCTTGCCTAGAAAGATGCAAGACATTCAGCTGATAGAGCGCGATAGAGGAGAGTACGCAGAGAATGAGCAGAACCATCAGAAGGACGAAGGCGCGTTTCATGGATGGTTTAACCGCCACGCATAGGCGAGAATCCCTGCGCTTACGGACAGATTCAATGAATCATTTTTCCCATGCATAGGAATGGTTACTCTCTGCTCGGCCAGAGCTGCCCATTCTTCAGAGACCCCCGAATGTTCCGACCCGATGATGAGGGCGGTTCGTTTAGGGTATTGGAAAGTCCCAAAATTCGTTTTGCAATGAGGATCAGCAGCAATAAGCGTGAAGTTTTTTAGGGAGAGTTCCTTTGAGACGACAGGGGTCTGCGCCTCAAAGAAGGGAACAGAAAAGAGGGTGCCGACACTACTTCGAACCACATTGGGGTTGTAAACATCCTGTCGACCAGACAAGATAACGGCCTGCGCGCCGACCCCATCAGCCACACGAAACAACGCCCCGAGGTTCCCTGGTTTCTCGATGTTGTCGGCAATAATAACCAGGCTTGATTCCAAGGGCAGAAAGGCCTCAAGGGTCAAATGTTTCTGAACGCCCACGGCCAAAAGTCCCTCAGACGTCTCACGGTAGCCGATTTTTTCGAAACACGATGCTGTGATCTCATAGAGTTTGCATGAGAGGTGGTGCTGTTTGACTAGCTGTAGTGCTGTCGAAAGATGCGAGCTGACCACCCACAGGCTCTCAAGATCGAAGCCGCCAATAAGCGCAAACTCGATCTCTTTGCGCCCTTCAATGACGAAGAGACCTGTTGTATCGCGTTGCTTTTTGTAATGTAGTTTCCCCACGGACTTCAGGGTTTCATTTTGTGTGCTCTTAATGGGCTCTATCATTTTCCCCATCCTAACGGGTTTGAAGCGACTGTTCAATGATCGTAAGCATTCGAAGGAGATGATCCGGAGGGGGTCCGAATCTGTCCTGACATTCTGCAAGCAAGGTCTGAACAGCGGCAACCGTTTTCAGCTCAGCTATTTTCTTGTAAAGCGACAGCCGAATATTCATATCTGGAACATAATCCTCTGGAATAAAGGCTTCCGTTTTGGTGGAGAGTTGAAAACTCGGAGCTTCAGAAGGGATGCGTTCCCCGCGCTCCTGTAAAAGTGCGTTATTTAGAAGATGCATATACAAGTCAAACCCAATGGCTTCCATGTAGCCACTTTGCTCGACACCAAGAATGTTGCCGATCCCGCGCAACTCCAAATCCCTCAAGGCAATGTCATACCCCGACCCCAAAGTAGAAAACTCAATGAGGGCATCGAATCTTTCCTGAGCTTCTTGTCGCAAAATAGCCTCTTCCTTGTAGAGCAAATAGGCATAAGACTGAACATCATCTCGCCCGACGCGCCCTCTGAGCTGGTGAAGTTGGGCAAGACCGAATTTATCCGCTTCATCGATAATCATCGTATGGACATTGGGGATATCGATGCCATTCTCAATAATGGTGGTGGAGAGCAAAACCGAAAAAACGTTATCATAAAAATCTACCATCAGATCCTCTAGTTCGTGTGCATTCATCTGGCCATGTGCGATTCGGCAGTCGAGATTTGGCATAATGGCCTTGAGCTTTTGCTGCAAATGAAGCATGTCGTGAATGCGGTTATGAAGGATAAAGATCTGACCGCCTCGTGCTTTTTCGAGCTCAATCTTTGTCTTGATAAAGGTTAGGTCAAATGGATGAACCTCAGTAATGACGGGTCTGCGATGAAGGGGCGGGGTGTTGATCACGCTGATGTCACGAATCCCCGAAATGGACAGATACAGGGTTCGGGGCAGGGGTGTTGCAGAGAGCGTTAACACATCAATATTTGTCCGAAGTTGCTTGATTCGCTCTTTCGCCATGACGCCAAATCGTTGCTCTTCATCGATGATTAGAAGGCCTAGATTCCCGAAGCGAACATCTTTTTGAAGAAGCCGGTGGGTACCGACAATAATGTCGATGTGCCCTTTTTCAAGTTGATCGAGAATCATTTTTTGTTGCTTTCGTGTTTTGAATCGGTTAATAAATTCCACATTGACGCCAAAAGTAGCCATTCGTTTGGTCATGACGCGGTAATGTTGCTTAGACAGAAGTGTGGTCGGGGTTAAAATCGCGACTTGTTTTTTGGTAATGACAGCTTTAAACGCTGCTCGAATGGCGACTTCCGTTTTCCCAAAGCCCACATCACCGCAGATGAGTCGATCCATGGGCTGATCCGATTCCATATCCTGCTTCACCGCTCGAATAGCTTTGAGCTGATCCTCAGTCTCCTGGAAGGGAAAGCTTTGCTCTAATTCGAGATCGTATTCTGTGTCCTCAAGAAACGAAAACCCTCGTTTTGATTTGCGTTCCTTATAGAGAAAAAACAGATCCTTCGCAACATTTTTGACGGCTTTTTTAACTTTAACCTGTGTTTGTTCCCATTTTTTGTCGCGAAGGGAGTTGATGACGGGTGCTGTGCCCCCTGTGTATTTGTAAATACGGGTTAGTTGCTCAATCGGGATATAGATTTTGTCGGCATGCTGATACTCGACAACCGCATATTCGCCTTCAAAATCATGAAGCTTCAACCGCGATAGGCCGGTGTAACGACCCACCCCATGGTGAATGTGCACAACGGCGTCGCCCTCGTGAAGATCAAAGAGAATTTCGTGAGGAATGATGTGAGAGTGATGAAGACGCTCATCCCCAACCGGTTCGATGTGGGTGGAGGTTAGCTTAGAAATAGAGCGTTGGGTGGTGGGCTCAAAGGTTCGAATATCTTCAAGATCATCCCCAAAGAACTCTAGTCGAAGAGGGGAGTTTTGGTTCACAGCAAACAGATCAATAATGTCTCCACGGACAGAAAAGTCTCCAGGACTCAGAACGATGGGCAGGCGCTGATATCCGTAATCCAGGAGGGATTGAATCAGCTTCTCAAAAGAGTAAAGGGTTCCTTTTTTAAGTTCCATCAGTCGTTACTCATTTTATGCAAGAACGTATCCGAGGTCGTTTAATTTCCTGAGCATGTTCTGCACAAGATATTCCGGAGCGGAAGCACCTGCCGTGAGGCCGATGCGATTTACCCCGCTTAGCCAGGCACTGTCCAGCTCATCGGCGCTATCAAGCAGGTATGCCAGAACCTGCTCCTGAGCAATGTTTCGAAGTTTGATCGAATTGGAGCTGTTTGCGGATCCGATGACCAGAAACAAATCGCATTTTTGCGACAGTTGCCGAACAATATCCTGTCTCGCGGTGGACGCGAAACACACATCTTTGCGGGGTGGCGCACTCACTTGTGGGTATTTGAGCCTAATTTGTTCTACCAAAGCATTGACGTCCTGAAGATTTAAGGTGGTTTGATTAAGGACACGGTAAGCTTCGAAGTGGGACGGAATACGTTCAATATCTTGGGGGACATAGACCACAGAGATGTTGTCTGGATTTTCAGCAATGACGCCTTTGGCTTCATCATGATCCGGATCCCCGATATAGAGGATATGTTCACCCTGACGAGAATAAATATGGACTTCATCATGAACTTTCTTGACCAGCGGGCAGGTGGCATCGATCAAATGGAGGCAGTGTGTTCGCAAACGATCCCGAATCTGTGGGGCGCAACCATGAGCACTGATCACCACTGTTGCTGATGCAGGGATGCTGTCAATCTCCTTGGTAAACACCACGCCCTTTTGCTGGTATGCATCGACCAGGGGTTTGTTGTGAACAATTTCGTTAAAGACGTAGATGGGTTCATCGGGGTGATCTCCGATGACCTTGTCCAGAAGCTGAAGAGCCTTCTTAACACCAAAGCAAAACCCTCTTGGTTCAGCCAGAAAAACATGTTTCTGTTCCGCCACTTAGCGTGATCGGATCTGGTTCTTCAGCCAATAGAGCTGATCCAGTAGATGCAGAATAATGGGGATCGCTTCATCGTTCACCCCCATGATCAATTGCAAGTCACGGATCAACAATAAACGCGTCACATCTTCCTGATCCAAGGTGCCCTCGTCAGGATCCATAGGGATAACCCAGCGATTGCGAATGCAGACTTGAATAAATTCTGGCTTCAGCTCATTTTTCATCGGTTAGATCCTTTCTGGCCGTGGATGATAGGGGTGGTTCTTAGCCCACGTTCTAATAAATTGACTGAGTTCATGATCCGGATGCCGAGGCAATTTGATGCTGATGACCACATACTGATCACCTCGAACGGGTTTGTTTTCCCGGCGAAGTCCTTTGCCCTTGATCTTGAGCTTTGTTCCGCTACTTACGCCAGCAGGGATTTTTAGCGAAATGGTGCCCTCTACAGTGATGAATTCGATTTGAGCTCCGTTGATGGCTTCATCGAGACTAACCGCAAGCTCAGAGATCAGATCATCTCCCTCAATGGTAAACCGACCGGAGGATTTGTAGTGAATTTCAACGTAAGCATCTCCTGTTGTCCCAGATCTTGTTCCGGGCTCGCCATAGCCCTTAAAACGTAACTTGGTGCCCTCTTCGATCCCCTTTGGAATTTTGACCTTGAGCTGTTTTCCGTTAGGCAGAACGATTTCTTTGGTAGTGCCGAAGATTGCATCCTCCACACCAATGTCTAATTGATAATAGGTGTCAGAAGCAGCCTGCGGGGGGCGTGATCGACCGGCTGATCCTGGCGAAGAATGAAACAGAGAGGATAAAATATCCTCATAATCCCCTTCAAACTGTGAGGTGTACCGACTGCCTCCGGTTTGGGTCTCGTGGTAGAAGGGTCTTTGCTGATGGTGGCTATGTGGTACACCCTGATCAGCCTCGCCGTGCTCAAATTTCTGCCGGGCTTCTTTTGTGCCAATGAGTTCGAAGGCGTGGCCGAGCTCCTTAAACTTTTTCTCAGCCTCTTTGCTGCCCGCATTCAGATCCGGGTGATGCTTCTTGGTCAGCTTGCGATAGGCCTTCTTAATCTCCTCATCGGTCGCGTTCTTGCTGACGCCTAGTGTAGAGTAGGGATCCATTGTGGGGTTATTTTACACTATCCATGCCAAATTTCCACGTGCCATTCTCAAAGAAGGCCTCGATGAATTACCAATGATATTTTCTCGTTCGGCAAACCATTTTTTGTAGAGTATACGACAGCTCAGACAGGCCCCCCGTGCTTCTTGTTTTACAAAGACGGTGCCCTGAACGGATTCGCAATTATAAATTTACAGACGTTCCTGTTCAGTCTATCATCAGGCACCATGAAATCGCCCCACCTTACCTTGGGAATCGAGACCTCCTGTGATGAAACCTCCGTGGGAATTGTACAAGACGGAAAAATGGTTTTGGCTCATGTGGTCTCATCACAGGTTCGGCAACATCAGCCCTACGGCGGTGTGGTTCCCGAAATGGCAGCGCGCCTTCACGTTCAGCACATCATTCCGGTGATCAAAGCTGCTTTGGACCAAGCCAAATGCGACTGGAAGGATTTGGATTTGATCGCTGCGACTCAGGGGCCAGGCTTGATTGGTGCCGTGGCGGTGGGATTGTCGGCAGGCAAGACGCTTGCCTACACCCTGAAGCTTCCCTTCGTGGGGGTTCACCATATCGAGGGCCATATATATGCCAATCTCCTGGATCAGGCCGAACAATTTATTTATCCCCTGTTGGCGTTGGTCGCCTCGGGCGGGCATACCCAACTCATTCTCATCCCAAAAACCTTTGAATATAGGCTTGTCGGAAATACGCTTGATGACGCCATTGGCGAGGCTTTCGATAAGTCAGCTCGACTTCTTGGACTCGGCTATCCTGGAGGGCCTATCATCGACAAGCTCTCGGTTCAGGGAAACCGCAAGGCCTTTTTGCTGCCCCCAGTCAAAACCCCG
Organism: uncultured Candidatus Marinamargulisbacteria bacterium; assembly: GCA_964358175.1. Taxonomy (GTDB): domain Bacteria; phylum Margulisbacteria; class Riflemargulisbacteria; order GWF2-35-9; family GWF2-35-9; genus CAYHOI01. Next base: position 4,669 of record CAYHOI010000046.1, on the reverse strand, counting down.
TCTCCTTACGACTTTAGCTTCAGCGGTCTCAAATCAGCCGTTCTACGAAAAGTGACCGAAAACAGGCTTGATCAAGAACCGAGAAACAGCCAAACCATGATGGATTTCTGTGCCTCTCTTCAGAGCCGATTGATTCAGGAGCTGACCTCCAAAACATTCCTTGCTGCAAAAAATCACCCAGTGAAACAAATTGTAATCGCTGGAGGTGTCACGGCAAACTCTTTTCTTCGCGAAACCATGACCCAGCATGCCCCAATCTGTCCTATTTGCATCCCCAAACTCACCTATTGTACGGATAACGGTGCCATGATCGCAGCGGCGGGTTACGCACGCTATCTTGCGGGGTATTCCACCCGCCTGGATGCGGAACCCTTTTCAAGCCGATCTTTGGAGAAATAGCCTTGGATCAAGGTGTTCTAACTTCGCCAATTGATCCACGCAACATACACGAGGAGGACACTAAAGGCCTTTCGCAACCAGGAAACCGGCAAGACCCCTGACAGCAGACTTCCCAGAATCACCCCGATAACTGCATAAGGAAGAATCGACAGGGCAAGAGAGAGATTTATCTGCTTCTTTCTGTAATAATGCCAGGCACCCAGTGCAGAGGTGGGAGAGATAATGAGTAGAGAAACAGCCTGTGCAGCCAGCTGAGAATAGCCGTAGAAAATAACCAACGCCGGGATATAAACGGAACCTGCACCAATGCCAATGAAGCTGGCCAGTGCACCCCCAAACATCCCCAAGAGAAAGTAGCTCGTCACAATAAAAACATACGAACTGCAGCAATAATGAGGTATATTGAAAAGAACTTCTTTAACAAGTCACTGCTTACGTGGTTCACCAGAAGATTTCCCACAAACGTCCCTACAATTCCACCAGAAAGAAGTATTGCGAATGAAGAAAACTCATACGTGACAGATCGTGAATAGGTGGCAAATCCCACCAGCGAGATGACGCTCATAATGAGGAGTGCGGTTCCCTGAGCAGTCTTCTGATCCTGCCGGAAGAGAAGGGTCATCAGCGGGATAAAAACAATAGCCCCCCCAACCCCAAGCAGGCCACTAAACACCCCTCCGAACAAACTAATGAAGCGTTGTCTTAGGCCCATGTGATGCGCACGAATTTGCGTTTGCCAGCGCGGACAACACAAGGGGTCTTGAGGGAGACCAACTCGAAAGGATCCGTAATCCTGCGACCATCCACCTCCACGCCACCCTGCCGAATTAACCGTTGCCCCTCCTTGCTACTGGGCACCAGATCCAGTTGCACAAGGAGTTTGAGGAGAGTGTGCGCTGTGGAAGGAAGGGTGTGTTCTGGCATTTCATCAGGAATTTCCTGTTTCTGGAAGAGCTGAACAAAATGCTCCTGGGCGGCTTGTGCCGACGGCTCCGAATGAAACTGCGCAACCACGTTATTTGCAAGAGCCATTTTTAGATCTTTTGGATTGATTGTTGAAGTTTGCATTTCTATTTTCATTTGCTTAAGCTGATCGGTTGGAACACTGGTGAGAAGCTCATAATATTTCACGATCAGAGTATCTGGAATCGACATGAGCTTCCCGAACATCTCCTCGGGTTTATCCAAAAGCCCAATGTGGTTGCCAAGACTTTTGCTCATCTTTTGAACACCGTCTACACCCTCCAGAATGGGCATGGTGATGACGACCTGTGGCTTCTGTCCATATTCCTTTTGAAGATGCCTGCCTACCAGCAGATTAAAGGTCTGATCTGTTCCACCCAGCTCCACATCGGAATGTAAATGAACAGAATCATAGCCCTGAAGTAGCGGATAAAGAAACTCATGAAGGCTGATAGACTGGTTCGCCTTGAAGCGTTTGCTGAAATCATCTCGCTCCAACATCCGCGCGACATTGTACTTGGCTGTTAGAAGGATGAATTCGCGGGCACTTAATAGATTCAGCCAATCTGCGTTATAAACAACCGTTGTCTTTTCGCGATCCAATACCTTAAAAACTTGTTCCTGATAGGTGGTCGCATTTTGCGTGACTTGCCCCTCAGATAAGGGCGGACGAGTTTTCGATTTTCCCGAAGGATCGCCGATCATCGCTGTAAAATTGCCAATAAGGAAAATAACCTGATGTCCCCTGTCCTGGAAAAGACGCAACTTTCGCAGGACCACCGCGTGTCCCAGGTGAAGATCGGGAGAGCTGGGATCGGCACCCCACTTGATACTCAAGGTTTTCTTGCTTTCTATCAGTGCTGACAATTCATCCCGGCTGATTACATCAGCGACACCTCTTAGTAACTCAGCATTCATGCGAGAAAATCCTTTAATGAACGGGTAATCTTTGCTACTATGTATACAGACTTCATCTGTTAATACTAAAAGTGTAGCCAAGCTCGCCTGAAGTATAACATGGTCAAAAGTTTTGTGACAAGGAGGGGCAGTTGGTTTTCGAGCGTCGTGTTCCAATCAAGACAGGTAATCGTACCAGTCGATCCAAGGCCAGTGGCGGTTATCGAAAGCGTCCTCGTCCCAGCATCGTTGACGGTCTTCTGAGTGGTTTCTCCAGAGTGATCATTGGCATCATACTCCTGATTCTTTTGGTTGGTGGAGGCTATATGACCTTTCTCTCCCTCACGTTGCCAGATGTCTCCATTATTTCCAAAACCATCCCCCATGAAACCACCACGATTTACTCGGCAGATAATGTTGTCCTTGCAGACTTGCATAAGGAGGAGAATCGATTGATCGTCCCCTTGTCAAAGATTAGCCCAACCATGCGAAAGGCAGTCGTTGCACTGGAAGACTCCCGATTCTATCGACACCATGGCATAGACCCTATCGGCATTGTTCGCGCCACTGTTGTTAACGTTGTACGTGGCGAAAAGGCTCAGGGAGCCAGCACCATTACCCAACAACTTGCCCGACACCTCTTTCTTTCCAAGCAAAAGAAGTTTCAACGCAAGGTTGCTGAAATTGTGTTGGCCTTCAAAATTGAACGTAAATATACCAAGGATGAGATCTTAGAGATGTATCTCAATCAAGTTTATTGGGGGCATAATGCCTATGGCATCGAATCTGCGTCCCTACAATATTTTGGTAAACACGCAGAAGAGCTCAGTATCGCCGAAAGCGCACTGCTCGCTGGAATGTTGCGTGCCCCCGAGTTTTACTCCCCTTTTCGAAATCCGCAAGAAGCATTGAAACGAAAAGATGTGGTTCTGAAGAGAATGTTTCAAACCCATTTAATCTCTCGCAAACAGTACCAAGACGCTAAACAGAAGAAATTAAACTTTGTTACGCGTCAAAATTATAAGTACAAGGCTCCCTACTTTTCCTCAATGATTATTGATAAGTTGGTAAGCATGTATGGGGAAGAGGCCGCCTTTAACAGTGGGCTAAGGGTATATACACCCATCAACTACCGAATGCAGTTGGCCGCAGAGTTCGCGGTAGAGCATGCTATCAAGAATGGTGAAACAGAGGGGTTAAACTATTCACAAGCTGCGCTACTCGCGATGGATTCGAACACAGGGTACATTGTAGCAATGGTTGGAGGATATGACTTTCGCGCCAATCAGTTTAATAAGTGCACACAGGCCTTAAGACAACCAGGCTCCTCTTTTAAACCTTTTGTATATCTTACCGCACTCTCAAAGGGGGTTTCCCCAGGAACCATTTTTACGGACTCTCCGGTTGTTTATGACACCGTTATGGGGCCCTATGCGCCAGAAAATTATGATAAGACCTATGAAGGACGAATGCCAATGCGGGCAGCCCTAGAAAAATCGAAAAATGTCGTAGCGGTGAAGCTCGTGAGCATGGTAAAACCCGAAAGTGTCGTTGAGACCGCAAAGCTGTTTGGGATTACCTCGCCGCTTTATCCCTATCTTTCAATCGCGCTGGGTTCTCAAGAGGTTACTATGCTTCAAATGGTCACAGCCTATTCTGCTTTTGCGAATGGGGGCACCCTAGTGAAACCAGTTTCAATCATCCGTATTGAGGATCGCAACGGGGTGGTTATCTACCGCGAGAAAACGGAAACCCAGAAGGTATTTGATACAAACCTGGTTTCGGCTCTGGTAGAAATGATGAAAAGTGTCGTTGAAAAAGGAACGGGTACCGCAGCCAAAATTCCCCGACCCATGGCTGGCAAAACCGGTACCACTAGCGATTTTCGTGATGCCTGGTTCATTGGCTTTATTCCGCAGATGGCTGTGGCCGCCTGGGTAGGGAATGACAACAACAGCCCGATGGTTAAGGTTACAGGCGGATCAGCTCCGGCTGTTATGTGGCGAGAATTTATGAATATGGCTCTTGAAAATGTTCCGATGCTCGATTTTCAAAAGCCTGCCGGGATGGAGGAGATTTCAATTTGTTGGACTTCCGGCAAAAAGGCAGGTGCTTATTGTCCAGTTACTTCTGTGGAGAAATTCTGGGAAGGCAATACCCCAACTACTTTTTGTGACGTACACGGTGGTGGAAGCCGTGTGCGGCCAGATTCCGCAACACCCGAAAAGAAGCCTGCGGACTGGGTGAAGGATTTGATTGAGCAGTAGAGGATGCTAAGAGCAAAATGGTTTTTCAGGCCTAATCAAACCTAGATCCCCGCCTTCGCGGGGAGGACAATGCTAACCAGCTAGCCAGTCAGGGCGAGCGCATCTAAATTCCGCCTCTCTCCGGCCTGTTGGCCACCTCTCTC
>CAYHOI010000045.1:0-14663 GCA_964358175.1 uncultured Candidatus Marinamargulisbacteria bacterium | reverse complement strand
TTAGCCGCCCCCCTTGGGGGTTCTCATCCCATACATTGCTTGGAGAGGAGTATTGTTGGATAGGAAGATATAGTTTGGTTTTGTTATTGGTGCGCCTGAAGGGATTGTCCTCGGCACTAGGTGCCTCCGGTGCAAGCGCTAAACTCGTCGGGCACTTTGTTTGTCCTCGTTAAGCGCTTAGCCGCCCCCCTTGGGGGTTCTCATCCCATACATTGCTTGGAGAGGAGTATTGCTGGATAGGAAGAATATAGTTTGGCTTTGTTATTGGTGCGCCTGAAGGGATTCGAACCCCCGACCCCTGGCTCCGGAGGCCAGTGCTCTATCCAGCTGAGCTACAGACGCTAATGGTAATCTTTGAGATCCAGTAAACGATAGCACACCCGTGGATGCCGTGTCCATCAGCGAGCTTTATGATACAATATCCGCCATGTGTGCTAGAAAACAACAGCCGGAGCCTATTGATCCTGTCTATCATCCTCACCATGTCGAGATTACAGGAATTATTATTGTGGCTCTTGCGATCTTCTTGTTTGTGGGCAATCAATATGCTCAGTCCACGGGTATTATCGGGAAATTGGTATTTGTTTATCTGTTTGATATTTTTATTGGAACTGGTAAACATCTTCTGCCCTATTTTGTGGGGATTACGGGATTGATTTTGCTTTTTGGAAAAGAGTACACTCGTGAGACCAGTCGAATCCCTGGTATGTTGTACAGCTTCTTTGCCTATTTAATGATGTTGGAAGCCCAACAGCCTCCCGCATTAGACACCTTTTCGCTTCTTCCTCTGGGAACCCATCCCGGAGGGCTGATTGGCTTTTTGGGAGCTTATCTTTTGCGAAAATTCTTCGGATTTGCAGGACTGAAAATCATTTTGATCGCTTCAATACTGGTGGCTTTACTCATGATCTTTAAGGTAACTATCGTTGATACGATTCGAGGAGTGGTGATTGCTGCCGACTGGCTAGTCCGACTTATCGGCTCCATTGGCGTGGGGCGAAAAGAAAGTGAAAAGGCGTCTCCTGATCGGATAGTCGCTTCTCCTATCGCAGCCGTTTCCCGAAGAGAGCCTATAAAAACGATATCCACTGAATCTCCAGAGTCCAAACAGGAAACTTTAGTCCAATCCAAAAAAGAAGTCCCTTCAAAACAACCGGCTTTAAACCGTGCAAGACAAATTTCGCCTGGGGAGGAAGATTTTGAGCTGCCGGATTTGTCGCTTCTTATAGAGGTACGTGTTCCAAAGGATCATGTGCAAAAACGCGAGGAGGAGATCAAGCAAACTGTTCGCAAGCTAGAGGAGACATTAGAGAGCTTTAAGGTCAACGCACGTGTGCTTCAGACCAGTCAGGGGCCGACAGTAACTCGCTATGAGGTGCAGCCGGGCTTTGGCGTGAAAGTTAGCAAAATTGTGAATTTGTCAGATGATATAGCCCTCAATTTGGCTGCAAAAGGTGTACGTATCGAGGCTCCAATCCCAGGGAAATCAGTTGTAGGCATCGAAATTCCGAACCATACGACCCATATGGTGAGTATGCTTCCATTGGCTCGTGATGAACGGTTTCTATATTCCAGTTCTCCCTTGTTTATTGCACTTGGAAAAGATTTGGATGGAAAGACGCTGTATTCTGACCTTAGCAAAATGCCCCACTTGCTCGTGGCAGGAGCAACTGGTTCAGGGAAGTCCGTATGTATTAACTCCATTGTGATCAGTTTGATCCTTCGTAATACACCCTCCACTGTTCGATTTATTATGATTGACCCCAAACGGGTTGAGCTCAGTGTTTATGACGATATCCCCCACTTGATTGCTCCGGTAGTCACTGATCCCAAAAAAGCTGCAGTCACCCTGCGGTGGTGTGTGCGTGAAATGGAAAAGCGGTACGAGGAGTTGGCGAGGCTCGGTGTTCGCAATATCCAGAGTTACAACGAGAAGATCGAGGAGATGATCGCACGGCGTGAAACGATGCCCGAAGAGGAGAAGTCTCAGTTTTTTATTCCCCAAAAGCATTCATTCATCGTGGTGATTATTGATGAGCTCGCAGATATGATGCTAGCTGCTCCCGCGGAAGTGGAAACCAGCATTGCCAGAATATCTCAAATGGCTCGTGCGGTCGGAATACATTTGGTGGTGGCCACACAACGTCCATCTGTCGACGTGATTACGGGTCTCATCAAGGCCAATGTTCCGTCTCGTATCGCTTTTGCCGTGTCGAGTCAGATTGATAGCCGTACGATTCTCGACGGCATGGGTGCGGAGAAGCTCTTGGGGAAGGGCGATATGCTCTATAAGCCGGTTGGATCAATGCAGCCCATTCGTGTCCAAGGAGTTTTTATTTCTGACCAAGAAGTGCACAGTATCGTTGCTCACGTGAAGGCGCAGGGTAAGCCGGAGTACTTGCAAGAAGTCGTCAATTTGAAGCCTGAGGATCTGGAAGATCTTAAGTCTTCTTCCTCCGGAGAGCATGACGAGGGAGAGGATGAGTTCTTCAGCGAGGCAAGAGATATCGTACTTCAGACACGCATTGCTTCCATTTCTTATATTCAACGAAAACTTCGAATTGGGTATAATAGGGCGGCCAGGATTATGGAGCAGTTGGAGGAAGCAGGCATTGTTTCTGCGCCGGATGGAGACGGGAAAAACAGAAAAGTGAACGGTTAAAGGAGGAAGCTAGCATGGAAGAAAGGTTAGATAAATTAACGAGAGAAATTTTTTCGTTGCCATCTTTCTATTTGGAAGAATTGGCTGATTATGTGCAGTTTCTCAAACAGCAGGCAAAGAAAAATGCCGATACTGCGTACTTGAGTCAAAATAAGTCGATAAAAGAGTCGATTATTCAGGGAATGAAAACTCCTTTGAGCAAGTGTACCCAAAACTTGAAATGGGACTGATGTATAACCTGTATTATACTTCGCAGGCTCAGAAAGATTCAGCAAGGATCAGTCAAGCGGGACTGAGGAAGAAAACGATTAAACTATTGGAAATGATTCAAGCGGATCCATACCGGTTTCCTCCTCGATATGAGATGCTTAAAGGAGATTTGAAGGGAGCCGTTTCCAGGCGGATTAACCTGCAGCATCGGTTGGTTTACCAAGTTCTTGAGGAAGACAAGGCTATTAAGGTGCTACGCATGTGGACGCATTATGGCGAATAAGGAGGAAGTTCTATGAATATTGGACTTATCGGAGTAGGGACGGTTGGATCAGGCGTCGTACACATTGATCAACACAATCGAGATCGTTTGCTGATAGCAGCCAAGAAGCCCTTCAGGCTAAAGCGAATTTGTGATTTGAACTTCGCCGCAAGCCCTTATGATCTTTCCGGCTACGAACTGACGTCCAATTGGAAAGAGATCACAGAGGCCGAAGATATTGGCGTGGTTGTTGAGCTGATTGGCGGCGAGGAGCCTGCACGTAGCATGATAGAATCTGCCCTTCGTCATAAAAAACATGTTGTAACAGCGAATAAGCTTGTGATGGCTAAACATGGCCGTGAATTATTGGCGATTGCTTTGCAAAACGGTGTTCACATTCTTTTCGAAGCATCCGTTGGTGGCGCGATTCCGGTGATTAAACCCTTGATGACCACTCTCGCGCCTAACCATATTCTAGGAATCTACGGAATTGTAAATGGAACCACAAATTTTATTTTGACCCAGATGTATGAGAAAAATGCTCCCTACGAAGATGTTCTAAAAGAAGCTCAAAAGTTGGGGTATGCAGAGGCCGACCCGAAGTCCGATGTTGGCGGTTATGATAGCCAGTACAAATTGGCTGTATTAGCTTCTGTTGCGTTTCATACGCATATTGACTATCGTCAGATTTTGGTGGAAGGGATAACGGGGATTGCCGCTAGCGACATGATGTATGGACGTGAAATGGACCTGACCATTAAACTGCTTGCCATAGCTCGAATGGGTGGGGATGGAGAACTTGAGCTTCGTGTGCATCCTGTCATGCTTGATAACCATCATCCGTTGGCCTCGGTGAATGGCGTCTTTAACGCGGTTTATGTTGTGGGTGACTCTGTTGGGGATGCGATGTTTTTTGGACGCGGAGCCGGAAGTATTCCGACGGCGTCATCTGTATGGTCGGATATCCTGGATCTGATCAACGGGACTCCTTATCTGGTCACAAATCTCACGTCGGTGAAAGTTAAACACACGGATCATATTGAGTCGGAATATTATTTTCGATTTCGGGTTAAGGACAAGACCGGTGTTCTCGCGGATATCGCGGGTATTTTTGCAAAGAACAATATCAGCATCAAGAATGCGGTACAAAAAGGTTTAGGAGATGATGCGGAGCTGATGATCGTTTCACATACGGTGACGGAACGAGCCAAAAATAAAGCCGTTGAGCAGATCCAAAAGCTTCAAGGGGTTAGCGAGATCGGAAGCGTTATTCGAGTCGGGATTTAATTCCAACTCCGCATCATGCGGCTATCAGTTTTTGCTGAAGCAATGTCCTGACACGCCGTAGTTGCCTTCGACGTGGTTCATGAACCATGTCTACAGCCTCTCTCGCTGGTATCCCGTGAATGTTAAGATGCAAATATGACATCGGTATTTATTATTTTCACAGCAAACTCGTGGCTGATAGATAGATTGAAAAAAGAGCAATATATTTTCCTGCAATTTTCAGAAAAACGGTACGATATATTATATGGTAAATACACTGATAGCATAAATGGAGGCAGAGCCTAAGAAAAGGACATAACTGGTAAAAGAATAAGAACGAAGGACTATAAAATGAACCGTAAGATAATCAATATAACCAGAACTTCAAAATCTTTGCGTAATCTCATTCATGGGGCCTGGCCTAGAATCCATTCAGCGCATACATTATCTTTGCCCCAAATTATCCAACTTTATGAAGGCTTTAGCATAGAAGAGGTATTTTTACTATTTTTCTTTACTCCGGAAAGAACAGAACTCCTTAAAGACATGTATGCTAAAATGAAACGTCACGAAGATCATTGCTTTGAATTTGGGCGGGATGTTAACAGGTTTTTCGAACTCCAAGATGACCATATTAAGCAACGAAACTGTTTTGCAGTCAATCCATTTACGAATCGGCTAATCGATAGTCGATTAGCAACATTTCTAAAGCATTATGAAAGAAATTTTCGTTCTAATCCCACGTTATGTGAATCATTAGGACAGCTAGAAAGTCTGCCGTTTTCGGAAATTGCCAAACTTGCGGAATCGATGCTTAATACGGTCTCCGATCCCAAAGAAACAAGGTTGCTCAAGGTGTATTTAAATCGTATTTTTTGTCATATTGCCCTTCATGATATTTCGTTTCTACAGCTTGTAGCTGTTGATCTTATTCTATTTGGGGAAAGTCCATTTCTTGAAAATAAGGGAAATGAAGCCCCCGTTACAATTAACAGCTCTTATGGGTTTAAAGGTCGCAGAGGAGGAGGGTGTTTGGATCACTTATTTCCAGGTCTTAAGCCTAATCTTTTGAATTCTATTGAAGCAGTATTCTTTTCCCCGCTCAAAACGTTAGAGGATATTAAGAATCGTCAAGATTTGATCGTTCCACTGGTGGAATACCCAAATACGCATCAACTTGACGAACAATTTCAAAAAGTAGAAGCTACTTTTAATGCAATTGATGAAATTTTGAAGCCTCGTTGCAATCGTCTAAATGATTTTGATATTAGGGAGAGTTTTCTTTTTCATTTACTAAATGGGAAATCTCATTTTCGATGCTCCTACTATGCAATTAGTAGAGATGACTCTGAATCAAAATCATTTGACTGTCTTAAAAATAAAATCAAGACATATTTAAACACTATCCAGGAGAACCTTTCAGATATTGATAGATTCTTTGATCATCTGGGTGCTTTGTCTGTTTACAACAAAAAGGCACTTGGACTCAAAAGAGCCATTTCCCAATTTCTGGTGCTATTCCAAGAAACTCATTTGCTTGAAGGATATAAAATAGATGAAATCTCTAGTGAGGAAAAGACGCGATTCGGAGAAGAATTAACTCTTCGAGATAAAAATTATTATGCCAGCACTATGATGTTAAGGGCTCGTTTTAATAAGTCGGAAATTATGTATCGTACGTTTGAGTCACTTGAGGTATCCGTAAAGAGTATTAAGGTATTGTTGGAACTCTCAAAAATGATCAAGAAAGAAGGCTGGTGTAAAATATCATTTGATGCAGGCGCGCCTTTTTGGTATTCTCAAGGTTGGCATATCGGAAAACCAAAATGTGTACAAGTCTTGAATGATTCTCCCGAAGACGCATCCGCGATTGTCTATTCTGGAGCAGGTCATTCAGGGAAGTCATTCAGTGGCCTGCAACGTGATTTCCTTATTCGACTTGGCATGCAATCAATTGCTTATGTTCCAGCTCTACGCGCTAATCTCCAAAAACCATTGTCAGGATTTTCTTTTTATGATTGTAATACCTCCTCTGAAGATGGATTAAGTGCCTTTCAAGCGGAGGCACTTAGGCATGTGAATAATTTAGAATGGATGAGCACTGGTTCAATATGGTATATTGACGAACCCTACTCTACAACGGCACCCATTGATCAAGGGTGGGGAATTATGAATTTAGTAACGCAGGTTCATGAAAGAGGCGGAAAGCTTGTAATAGCTACACATAATGACATTTTTATAGACGAGGTTGTTCAAAGACCTAATTGTTGTTGCTATTACTTTGATATTACGCTTATTCCCGATCATAAATCTGCTTCCGGGTATAAACTTGTCCCATTGTATCAAATGAAAAAAGGAAGCGGAGATGCTCATTCATTTGATATAGCGGAAATGAGGGAAGTTCCACCATTACTAATATCGCAGGCGAGACAATATGCAAAAGGGGAATTAGTTTTAAGTCAACCTAAGCCTTTGAACTATACGACAATCAAATCGTACACAGAGTCTGAGCGTTTAGACATAAGCATGAAATCATCTTCGATATCAGGTTTTTTCCCATTGTTACAAAATGTAGAAGACCCATTATTTTCACTGTTTAGTAAGGACAAAGATTTTGACACAGCATCATTGCTCCGTAACCAGCGATTTGCCACTGAAGGTGGAGAATTGATGGTGTCTCGCTTACAACTACTTCTTTCTCGAATGATTCTAAACTCTCCAGCATTATCTTCAGAAGAGATTTTGGAAAGACAAGCTATGTTTGGAGAACTCGTAAGGGATAGAACCTATATGCGGTTTTTCAAACTGTTACCAGAATTACTTGGTTGTGAAGGTGTGTTTAGAAACCTAGAGAGCCACAGTGAGTACGGGGTTAATCGGGCAATTAATCCAAGGAGAGAGAGTGACAGAAAATACCAATCTCCTGGTGAGAGATATTCTGTGATGGACGATGTGTTTACAACAAAGATGCTTGCTTTTATTCGGATTACAAAAACGTTAACGGGTGGATTTGACGCATTAGAAGAATTAGAAAAAAATTTAACAGCTTGGTTAACTCTTTTCCAAGATGAAGAGGGGAAAACAGAAGAGAACGCGGTAAAACGAGCCTTACAACCGTACTGGCACTTTCATAAGAAAGAGCCTTTGACGCAAGAGGACATTAAACAAATTAATGCTAAGCTACAAAAATTAGTTCACGAAGTTAATATAAAGAACGACGATGATTTGAAAGAACTGGCAAACAACCTGGTTTTGGAATGCACCCGTATTAACGAACTAATTCCTGCGCTACCTCTTCAATCAATCGATATTCCCGCGATTGAGAAAGATCTTCGTCTTATAATTCATGGAGGTGATCCTCAGCTTGGTAGTGAAAAAAATGTTAATACATGGGAATTTAGTTTTGATATTAGGGCCGCTCAAGAACACGTGGCAACAGCGCTTAGCTTGAAACCTGTTATTGAAAGAAACGTTGACAACCTGCTTCAAGCTCTTTCTCGCTTAAAAAGTCCGTACTTGAAACAGCTATACAATAGATTTTCAGATCTCATTACGCAAATACGATCAGGGGAAATAAATGCTATTCCTGATTATGAAAAAATTAAAGATCAAAGAAAAGGTAGATCTCATACGGGAGAATATGAGAGTCGATGGGCGACAGACTATCTCAGTATGACGTCGATGATTAGAGACGACCGACGAAATGATGGAAGGCGAGGGGTTTTCAGCACGGAGATGGATTATTTAGGTGCCCTATGTTTATTTGCTAGCATGATCGATGAACAGACCATGAGCCCGGTTAACTTAAATGAAACAGGGGAAATCCTATTTACAGATCTGTTTAGTCTTTTTGATAGTAAAGCAGAGTCAAAGACAAACACACTTGATATGCATCGAACCGATAATAATTCCCTGAAAGAGTGTATTCAGTTTTTAATGGGACCAAATGGTTCGGGGAAAACCTATGATGTTAAGGTGAGTGTTGCTACCCTGTTATGCGCAATGGCAACGGGATATGGACCTTTTTCTTCAGGATCGATGCCCAAGATGAATCAGGTTATTTATTTTGATCGGGTTAATGAACAAGATGGAGTGTTAAGCGCATCTACCAATGAACTCGAGTATTGGAAAGAGGTATGGAAGATTTTACAATCGGATGGCCCCGTGTTTTTGGGTGCTGATGAAATTTTTCATACCATTCCTCCTTCCTATCAAGCTGCATTTACGGCATCAATTGCTAGTGAGATTTTAAGAACAGGGCAATATGCAATGATTGCTCATCATCATCATGATGTAGTCAAATGGCTCCATAACCAATCACCCGACTTAATAAAACCTTATCATTTCGACTTTAGAATTAACGGTGACCATATTACATTTTTTCGCAAAAAGGTTCCTGGTGATGCCCCTTCTCATGCCAAAGAGGTCGTTGCGACCCTAATAGCCGAGAGAAAAGAAATAGAGGCTAAAAAAAAGAAGTCTTCTGGCCTAAAGTATTAGAATTTGCCAGTGCGTGTTTTCTTGTTCTTCTCCAGCCCCTGGTAGTAGATGTGAATGGGCGTTCCCAGAAAACCAAACACTGAACGCATCTGCTTGATAAAGTAGCGTGTAAAGGGTTGTTTGAAAATGGAGACGTTGTTCACATAGAGCTTGAAAGAGGAGCCATTCTCTTTGAGCATATAATGAATTCTTCCCTTTCCTGATCGTAGCAAAGCCGATTTGCTGGATTGATTAAAGTGAGCCAAAAAGTCATTCAACGCCTTTCTTCCAACCGGTTTGATTGATTCATGATAAACCGTGTTGATCAGTTCAAAGATATTGCCAAGTCTCTTTCTGGTGACGGCTGAGATGGCAACGATAGGGGCATACTCAAGAAAGGGGAGCTGATGGTAGACGTACTCCGTAAATCGCTCAATCGTATGGGTATCCTTCTCAACCAAATCCCATTTATTGAGCACAATGATGATGCCGTTGCCATAGTCCTCAAGAAGAGAGGCGATATGCTTGTCCTGATCCGTGATGGGCTGAGTCGCATCTAAGACGAACAAAGAGACTTTGCTTTCATCGATGGATCGAAGCGTCCGGACATAACTGTAGAAGTCGATACCATCTTCATTTTTGGATTTCTTCTTTAATCCCGCGGTGTCAACGAACAGGTAGTCCTGTTTATTTGCGGTAATGGTATGATCTATACTGTCACGGGTGGTGCCCGGGATATCACTGACCAGTGACCGTTCAGCCCCTGCTAAAGCATTTAGGATAGAGGATTTGCCTACATTTGGGCGTCCGACAATTGAAACAGGAATGGCATCTCCAGGAGGAGGCTGGTTAAACCCTTGTTTATCAGGAGGGAGCTTAGCAAAAACATCCTCCATCATCGAGTCGATCCCTTTGGCTTGTGTTGCACTGACGAATGAAATGAGATCAAAGCCTAATCTGTGAAATTCCATGAGATTTCTTGCTTGCTCCAACTCATCTGTCTTATTAACGACCAACGCCGTCTTGTTTTTGAACGGCATCAGGTTCTTGGCGATGACTTGGTCATAAGGGGTGAGGTTGTCCTCGGCAGAGGCAACAAAGAAAATATAGTCGGCGGTGGTAATGGCGGCTTGAACCATGGTTTCAATTTGGGCTTGAAAGGGAGAAGCTTTCTCATCAACGGATTCGAAAAATATCCCACCGCTGTCGATAAGAATAAAGCGATGATTTTCCCATGTACAGTAATTAAATATTAAATCACGGGTTACACCGGGTAGATCGCAAACGATCGCTTTTTTTTGTCTACTGAGCCGATTAAAAAGGGTCGATTTCCCGACATTCGGACGTCCAACAATCAGGATCGTAGGTAGAGCCATTATTCATTGACTTCAAGTTCGGGAGTGCTGACCTCGTCAACAGACTCATCCTGCGAGGCATCTTCTTCAGACTGGACGTCTGCTAGCTGTTTTATGCTAAGGCCAATCTTCTGCTCCTCCGGAATCACTCGCAGAACTTTGACTCGAACATGATCTCCAATTTTGACGATATCTTCCACATGATGAATATGATTATGGCTAAGCTCTGAAATGTGGACGAGTCCCTCAAGGCCATGTTCCAATTTAACAAACGCCCCGAACGAAGTGATTCGGCTGACTACGCCATTCGCAATAGAATTGAGGGGATAGACTTCTTCAACTTTTTCCCATGGATCCGGTGTGAGCTGCTTGAGACCCAATGAGACCTTTCTGTTTTCCTTGTCGATTCCCAGAATGAATACATCCATGACATCTCCAACCTTCAGAACATCCTCAACTCGATCAATCCGATCCCAACTGAGCTCGGAGATATGCACAAGACCCTCAATACCGTTTATATTAACAAACGCGCCAAAGTCCTTAATACTGGTCACTCGTCCAGAGATGACTTGCCCCACTTCTAGAGAATCAAATGCACTGGATCGGGAAATGCTATCATTTTGACGATCAGGTGTCTTATTGGAAAAGATTATTTTCTTTCTTTTCTTATCCACCTCAACGAAGCAGGCGGGTATTTTTTGCCCGACAAGATCCGAGAGTTGATCGCTATGGGATCGACTTACAAGGGATGATGGAATAAATCCACGCAGACCCTGATATCGAACAACGAGACCGCCTTTAACCATATTTTCAACAATCACCTCAACAACTTCCTTCATCTTGTAAAGTTGATACGCTTCCTTCCAGGCCAATTCCCAATCTGCAAGCCTTTTGGACAACAAAGTATATCCTTCTCGGGTTTCAAGCTGAAGAATAAATAACATCACCTGATCTCCAACTTTCAAGCTGGATTTATTGGTTTCACCAAGCTCTTCGTTCGAAACAAAGCCCTCACATTTGTAGCCGATGTCGACAAAAACCCCAGCCTTTTCAATCCCCAAAAGTATGCCAGGGATGATATCGCCTTCATTGTAATTCTTTAAAGAAAATGAATATTCATCACCGTCATCCTCTTTATCAGGTGCCGGAGTTATGACAGATGCTAGTGGGGCCGGAGGGGGTGGCGTGCTTATGGGCACAGGCACGTGAATGGACTCAGTCTCAACTTGAGGAGCTGGCTGATCGATAACTTTCTCGGTGACCGATACCGTATGCACCGTGGTGACTCGAAGGGACTTCTCGAAATCGGATTCTTCTCCAATTATTGTGCCTCGAAGGGACAGATTGTGTGGATCCCCTTCACTTTTTCTAACAACATCCTGGTGCAGCACCCCAGTATACTTTGATTCGCCCAACCTTGTGGCTTGTAATTCATCATCCATAGTCAAATCCTCCTTACCGATAAATTTATAACAATGCAAATAAGATAATAAGTTTCGTCATTCTACAGGTATTGCATGGTTTTGGCAAATTGGAGACTGCGATTGCCCTACGATCGCATTGCAGTCATCTTACATTCTAGGCCTATAGTCGTTATAATCAGCCAGTGTGTGCGTAAGGTTTTAGGAGGGTATAATGAAATTTTTGCTTATCATCTTTATCGTCCCTGTACTCTGGCTTGCCAACCTAGCGATTCAGTTTCCTTATGCGCCTGAACAACTCCTCCGTTATGACGTTATAGAGAAAGCTGACGTCATTGTCATTCCTTCAGGGGAATTTATTCGGGTTAAATATGGCGTTGAGCTTTTACAGAAGGGCTATGCGAAGAAGATTTTTTCACCGGGGGATGCCCCTTACAATATCAAATATCTTCAGCGAGAAATTTCCAAGATAAGAAATACTTCTTTCTCCTATGTGTCATTTTCAGATTCGACCTATCAGGATGCTACGAATACACGGGAGTTTATCTTAAAGAACCCCATTCACACCCTTCTTCTCGTTACCTCCCCCTATCATAGCAAGCGAACATACTGGATCTTTCGAAGAGTTTTACCCCGATCAGTGAAGATTATTTCAGCAACAGTTCCGCAGCTGGAGAGTGATTTCGATATCAAACTTGCACATACGCCTGGTACTTGGGAATATGGGATATCTCGCCTCGAGCAGAAAAAGTTCTTAGGGTATTATTTCAAATATGGTTGGAGGATTTTTTAGAGGGAGGACGACCTTGAAAAACTGCCCTGACCTGATATACTACACATGGATTTATACTAGACACCACAAGGAGATCATTATGAAATTAAAAGATAGCTGTTTTATGTTGTCACTTATGTTTTTGTTGCCGGTCGTCGCCCATGCGACCACTTGGACTATTGATGCTGATCATTCTTCAGTAGGGTTTAAAGTTAAACACCTCATGGTTTCCAATGTGAAAGGGACTTTTCAGTCTTTTGGAGGAGTGATCGAGACGGACGATAAGGACAGCACCAAAACAAGAGTCACTGTAACGATCAATGTGACGTCCATTGATACGAATCAGTCACGAAGAGATGATCACCTCAGATCTGCGGACTTCTTCGATGTTGAGAAATTTCCTCTGATGACATTTGTATCCAAAAAAATAATAAAGACTGGAAAGACCTACACCGTTGTGGGTGATTTGAGCTTGCATGGCGTTACCAAGGAGGTATCGTTAATTGCTAATGAGCCTAGCATTGAGAGCAAAGACCCCTGGGGGAATACGCATCGAGGCATTTCTGCCACGACCAAGATCAGCCGTAAGGAATTCGGAATGGTGTGGAACAAAATTCTTGAAACGGGTGGAGTTCTGGTCGGAGATGAGATAGATATTTTGCTTGAAATTGAAGGAATAAAAGCAAAATAAATGGAAAATATCCTATCCGAAAGTGAGGAGAAAGCTTTGCTTCAGGCGATGTCTGCAAGTAGAGATGGTGCCATTGTAAAACTCATGTTAACAACGGGAATTTCAATGTCTGAACTTTGTCAGTTAACCATTGCCGATGTGAATATGAGCAAGAAGCTTTTAAGAGTGACTGGAAAGAAATCAAGGAGCATCCCGTTACCGGACGATACGTGTAGTGCTGTCTCGCGTTGGCTTTCGGAGCGACCAGATGCGGACGTTTCTTCAATGTTTGTAACGACAAAAGGCCAAACGAAGGCTTTATCAGATCGATCCGTTGACCATATCCTTCGGGTGGGAGGAGACGCCGCTGGTATCCCTCATCCAGTGACCTCGCAACTATTACGAAATACGTTTGCAGCTCGACTTTTTCAAGTTGGAGCCTCAACAAAACAAGTTTCACATCTTTTAGGGGTTACCGATTATAAGACTTTGCACAAGTATCAGCGCACTTCAGAGTTAGCACCGGTTGTTCCTCTTCAGAAAGGTGTTTTGATTGAGAAGAAGGACTTCCTTGGCATGAAAATGTGGTTTCTTGTCCTCCCAATTGTTGGACTGTCGATCGTTGTAGCCTATTATCTTATGTCTCAGAAGCCGTATGTTTCGCCCCCTCCTGCAACTAAAGTCGCTCTGCATCACCCAAGAAGTGAAGTATCGGAACTGGGTGGTCTTAGACAACAGAAGGCTGATTTAGTGGATCTCGCAAAGAAAATCCGAGCAGAGGCTTCTGCGCGGGGAAAGAAACTTGATGAGAAGAAAATCAACCTGATCAGAAAACAGATCCATGAAATTGATCTGAAGATTGAAGCTATTCGATTGGTTGGGGGTCGTGAACCTAACGTACGTCGATAGTAAATCTCGATTTTATATCTTTGTCTTTAAGCGTGGCTAGAACAGAAACCTCCCAAGACCCGCTCATCGGGAAATCTAATAGAGCGTTGTATCCGCTTTCGGTTGGTTTAGCCTGAGTATGGAAATTCATCGGGGGGCGATCTGGCATTGCTGGTGTCGAGTACTCAATTTTCATAAATGCGTTATCAATGATATTTCCTGATGCGTTCCTTAGGATGAATAAAGCCGAATTCTCTCCAGATGTGGGGGGATTCTTAAGGATGAACTTGAGTGTGTATTCCCCTGCTTTCTGCTCGTACGTATGTGTACTCTTGTTGATTGTACTGCAACCAAGGAGGGTTGAAAAAATGAGGAATCCGATGACGATCAATATGTTTTTGAACATGTCATACTCCTTTCGAAATAGCACTTCACGAAATCGCTGAATGAAGGGAAGGGATGGTGATCTGGCCGGGATTCGAACCCGGGGCCACTTGATTAAAAGTCAAGTGCTCTACCAACTGAGCTACCAGATCTACAATGCCGTTTCATAAGCTGTGACATTCTATCAAACCTCCAAGGGCAGGTCAATGAAGCAGTCGCATGAAGCACGGGTGAGCGCCTCTAAATTCCGCCTCTCTCCGGCCTGTTGGCCACCTCTCTCCGCTTGCGGAGAAA
>CAYHOI010000044.1:0-14750 GCA_964358175.1 uncultured Candidatus Marinamargulisbacteria bacterium | reverse complement strand
CTCTACTGAAATTGGTTTTCGGTTTTGCAACTCCTCGCTTGCTTACGCACAGTAAGGAGTTGGAACGAAATAACCTTTACAGATCACGTAGTATTTTTGATTTGGCTTCAAGGCTTGAAATCTTTCGCATAGGTTTGGCTATGTGAAAGATTTCACAACGCAGAAGACGGACAAAAAGACAAGTCAGATGTAAAGGTAGTTTCATGACAACGACTAAGCGTCGCCCGTCGTCGCTTCACCGTAAACCAATTCGTGACGAGTATAGATGTGCAATGTGTAATATGGTATTCTTACATTCATTAAAAGACTCTGAAAACGAATGTAAACAATAGGCCAAAAACCTACGTTAAGGAAACCAGAAAAACATGTTACTCCTTGCAAGCCTTATTCTTATCATTGCCTATATTGCCATTGCCTGGGAACTCACCCCAAAGGTGACCGCCGCCATGCTGGGGGCTTCGGTAATGCTTTTAATCCATCGTATTCCCGCCAAAAACGTGTTCGCCCACATTGACTTTGCAGTGATCTTCCTCCTCATCGGAATGATGATTATTGTCCATATCACCAGTCGTAGTGGCGTTTTCAACTGGCTTGGAATCGTGATTTTGCGGCGCACCAAGGGCAACCCTAAGACAATTCTTGTCGCCATGGCGGTTCTTACGGCTTTTCTATCTGCATTTCTGGATAATGTGACTACAGTCGTCTTGATGCTCCCTATTATTTACAATCTAACGGATCGCTTAAAGATAAACCCTATTCCCTTTCTCATTACAATCATTCTAACCTCCAACATTGGAGGAACCGCAACCCTCATAGGAGACCCTCCAAACATTCTGATCGGCACTGCAGCCAACCTCAGCTTTATGGATTTTCTATTAGAATTAACGCCTGTCATTTTTTGCGTCTTTGTCGTTTCGACCTTATTCCTTCTTTTCTATTATCGGCATGATTTACAGTCAAAACAAGAATACCAAACCCTTCTCAATGACCTATCCAGCGAAGGAATCATTACGGACAAGGGATTGATGTTTCGCTCCCTGGGGATTCTCTTCATTGTCATCAGCGGGTTTATGCTCCATGATCTATTGCATATCGATGCCTATGTATGGGCTTTGTTGGGAGCAAGTATTCTTCTGTTGGGCGAAAAGCCTAAAGAAATTATGAATGAAGTGGAATGGAGTACCATTTTCTTTTTTATTGGGCTTTTCATCATTATTGGAGGGTTTGCAGAGGCTGGAGGCGTCAAATTTCTTTCAAAATCAGTTTTGGGGATTACCCAAGGAAACCAGCAAGCAACTACTTTTCTTATTCTGTGGGCTTCTGGACTTTTTTCAGCGGTCATCGATAATATCCCCTATACCATTACGATGATCCCTCTAATCAAAGAGCTTCAATCGGTCATGGATATCACACCTCTTTGGTGGAGTCTTTCGCTGGGAGCATGTCTCGGGGGAAATGCCACTATTGTGGGCGCAGCTGCCAATGTCATCGTGACTGAATCAAGCCAGCACAAAGGCTATCCGATTACTTTCATGACATTTATGAAAATAGGCGTGATGGTCACGTTTCTTTCATTGGTTATCAGCTCACTTTATTTGTTCTTAAGGTTTTTCTTGTAAACAATCATTAAAAAAGATAGGCTCATATCATGGTATACTAAACCCGAAAACCAATTTTAGCAGAGTATCTATAGCTTTGATGAATTTAAGGTAAACTGAGCTTAATTTTGTCAAAGCAACCCGAAATAACGATGAGAGGTAAATGATCATGAGAAGACTATGGCTTATCTCCTTTTCGATTTTCATTTGGAGCCTCTTTTCATTGTCTTTTCCTGCATCGACCAAGGTCACCCTCAATCAGTTTCTTGCCAAGGTTCTCACAATGTATCCTTCCCTCAAAACGCTTCACGCTCAAGTCGACAGCCAACGAGCCGCACTTCAAAACACCGGTTCCCTTGCAGAACCCTTTCTCTCTTATGAAAGTGCGCCAAATCCAATGGTACAGTTCAAGCAAAAGATCAACAACCCTTTAAAAGTTCAAACCGATCAGTCCCTCTCTTCAAGGGATGTGGCCTTATCAGAGTTGCGACTCCAAGCGACTCAACGCTCCCTGACGGCAACGGCCAAAAAACTCTATTATAGGCTTTATGCCTTAAATAAACTTCTATCTTTAACCCGTGAGGAGCAACGAGTTCTCGATCAAATGTATCGCTCCAGTCTTCGACAATACGAAACGAATCTCACCACTCAGCAAGATCCGCTTACCATGTCACTGATGCGTACAGAGGTTACCATTAAGCTTGAACAATTAAACCAAGAACAACAATCTCTGCTCACTGAAGCAAAACGTTGGGTCGGCGGTGACGATATAACGCTTCTTTTCCCCGACTCGCTAACCGTCTCCCCTCTTGATCAAGATATTTCATTTTTTCAAAAAAAAGCCCTCTCAACAGGTAATCTTGAGGTAGCTCTGGCAGGAGTAGAGTTTGAAAAAGCAACTCTGGCAACGCACTTAACAGACCTCTCTCGACTATTTGAGCTTGAGCTTGGAGCTGGCTACGATACCACCATGGGGACATTCAGCTGGATGGCCGGAATCTCCCTTCCCTTATGGATTGGCAAAATCGAGACAAGCCATCGCTTTCAAGACTCTCTGACTTGGTCAGCAAGCGAAAACATGAAAGATGTCATTCTGCGAGTACGTTCTGACGTGGCCAATCTGGTTTACAAAATCCAGTCAGCAGACCACATTCTCCCGCTTTACGAAAAAGATCTCCTTCCAAAAGCAAAACAGGCAAGAAATCTTGGACAAGTATCCTATCAAACGGGAAAACAGAGACTCAGCGAATGGGCCACCGCCGAACAGAGATATCTCACACTGAGTGGCCAGTTTTATCAGCTATTAGCAGAACGATTATCCCTGGAAGCAGACTTAGAAGAAATGGCAGGAACCTGGAGGTGAAAAAGATGATAAAGAAGTACGGTTTGATTGGAGTGTTGTTGATCATCATTATGGTTTTACTTATTCCTCACGTCAAACACGATGAGAAAAAAGCTCTTTTTTATAAAAACCCGATGGATCCCAGTATCACCTCACCTGTGTTTAAAAAAGATGAAATGGGCATGGACTATATTCCCGTTTACGCAGACGAAAAGTCCTCCGAAAAACCAAAAGCGGGGATCGCTCTGCCGGACAATCATGCGGATTTACTCGCCATTAAGACGGTGACCGTCAAGCGAGTATCAATGACTTCGTCGATGACTGCTGCAGGAAATGTGGCCTATGATCCTGAGTTGTACGTCGCGCAGGAGGAGTATCTTCAAGCGTTGAAAGCAGAGGGCGGTCAGCCTCAAGATCAAGACTCATCCCAGATCCTTCGTGCTTCTAGGCAAAAGCTCTTGCTCGCGGGGATGACTGCTAAGCAGATAGATGCTTTAGCCCGAAATGGCCGTCCAGACAAAAACCTTTATCAACCCGTCTCCAATGGCTCAGTATGGATCTATTTTAACGTGTTCGAAAAAGACGCGAGTCTTATTTCGGTTGGACAAACAGTAGCAATAGATGCTGTTGGACTGCCCGGCAAGACATTCTCCGCGATTATTCGAGGTCTTACTCCGGTTATTGATGCTGATACTCGTTCACTCAAGGCCAGAGCTGAGGTATCTGGTGCGGCGGGGCAACTAAAACCAGGCATGTATATTACGGCGAAAGTTTCTGCTCGCGGGGCGGCAGTCCTAGCGATACCCGAGGATGCCATGATGGATACGGGCACACGAACGCTTGTCTATGTCGAGGTAGAAAAGGGTCGCTATCTGGCAAGACCCATTCGCGCTGGCAAACGGTTCAATGGCCAAATCGAAATCCTCTCTGGGCTGGAGGTGGGGGAAACCGTGGTTGCCGAGGGGAACTTTTTTATTGATTCAGAAAGTAAGCTGCAAGGCAAATGAATATCATCGACCGAGTCATCGAGCTTTCCGGAAAACATCGTGTCTTCGTGATTTCGATGGTAATGCTCGCTGTCATTGGCAGTTTTTACGCCATCAAGAATATCCCTCTGGACGCGATTCCAGATCTGTCAGACACACAAGTCATTGTCTACGCGAAATGGGATCGCCCCCCGCAACAAATCGAAGATCAGGTTACTTACCCCGTCGTAACGGCATTATTGGGAATTCCACACGCCAAAGATATCCGTGCATTCTCTGATTACGGCTTTTCCTATATTTATGTTATTTTCGATGAAGGCACTGATATTTATTGGGCTCGTTCGCGCGTCCTTGAATACCTTGCAAAAGTCAATTCCCAACTTCCCGCCGGCGTTAAGGTGGATCTTGGGCCAGATGCAACGGGAGTGGGGTGGGTTTTTGAATATGCCCTAGTAGACCCCACGGGGAAACATTCGCTACAAGAGCTCACCACCTTTCAGAATTGGCATTTAAAGTATGCCTTACAGTCGGTCAAAGGGGTTTCAGAGGTCGCTACCATTGGTGGCATGACCAAACAGTACCAAATTCAGGTCAATCCCGAGACGCTTCTCTCCCACAAACTGTCCATTACCGATGTGGTCAAAGCCCTTCAAGCGTCAAATCAATCCATGGGAGCACGCTTACTTGAGATGAGTGGCAAAGAGCATATGGTCACGGTTGGCGGCTACATCGGCTCGCGCGACGACATTGAGCAAATTGTCCTTCGCTCCAATGACAGTGGTGTGGCCATTCGGATCCGAGACGTGGCTCGAGTTCAACTGGGTCCGGATATGCGCCGTGGGGTTGCCGAACTGGATGGCAGAGGCGAGGTCGTAGGTGGCGTTGTAGTGATGCGCAACAAGGAGAACGCCCTGCAAGTGATCGATCGCGTGAAGGAGCGGATCAAAACGATTCAATTGCCGCCTGGCGTAAAGGTTCAGGTGACCTATGACCGATCAGAGCTGATTAAGGCAGCGATCCATACCCTCCAAAAAGAACTCGTCCAACAAATTCTCATCGTGAGCTTGGTCATCTTTATCTTTTTAGCGCATTTCCCTTCCGCACTCATCCCCATCATAACCTTACCAATTGCTGTCCTGCTTTCCTTTATCCCCATGTTTTTTTTAAAGGTAACTTCAAACGTGATGAGCCTGGGAGGGATTGCAATCGCGATCGGCGTCATGGTAGACGCCTCAATTGTGATCATTGAAAACACCCATAAACGATTATCCGAATGGCAGGAAGGTGGCGAAAAAGCACCGAAACAGGAGGTATTGCTTCGGGCAATCAAAGAGGTCGGTCGCCCCGCTTTCTTCTCTTTACTGGTGGTTTGTGTGGCATTTCTTCCTATCTTTACCTTAACAGGTGTTGAGGGACGACTGTTTACGCCACTGGCGATCACCAAGACCTTGGCCATGTTATTTGCAGCCATTTTAGCGATCACACTGGGACCAGCGTTGATTCTGATGATTTTTACTCGTACTCAAGCCTTTTCATTTCGCTCAAAACGTCTCACTTATTTGGCAAACACTCTCTTCATTGGAACTATTCATGCTGAAAAGAACCATCCGCTGAGTCGCCGACTTATTGCTCTTTATGAACCGATCGTTCGACGGGTTTTGGAAAAACCCCTCAAGATCATCTTCATTGCAACCATCGCTTTTGGGATCACAATGCCCTTATTTTTGTTCCTAGGTAGCGAATTTATGCCACCGCTAAATGAGGGTTCTATTCTTTACATGCCGACGACCCCGCCGGGCATTTCTATTCAGGAAGCGACTCGACTCCTCCATGCACAGGATCGAATTTTGAAATCTTTTCCCGAAGTAGAATCCGTCTTTGGTAAAGCAGGACGGGCTGAGACCGCAACTGACCCTGCCCCCTTTTCCATGATGGAAACCGTTGTCGTTCTGAAACCTCAAAATCAGTGGCCACGCCAGTCTCGCTGGTATTCAGAGTTTGCCCCATTCCTCGCGCCTCGGATCTCTTGGGATGAACTCATTAAGCAAATGAATGAGGCTCTCATGCTTCCAGGCCAGGTCAACTCATGGACGATGCCCATTAAAGCCCGAATCGACATGTTATCGACCGGAGTTCGAACTCCCGTAGGCATTAAAATTTACGGAGACAACCTGACTGAAATTGAGTCTATCGGAGCTAGGATTGAAACGACCTTGCGCTCCCTCAAAGGGACACGAAGTGTCTTTGCAGAGCGAACCGCAGGTGGCTATTTTCTCAACATCGAGCCACGCCGTGAAGACCTGGCTCGTTTCGGATTAACCATCGAGGACTTTCAAATGACCGTTGCTGCCGCTGTTGGAGGAGAGAATGTGACATACACCATCGAGGGGCGTGAACGTTTCCCTGTCAATGTGCGTTATCCCCGTGAACTTCGGGATGATCCCGACAAAATAAAAAATATCTATATTAGCACCCAGTCTGGTGCACAGATTCAGCTACGACAAGTGGCGGATGTCTATGTAGCTTCGGGTCCATCGATGATACGTGACGAAAATGGACGGTTGGCGGGATACGTCTACGTCGATGTGGCTGGACGGGATATTGGCGGCTATGTAAAAGAAGCTAAATCCCTCCTGGCAAACAAGGTGACTCTGCCAGCCGGATATTCGATCCAATTTAGCGGACAATTTGAATACATGGAACGCGTAAAGACACGTATGATGATTGTATTACCAATTACGCTTCTGGTGATTTTCTTCCTGATTCGGCTCAATACGGGCAGTCTTATCAAGACCGGAATTATTTTTCTTGCCGTCCCCTTCTCGCTCATCGGCGTGGTGCTTATTTTGTTTCTGTTGCGTTATAACATGAGTATTGGTGTATGGGCTGGAATTATCTCCCTGCTGGGGATCGATGCGGGCATGGCCATCTATATGTTGCTCTATCTGGATTTAGCTTATGACAGCCATTTGAAAGCAGGAAAACTTAAAACGATTCAGGATCTGAAGGAAGCCATTGTAGAGGGTGCTGCTCATCGGATTCGCCCCAAGTTAATGACGGTAACCACGGCACTGATCGGTCTTATGCCCATTATGCTGGCAAAATCCTCAGAAATCGGAGCCGATGTCACCAAAAGAATCGCTGCCCCCATGGTGGGTGGACTCGTCACATCCTTTCTGATGGAACTTTTCGTTTATCCGGCGATTTACTTCCTATGGAAAAGCTGGGAGTTCAAAAAGAAAGAAGGTGAAAAAAAGATCGTTTTGCAATAAATCTGAATAAAAAAGGGGTCATCAAATGAATAAATTAACTTATGGAATATGTATCGGTCTTTTTACGGTTGCTCTTGCTGGAGACAATAGTCCCATGACTGGCATGGATCACTCAAAAATGGATATGTCCGCAGACAAATCGATCAACGCTGTAATCTGTCCCGTTTCAAAGAATAAAGTCAACCCCGCCAAGGCAGTCGATAAAGCTGTCTACAAGGGAAAGACATACTACTTCTGCTGTGCAGGCTGTAAGCCTCTCTTTGAGAAAAATCCTAGGAAATATCTCAAAACGACAAAGTAGGCCTTGCGTGTCCGTTCTTGCTGTTATTCTTCGGCCCAATTGGTTTTCGATTCATAAATTTGGACTATATCTAATTCCATTTCAGGCGAGTCGAGACCGCGACAACGAGACTTTTGAGGCGGAAACGTACTATGCGTACGGTGAGCATTCAAAATGTCGAAGGCAACAAGGACGTGTCAGGGCGTAGCTTCAGTGAAGCCTGATTTCGGCTTGATCTGGAAGCTGTAATCGCTAGCTCATCCTCTAAAATGTTGAAACGAGTTTGAAAATGAGTGTTTGTTCGGAATAGTTCTTTGAGCGATCCGATGCATCTGCCTTTTTGTCATTGGCGGCGGATAGGGTTACATCCACATAGAGCTTAGTATCATAGAAAAGAATATACCTGCCTGGGAACTTGTATATGCCACCCAAGGCTAAGGAGGTTTTGTTGGTCTGAAGAACCTTGCTAGAGTCATTCCCATTATTGAGTCCCGTCTGGATTGCAATACTTCCATAAGCACTCATAATCTTGGGAATATAGTCATAATCGAGTCGTACCCCATAGGACATATAGCTCGTTCGACTCGGGGTAACCCCTTTGTTGTCCTTATCAGAAATAGAATATGAAAAACGGGCTTTAATAGGCTCAAATTCAGTGTCAACCGCCAGACCAAGGGCGGTCTGGTCAAAGCTATTTGACGAACTCACATCATCACCGTAATTAATCACACTATAATTCGTATTGAGCTTCCCAAGGAACTTCCCTATCTCCATTCGGATATTGGAGAGAGACAGCAAGCTTGTTTGCGTTTGATTTTTCACGTATGCTGCACTTGTTGGTGCATAGTCATTTGTCTTGAGAGACAAATTGTAATTAAGTCCTAGATTGGCTAACCCAAACACATCCATATTGGCCATTCCCTTGAAGTCATCACTGTAATTGGTGTTTGATGTGGATGTTTGAAAAGCCCCCAGGAAATTGTCGCGACTTTTATCGTAAGAGCCACTAAACGATAAAGCACCGCGCAAGAAATTGGTTTTTAACGAAAGTCCCCCCATAAGATCATCTGTCTTAATAGAGGTATTTCCAAGGGTCTTAAACCCAATTGAAGCAAATCGTCCATAGGTTTTCAAATAGAACTCCTTCATCCCAATCGGAGTACCCCATTCAATCATTCCCGCTACACCACCCTGCATACTAGTACGGATAGGAACGTTGTTTAGAATAAACTCAGGAATGACCTGCTTTGCCTCAGTGGGTATGGACGTTGTATCACCCGTTGAAATATCAGAATAATACAACGAACCTGCTAGATCGCTTTTGAGATAGATTAACTGATCCTCAGAAAAATTAAATCTATTGAACCATCCCGCAACAATGTTTTCTTGTGGCTTGGTAGTTCCCCAGTTCACTGTAGAGGCGATGGAGGCCTTGTCATCTTTGATATTCAAAAGGGTAAAAGCACTCTCCCAAAAAGGGAGCTTCAGCGCCAATTGATAAGCAGATAATCTCTGGGCAAAAGTTCCATTGTTGCTGACATCGCCAGCCACTACCCGCTGGGTATCTCCTTTTACATATGTAAATGTCATCAGTCCTGGTAATCCGAGGGCAAGATTAACTCCATCTACATTGATTCCATTAAGCGTATAACTTGACAAAAGAGGTGATGAATCCCTTAGCCCTAGCTTGATATATCCTTTTTCATCATAAACTGTCAACTTTTGGCGACCTTGTCTCTGGGCGGTCGGACTCTCTTCGGAGGTTTCATAGTCGTAGATATCGGCATTTACAGGTCCACCCTTCAAGGACATCTCTAAAGTCGTTTTGAGGCGCATTCCAGGCCTTGTGTTTGGGGAGACATCAGAGGCATAAAGATCAACAATCCCCGTGAGAGAGCCTTTGTAGTCGATCAGAGAAGGAACTCTGGGGCGATAGGTAAAACTCGACTTCACTTCATACGTTTGTCCTCGATGATCATTGACAGAAAACTCAAGAGAGTGTTGTGATTCTTCTGACAAAGGAGAAGGGGGCACGTAACTGAGAAATCGACTATATAAATTCGATTCCTTGGTCACGTCACGACCATCCAAGATCAGCTTAATCGTACTTTGATCAAGTATTTCATAGGGATCTTCATAAGAAATCATGATCACGGGCATTGAATCATCGACAAAAGATTTGTTTGAAGGGTTGATCAACTTTACACGCGGATCCGTTTCACTTTTCTTAATATCTGCTACAAAACAATTCTCCTGTGGAAAAACTTCCGGCAAGGTATAAACAGACCCATCCTTCAACTGTACAGAAAAATAATACTGAAATTGTTGTGCATCATTCAGAATGGGGGTAATGGCCAACAAGTACTGATTAACGCCAAGAGGGGTCATCCCAACAGCCGTATAAGCCGTATCGGTATCCCCTTTGTAGTTAAGTTCTACTGAATTGATAGATGCCGATAGAATATCTTTTAACTCTAAACCAAATGGTATGGACTGATTATTAACCAAAGACTCAATCCTTTGGTGCAGGAGTTGCGCGGGGAAAACAAAGCCAGCCAGAAACACAAACAAAAGAATTATCTTTTTCATATAGTTCAACTACTTAAGTTTATACTTCAAATGGATTTGATGTTCTTTTAAGTCTTTTCCCATAAATTTAAGCTCAACCACTCTAGAGCTCACGACCCCATCAATCTTTAGGGGCAAACTAAGACCAGAGATCTTACCCCCAGTAAAATTAAGCTCATGCTCACCCTCAGGGCCACGAACCCATACTTCTGATTTCCCATCTATTATTTTACACTCAAAAGAGTTCGTCCAGCTCCCTGAATCCTTGTTGGTGGCAAACTCTAAACCCTTGGTAAGTGCTTTGATATTCACGATCATTTCACCCACATATTCCTTGTCTGTTTTCTGATCCCTCAACAATAAATTGACGCGGAAAGGCTTACCCTCGATTTTGTTTCCAGGTGCACTAAGTGTCAACACAGCTCCTACCACAAAATCATTCTTCCAATTTGGAATATCTTCGCGACGAATATCCTTTTTACCTGGCTTACTATCTTTACTGACCGTAGTCTGAGTATTCCGTTCAGCCAAGGTTTGACCATTCTGATTATGAATGAGAACAAGCCCCTCAGCCACCCAAATATTCATTTCGTCCTTATTGGCGGCAACATCAAACTCTGTCCCCTTCACAGAAGCGACTCCATGCACAGATTCGACCTGAAATTTATCGCCCTTGCGAATCTGATTCCATATTTGACCAGCATTCAGGAACACACTTTTAGATTTATTCTTTTCGTCTTTAGTAAACTGAATCTCTGTGCCATTCGCGATACGAACTTTCGAACCTGTATAGAAAAAGAGTTCAGCTTTACCATCCTGAAGCGTCTTCAATAAATCCCCCTCATAAAAAGGCATTCCCTTTTTAACTGGAAGCCATTCGGAGCTTCCGTTCGGTTTCGTTTGAACTTCTCCCATATAAAAAGTCAACGAGGCTACCGGTGACTTATCAGAGGCAACGGCCCAGCATGTTACCCCAATCATCATCATCAATGCAGTCAAAATTATGGCAATTCTTCTCATCATCATCTCACCTTAATGTACTTAATCTCAGTACTTCCATTCATCAAACTATCCAACACCCATTTATTGATTTTATCTTTTTGACCATCGAAAGTCAGCTCATCCAAGCCCATACCCTCTAAATGAGAACCTGCTCCATTCGTTTTTAAAAACTCCTTCACAAAAACACCAAAAGCTTGAAGATCCTGTGGGCTCGCCTCCATAAAAGTCGGCTGTTGATCCTTCGTTACAACAGCATTATCGGTCACACGAGTATTCTCCGTAGAAACCTGTCGAACCTGAAACTGAAACACCCCAATACTAGAGGGGTCTGACAAGGATTTCCCTTCCTTAAGCGCACGCACGCTCCAATTGTACGTTCCATCGATCAAATCAGCGATCTCAAGGAATTTCTCCTTGGCTTTGAATTCCCTAGGGTCATCCATCTTTGCCCCTCGTCCAAGCTTCACCAAATACTCATCAGCCCCTTCAACTGCCTGCCACTTCAAGACAACCTTTACATCTGAAACAAGCGTATTTAAGGGTTCTAGCAACAGAACTTTATTTTGCTGAATGGCCTTTGCAACTTCAAATTTTCCAATTTCAGCAGATTTCGCAAGTTCTTCTCCGCGATGCAAACCTATCACCTGCCAGCTATACTTTCCGTTTTCAAGAACGACTTCAAAAGTCTGTTCTTTTGATGAATAAGTTTTGGGATTCTCTAAATGATCACCTTTCCCGATGATAAGCGAATACTGATCCATATAGGACTCACCCTTCCAAAAAAACTTAACCTTCAATACGGGTAAACTCACATGGAGTGGCCCAAGAAGTTTCACCTGTGGAATAGGCAACGTAAAGATAACCTCCTTTGAGGCATCGCCTAACTTGGTTGCATCCTTACCATAAGCCTGAACCTGCCACTTATAAGCTGCACCGGGTTTTGCGGTCATTAGCTTAACCAATTCGATCTCCTTGCCCTTAACTTTCTGCTCAATAGCACCCAGATCTTTTTCTGATATATTGAGAACATAATAATCGGCGGCAATAGGACCATTCCATCTCAAGATGGGATTCAACTCATTAGCCTTCTCAATCGGGTAGATAATCACAGAAGGATTCACCTGGTCTTTTTGTCCAATGTAAAACATGCCAATCGGACTTCCTAAACCATAAAGTACTTGATCCTTATCGTAGGCATTCACTTTCACAAAATATTTTTTACCTTCTGCTAAGGAGTCCGCTGCGATCGAAAACATTGTCCCTTCAACGGAATAAATCTTTGCGTCCTTCATACCTCTGTCTTCCTCCGACACAAGCACCTGATAACCAGCTACTCCCTCTAAGGCTGTCCACTTCACCAGTATATTTTGAACAGCTGCATAAAATTCACCTGCGGGTGAAATCAATGTAATCCCTGGAACTGGACGAGTTCTAAAGGTCCCTATACCGGATTTTTGGTCATGGTTCTTGCCCAATTCATCTAAGGGAATAACCTGCCAATAATACACCTTGCCAGGTTTAATCACTCCAAAACTTTGAAAGGAAAAGGGCGGAAATGCATCTACTACTTTGGCATTTCTCATATCCTGTTGATCCGAAATAAATAACTGATACTTGCTTGCCCAAGGTACTTTTTCCCAATTGAACAGAATCGATTGCATATTCGCAACTTCCTCACCCAGGGGGCTGATCAACTCGCTACCCTTCCTTCCCGGGGTTCTAAACGAGCCTACGTCAGACTTTTTATTGAAATGCTTATCATGCTCATCGTAAGGAACCACCCGCCAATAATAAGTCATTCCCCATTTCAGAAAATCGTCGTCATTTTTCAGAACCAACGGAGACGACTCGGAACCAAATTCCTTTGCGTCCTTGAAGTCTATATTTGAAGCGATCAATACTTTGTATTTTTTGACCCAATTCATGTTCTGCCAGCTAAAATGAATAGGGTTCAAAGGCGACAACTCATCACCCAATGGAGACATCAACATTGGCACTCCCCGCTCAGGGGTTTTAAAACTACCTTTTACAGATTCCAAGCCATACTTGTTCCCTGATTTATTATAAGCCTGAACTTTCCAGTAATAGACTCCATCCAGCGCAAAAAACTCACCACTATCATCTGGTTGAAAGCTTGTTTGATCTGTCTCCCCTGTTTTTGAACTCAGAAAATCCGGATGGGCTGCAATCATTAACTTGTATGAAGAAGCACCCGGCAAAGCTGTCCACTGGAATTGGGGCGGAAGCATCATCACGGTTGTGTCTATAGGACGGATCAATTCGATCTCGCGCTTGTAATTAAATTGAAATACATCACTTTCTTTCGCAAGTTTATCGCCATTTTTTCCTATAGCCTGAACTTTCCAGTAACAAGTTTTCCCCGGTTCGAAATAAGTATCAACATTGTCGAGGGAGTAAGCAACGCCATCCGTTTCTACTTTCTTATATTCTGTGAATTCTTTCTTAGTCGAAATGTATATCTCATATCGGTCAGCCCCCTCTACCCCAGTATAGGAAAAAACAAGTGGAAAACCGATTATTTCTCCTTGGGGTGCGCTAAGCTGGGGAGGCCGAGCAACTTGATATTGGAACCAACTATAATTACCCCCGACAAAACGCCCTGTCCCATCAAAGGCTCGAATCATCCAGGCATACTTTTTACCTAATTCAAGTGAAGGCGCGGAAAACGGATAATCCAGACTACTCTGTGATAAGTTTTCGACTTTATACTTCGGAACTGTCCTGATCGCATTTTCAACAGAATCCCCTTCCTTGTAGTCATACAAAGTAAAAGTGAAGGAGAGATTCACCCCGGTACGAACATCGGTCATCCAGATAAATTTGGGGTACAGGTTCGAGGCTGATATTTGTTCTCCTGAACCTGGGAGAATGAGTTGAGTTTTTCCAGTTGTGGCCGGCTGAAATATAGAAGCGCGCACCTGGTGATACTCTGTTCCATTGCCAGCATCCACCAACGTAACGACACTTGTATAAGTCCGATTGGGAAGGATTTCACCCCCAGATTGTGTAAATTGAATAATGGCATCTGCCGCCAGTCCTTCAAGCTTGGAATTACTCGCCAGCTGTTTTGCATAAGAAGATGCCGAAAGATCGGATACATTGTAATTCACCCATGACTGGTTTAAATCATTAAGATCTACGTTGTCGAAAACAGCTGTCCCACCATGAGGAGGGACTGTTATCTTGTAAACAGATGAATCCGTTTGAAATTCCACAAGATCCCCTTCTCGATCGGTAGATAGACGAACTCGTAGTTTCAAGTTCACGGTGGCCGCTGTATTATTCATGATGGTCGCTCTGCCCAAACTCCCCAGGTTCGTTAAAATCTGATTCTTATTCAGAGAGTCTTTGTTAATATTTTTGTAATTGGTGAGATCAATGTTCTGTCCTTGAATAATATCATTCACCGCGTACTGTGCACGATCAGAGGCTTGAATTTGGGTGAAATAGACCTGCGTCCCCCCAGCGATCGTTTGATAGGACAGGTATCCTGCATAAGACAATGACTGTAAAACAATCAAGGCTGAAATAAATAATGCTTTTTGTTTTTTCCTCACTGGATACCCCAATCTCAGAGAGAGTATATGTTTTTTCAAGTAAAAGTCAATGCTCTTCCATCTGCAAGTCAAGGCGAGCGCATCTAAAATTGTGTTAATTTCGCCTCACCCCCTACCCCCCTCT
>CAYHOI010000043.1:0-14903 GCA_964358175.1 uncultured Candidatus Marinamargulisbacteria bacterium | reverse complement strand
TGTGATAAATAAAATTCATTAACAGCCCCCTGTTGACTCAAATTGTATTCGATTTAGGTGGCAAACGCAAATTTTCGATTTGGTAGCATCCATGCCGAGGGGGTTGCTGAGCTTGTCGAAGCAGGATTCTTGATCTCATGAGCAATCCCTATCGACATCACATGGGAAACGTAGGAGGATTGGCATACATCTTCCAAATCCCACAGGGACAAACGGCTACGCAAATACCGCAACCGATACATTTCTGGGAATCACAGACATACTCAAAGGAGTTATCCTCGTTTTGAACTCGATTGATGGCCTTTTCTGGGCAGGAATCTTTGCACAAACGACAATCACGGCAACTTCCGCAACTGATACAGCGATCTACATCCTTTGCTGCACCTTCAATGGATTCGGCAGACATGCTGTCAAAATAGGCTAGCGAGAGTTGGTTCTGATCAATGACTTTTTTAATTCGGGGGGCATAAGGTTTATTTGAGAAAAGGCCATCCAAAATATATGCAATCTCTCGACCATGCCCAATGGCATCAGCCAAAAGTCCTAGCCGGGTGATATCTCCAATAGCATACACGTTATCTACCAGATGATAAGAGGGATCGACCTTTAAGTAGCCACGATCCGTTTCCTTGAAGTCGCTGATATAATCGAGAATGGGTACTTCTCCAATTGCAGAAATCACGGTATCAGCTTCAATCAGCTCTCCTGTGTTTAGGAGAACCCCTTTGTCGGTAATTTCCTGTGTAAAGCAAGGCCAGCGCAGAGTCGCCCCTAAACGTTCGGCGTGAGCGATTTCTTTTTCAAAGGCATTGGGTTTTTGAACATCCAGAACGACAACACTCTTCGCGCCGGAAGCATAGGCGCCGAAGACAACGTCCATGCCGGTATTGCCGGCACCGATGACTACAACCCTTTTGCCGATAGATACTTTTTTGCCGCTATTGATCTTGGCAAGAAAATCGAGCGAGATCATCAGCTTTTCTTTGCCAGGCCAGGGAGGAAGCTTTGGCTGATAGGCTCCGGTGGCAAGGATGACCGCAGAAAAGTCTTTTTTGAGCTTTTGATATAGGGTGTCGGTAACGGGTGTGCTTAGGTGGTAGGTAATACCAATAGACTGAAATGGAGTCAAGTCTTTCTCCAGAGCCCCTGGGCTTAGCCGCTCGCGAGAAACCGCGTTGACCAGCTTCCCGCCGATGGATGCCTCCTGATCATAGAGGGTGACATCGTAACCAAGCTGACGAAGATGCCATCCAGCAGTGAGTCCTCCGACCCCTGCGCCAATGATGGCTATTTTTTCTTTTCGAGTGGTCGATGGGGTGACTAGCGAAAGCTCGGAGGCTACCCCTAGCCCCTTCAGATCAATAGCTTGGTCCACATTTTTTCGAGAGCAATTCGTCATACAAGGATTGGGACACACCTCTCCGCAGACAGTGCGGGGGAAGGGGTTATAATCATATACAAGTCCTAGGGCTTCTTTGATTTTCCCTTCTCGCAGGAGATTGTAACGCTCTTGAGAAGGAATGCTGACAGGACACCCGTATTCGCAGGGGGCGCAATAGACGTGGTTTTCCCACTCAGGATGGCGCAAACGATTATCGGCAGTTCCAACCAATCCCAGAATAATACCTTTATCAGGATAAACATCAGA
Organism: uncultured Candidatus Marinamargulisbacteria bacterium; assembly: GCA_964358175.1. Taxonomy (GTDB): domain Bacteria; phylum Margulisbacteria; class Riflemargulisbacteria; order GWF2-35-9; family GWF2-35-9; genus CAYHOI01. The sequence continues at coordinate 13,255 of CAYHOI010000043.1, read as the reverse complement.
AAAGATTCCACCACTGGCCCATTCCTGAAGCCGGAAATCGCGAACATTGGCAAGTCGAATACTATGGGATTCCTCATAAGACAAGGGAACAATCTTCTGCCAATCACTCCATTGAGTTAATTCTTTTTGGAGTGAGAGCCGATCGATGGCTTTGAGAAAGTGGGGCATGCCTGAATCAAGAAAAGCAATATCTCCATCTTCCAAGGGTTTTATTCGAACATCATGTGTAGAGAGGCCGTGAACAGCTCCGCGAACGTAGACGATTCCTCCAACCATTCCGACACAAGCGCGATTGCCTAAAACAGAATGAAACTCAGTGGAATCGTAACCACAGATAACGCCAATGCCTCCCCCCATAAACTCAAACGAAAAACTGCCAGCATTCTTAAGTACCCAAAACTCTGGGGGATCATATTTGGGATCATGTTTCATCAGGGAGCCCGATCGGGTACCTACACGCCCTCCGATATAAATTTTACCAGCAGCAGCGCAATGGGCAGAGGTGTCACCCCCATCCCCTTTGACCGTAATGATGCCACCAGCATTTAACCAGCCCACATCGGCAGGGGCTGAGCCCTCCACGACGATTTCCGTGTTTTCCATACACATCGAGCCTACTCGTTGACCAGGATCCTTGATCACAAAGCGTAGGGGCTTCCCCTCCGCCGACCACAGGGGGCCTCCGATATCGTGTTGTCCGCAAGCGATGACGTCAAATTCGGTTTCACCTTGTCCCATGGCCCCATAGATTTTCTGGAGGAGCTCCTGAGTTGAGAGCCGACGATGGTGTTCTACGGAATTGATCTTTAGCATGCGTACGGTATCCTTAGTTTATTTGCGATGTCTTCATCAACCGAGACTAGGGCGTCACTTCGGCCAACAGGAAGAGTGCTGTTTCCGATAGGAGCCATGAGTTTTCGGAATTCCTGATCCACGGAAAGCATATAATTGACCAACGTTTCAGCGGCCTTATCGACATCAAGTCGTTGAACCAGCCGATAATCCTGGGTACAAATGCCAGTGGGACAAAGCCCTGTGTTACATTGGTTACAACGCCCCTCTTCATTTCCGATACAGCCAAGTAATTGAATGATAATCTTCCCGGCAAAGACGCCGTTGGCTCCGAGACAAATTAACTTAAAGGCATCAGCAGCCAGCTGTCCGGTCATTCCCATTCCGCCACCGCCATAAAGCGGGATACGTCCCTGTTTGCCCTGTTTGACTGCGGCAAGATAGGCATCGCGAATCTTCGACACGACAGGATGCCCTGTATGGTCAAGGGAAATCTCATTTGCAGCACCGGTTCCACCCTGAATCCCATCCATGAAGAAGCCGCCAACAATATGGTAGGGGTCGCGCAGAAGATTGTTGTAAACGGAGACGGAGGACGAAGAGGCCGCTACTTTGATAGCAACAGGAACACGGAACTTAAATGCGGCATTAAATGACAAAAACATTTTTTGAACAGACTCTTCGATACTATAAAGACCTTGATGGTTTGGAGGAGAGAGAAGATCGGACTTGGGAACACCGCGAATCTCCTGAATGTGGCGTGCCACTTTGGTGGCCATGAGTAGACCCCCATCGCCAGGCTTTGCTCCTTGGCCAATTTTGATGAGAACTCCAGCGGGATCTTCCGTCATTTCGGGCATTGTTTTGATAATTCGGTTCCAACCAAAGTGTCCGGATGCGATTTGCAAGATCATGTATTTCAAGTAGCGAGACTTGAGAAGCTTGATGGGCATGCCACCCTCGCCGGAACACATTCGTATGGGAATATTGTATTTCTCATTGAGCACAGCAGTTGCGATACAGATCGCTTCCCATGCCCGAGTGGATAGAGCACCTATCGACATATCGCCAAAAATAATCGGATAAATCCAGCGCACAGGAGGGATTGTTCCGCTAATTCTAAGCTCCCCATCCTCTACATGAAGCGGAAGTTCATCCGGACCAAGAATGCGTCCCAAGGGGCTTTGAATATCGAAGGAATGGCGTTGCGCATCAAGAGAAGGGTCTGTCATTTGGGAAATACGGCCAACTTTGATATGATCAAGTGTCCGTTCTACGCTCAGATTTGTTCGTCCGCCTCGTTTGATCGTTGCCCCTTTTTCGTGATTGAGTAAAGCCTCTCGGGTATCGTCGTTTCGAATAGGTTTTATAGCGGAATTCGGGCATACCTTCTCACACATGCCACAGCCAACACATTTTCGCTGGATGGTCGCGACTTGCCGAACAATCGGAATGGTTGAGAATACTCGTTTTGGGCTTGGTATGGCTCCCTCTGAAACCGTATAGGCACGTTTTTCGACCGCCATCTCTAAAGCATTGAAGGTGCAGGTGGCGAGGCAACGACCACACCGAGTGCAACGACTGGAGTCATACTGGATTTTCCAGTTGAGATCATTTTCTGTGGTTTGATTAATATTTAGACTTGTTTCCATCTTTGTATCCTTAAGTCGTCTGTGATGACGACAGTTTCGCGCTCATTGGGATAAACGTCTTCCTCTGCATTTCGGTCAGGAAGCAAAGTGTTGAGTCCGGTCACCTCGGAGGTGATGGCGACCATTTTTCCGTTGGAGCCAATGACGACGGGGCGAAGTTTTTTAGAGTCACAAGTTGTAAAAAGAGTATGATCAGGCAAGAGACCAATAATCGTGTTGGGCCCATTCAGTTCCAGGTGAGAAAGAGACTCCCGGAGTTTCAGAAGAACCTGTTGTTGGGGATGAGTCTCTAGCTCCTCAAAGGGAAGCGGTGTGAGGACATGTTTGTAGTAAGAAAGTGGCCAACCCAACACGTGGTGAACATAATGTAAGGTATACAGAAAGCATTGCGAATCAGATTCGAAGCCGATATAGCCTCGATGAAGGCTTTGCTGATACTCTTTGTTCTTCTGATAAAATGTGTTTTCCCCGTTGGCGCATAGAGTGTAACCCTGAAGGAAGAAGGGGTGAGCAGCATAACGAACAATATCATAGTTGGTGTTTTGACGGTACTGGATCATAATGTTTTTGGCGAGTATCTTTTCTTTCTCTTCCCAGAGGTTAAAATAGTCTCCAATATGGTTAGGGTTCCCAACTTCTTTTAGCGTTAGGGTATCAGGCCAAAAAGAGAAGACAAATCCGTCATGAGTTTGCTCGAGAAGCTCTCTCAACTCAAGTCGCGTATCTAGGAGTAGGGTGTTTTTTGTCTTTTCGGAGGAGTCCCTCAAATCCTGCGGATAATCAAAGACATCAAACCCGTAATGATCCATTTTTTCAAAATCAAATTGGCCATATTGAACCGTTTTTGGAATCCAGGTAAAAACTTTTTCAAAACCCTTATCACCCATGAACTCTTCGATAAACTTTTTGCCCTTTTTTGTGCTGGAATAGGATAACAAGGGAAGTGTCTTATAATGCTTAAAGAGGCCGAACAGATCCGTCATGACGATGGCAAAGCCGGAATTATCGTGTCCCTTCTGCTGCGGAAGCATAAGGTATAACGCCTTCGAAGGATGAAACGGCTCACTACTTTTGATACATCCGATACGGCACATTAGGCGCAATATTTTGATATAATTCCGAGACGCGGTCAAGAGAAATCATCGCGTGCGCGTAGGCATGGGTACGGGTTGAGAGGCTATGGTATAATTTGATTATGATTAAAAACATGTTGTACTTTGTGTATTCAGTGTATTTTTTTATCATTATCATAGCAATATACATTCTTTTTTCTATTCCGATTTTACTGGTCTATCCTTTTTTGGGCGAGAAAAAACATTATTACTATTCTGTTTTTGCGAAATATTGGGCTCGAACGATTTTGGTGCTTGTTGGTTTAGACCCAAAAATATCGGGGCGATTACCGCAAAGTCAATCTCCCTTTATTTACGTTTTTAATCATCAAAGCCAACTCGACATCCTCATTGCCTTGGCTTTTTTGCCTGCTGGATTTCTTTTTGTGGCCAAGGAGGAATTATTCAAAATTCCACTTTTAGGTGATTCCATGCGTCGGTGTGGCTATATCCCGATTAAACGAAATGAGGCGAGAAAAGCGAATGAAACCCTACGAACCCTTCGCGAACTGATAGACAAAGGAACTTCAATTCTCATTTTTCCAGAAGGAACCCGGAGCTTGGATGGACAAATCGGGTTGGTAAAGCGAGGGAGTATTATGGTGGCGTTTGAAACCCAGACGCCATTGCTTCCGGTGGTGATAAATCCAGCATACCGAATTATGCCCAAAGGCTCATTCTTGCTGAGACCTGCGCGAATTCGATTACAGATTGGGGTGCCCCTCCTTTTTGACTGGGAGAATCGAGACAGAGCCTATACCCAAGAGGCTAGTGCGAAGATTCAAGGGGAACTGAACCAGCTTTTACAGAAAATAAAGTGTTGATGGAAATTGTTTTTCATCTTTTTTCAAGTGCATACTCGCTCATTTTTGTTGTGAATCTAATTTTTATTTTAGCGGTTTTATTTTCAAAGAAAAGTCCGGCTAAAATCTTTAGCTGGCTTCTTGTTTTATACTTTATGCCACTTTTTGGATTTGTTTTGTATCTTTTCTTCGGAATTGATTGGCGCAAGAGAAGTATTGTTCATCGTCTTACTCAGTCTGATCGAGTCACACTGGCCGATCTTGAGGAGAGGACACAGGAGGCTATCGGTGCCAAGCCGGAAGCACGCAGGATGAAGGCGTTGATGACTATGGCCAGCGTTACTACGAGGCTCCCGGTTTGCGCCAACAACAGTGTTCAGGTTATCCATGATCCTTCTGAGGCCTTTGAGGCAATCTGCTCCGATATGCTTGGGGCCCGACACCATATTCATCTTGAGTTTTATATTATCCAACCAGATTCAACTGGGTCTAAATTTCTCAGCATCGTTCTCAAAAAGGCAGACGAGCAGGTGAAGATCAGAATAATTGTGGATGCTGTGGGTTCTAAAAGAAGCTTCCGTTGCCATTTCTTTGATAAAATTCGAGCGCATCCGAATGTAGAGATTATCGCATTTCAACCGATTAAATTTCCCTTAGTTAATTTAAAGGCAAATTACCGCAACCACCGCAAAATGATTGTGGTAGATGGTGCGCTGGGATATTTGGGGGGAATGAATATTGGCGATGAGTATCTTGGGAAAACCAAACGATTTGGGTATTGGCGGGACACAATGATACGGCTGGAAGGCCAGTCCGCACAAAATATTCAAACCGTTTTTTTTCAGGATTGGCATTTTGTGAAGAGGGAGAAACTTCCCCGAAACAAAGCCTACTATCCGGACTTATCTCAAAGGGTTTTCGGGAATCAGTTGGTTCAAATGGTGACAAGTTCCCCTCATGCCAACTGGGACACCATCGCGCAGTTGTATTTTGGAAGCATTACCGCAGCTCGTGAGACCCTATACATAACGACCCCGTATTTTATCCCTGATGAAGCACTGATGCGGGCATTAAAAGCTGCTGTGTTGGGCGGGGTAGAGGTTGTGATCCTGGTTCCAGGCAAGGCGGATCGACGTATTCAGCTTTCATTTCTAGCGACAGCAGCCTATTTGGAGGATGCGTTGTTAGCGGGGATAAAAGTATACCAGTATGACCCAGAACGATTTATTCATGCTAAGGTCATCACGGTTGACGGAATATTTGCAAGTATCGGAAGTGCCAATGTTGATCAGCGTAGCATGAATATAAACTTTGAGATGAACGCACTGATATATGACCGCAAAATAGTTAAAGATATCAATGAGGCTTTCTTCCGTGATTTAGAAAATAGCAGTCAACTTACGAGGGAGATGGTAAGCGCAAAATCATCTGGAACGTTGATCGCGGAATCTTTGGTTCGACTCCTTTCCCCAATCCTGTAATAAGATTACTTTTTCTTTCGTTTTTTGAAGCCTTGTTTGAGTTGCAAGTTCCGTTTGATATCGATTTGTTTCTCTTCGCTTCGTTTTAGAAAGTCAACGATTCTCTCTTCAAAAGGACTTAGCGTCTCTTTTTCGGTCTTTCGATATCGGTTAGGCATTCGATTGGGAGGCGGAGCGGTGAAATTACTTGGGGCGGGGCGATGATCAATCTCAGGCCTGCGACTTGCAGGGTTGTCGCTCGCCTGTTTGAGGGAAAGATCATATTTGCCTTTTTTATTTAGCCCCAGAACCTTGACCTTTACAGCTTGCCCCATGCTGACATAGTTTTCAATGTTTGCGACATATTCATTTGCAATTTCGGAAATGTGGACGAGCCCTTCAACTCGGTTTGGAAGCTTAACAAAAGCACCAAAACTGGTAATTCCAGAAATGGTTCCATCTACGATACACCCTGCGATTAACGGTTCAGTACTTGCTGTTGTTTCGGTCATATTTACTATCAACGACTTGGTAGGCCACTTCTCCCTTTTTTATTAATCCCAATATAGTTCGAGCTTTTTCTTCAATGAAGGGCTCGCTTTTGACTTCTTTTAGCTGCCACAGGAGCTGCCGTTGAACGGCCTTCTCGTGTGCAATCTTTTTGTTGAGCTGCCGAATTTCAAATGAGTACTTAACGTTATAATACCCGATTTTAATGTTACTGTACAATAGATAGAGAACAACGAGTCCAATAACATATAAAACAGGTGTATGCTTAAACAACGGATAGATTATAAAAGGACTTCATTCCCTTGTAAACAGCTGTATCCGCAAGTTCCTCTTCGATACGTAGCAACTGGTTGTATTTGGCAACGCGATCCGTGCGGCTGGCTGAGCCAGTTTTAATCTGTCCTGTGTTCATGGCGACTACGATGTCTGCGATCGTCGTGTCTTCTGTTTCGCCTGAACGGTGAGAGATAACAGCGGTGTATCCAGCCTCTTTGGCCATCTGAATAGCTTCAAGAGTTTCAGTGAGGGTTCCAATTTGGTTGACCTTAATAAGAATCGAGTTGGCAATGCCTCTTCGGATCCCTTCAGCCAATCGTTTTGTGTTGGTAACAAAGAGATCATCTCCTACGATCTGGATCTTTTTGCCCAGTTTCTCGGTCATATAGGCCCAGCCGTCCCAGTCATCCTCAGATAGTCCATCTTCAATGGAAATGATAGGGTACCGATTGCACAAGCCGACATAGAAATCGACTAGCTCACGAGAAGTCCGAGTGAGTCCTTCCCCCTTGAAGTGATAAATGTTTTTCTCGAATAATTCTGTGGCAGCAACATCCAGTGCGATCATAACATCTTTGCCAGCACTATATCCGGCCTTTTCGATGGCCTCCAAAATAGCCTGGATAGCCTCTTCGTTGGTTGCTAGGTTGGGGGCGAAGCCCCCCTCATCACCGACTGCCGTGCTAAGCCCTTTGGAAGAAAGCACCTTTTTTAAGGAGTGGAAAACTTCAGCGCCACAACGAAGAGCCTCCGCAAAGGATTTTGCCCCGACAGGCATAATCATAAACTCTTGAATGTCAATGGTGTTATCGGCATGCTGTCCGCCATTGATAATATTCATCATGGGAACAGGAAGTTGGTGAGCATTTGTCCCACCAATATATTGGAAAAGAGGAAGTCCATGGCTGACAGCGGCAGCGCGAGCAACGGCTAGCGACACGCCGAGAATGGCATTTGCACCGAACTTCTCTTTGTTTTCTGTGCCATCTAACTCAATCATTGTGTAGTCTATTTCGCGTTGAAGGGAGACATCCATGCCACAGATTTCCTCAGCAAGAACCGTATTTACATTCTCTACTGCCTGCAACACGCCTTTGCCCAGAAAGCGCGACTTGTCGCCATCCCGAAGCTCCATGGCTTCATGAGCACCTGTTGAGGCACCAGAGGGAACAATCGCTCTACCAAAAGACCCGTCTTCGCAAGTGACGTCTACCTCGACGGTAGGGTTTCCTCGAGAATCCAAAACCTCACGTGCTCGAATATCGATAATTTCTGCCATGTTATCCTCCTCTGTGAACTGTGCTAAACCGAGCGGTATTATAGGGGGGCGCTTCCAAAGATGCAAGATGGTCAAAGTCACTTAAGGAGTCTGCCGGACTTTGGAATAATCTGCTGCGATAAAGCCAAAGGGGTTCATGTTTTTGCTTTTGTTACGATTCCTTAAGTCTGGCAGACCTGGAAGATATTCAAAAAATACAATGTTTAAATCAGATTATTTGGGGCACAACTCTAGATAAGGGAAGAGGCACCTTGTCCGGAACATGGGGGGAAACATGTGAAGGAGGATGCCGATGGATAGTAAGAACAGTGAGACAAAGAGTTTTGCGCAGATGGCTCTGAAGGTATTTTATTATGGAGCCCACGATACAGCCGCCGTTCCAGGTGGTCTTTTTGATGAGATGCAGTTATCCGAACGTGAGCGTCAGCTTGCCAAAAGAGTTTATTATGACAAACAAGGCAACCCCATTCGCCGTGATGATGCGGAGTATTTCATGGTTGCATTCCAAGATGTGTACGAAGAGGTTACAGCAGAACGTTTTGGCCGGCTGAGCATTGATTTGTTGGCTGATGAAATTCGGACGCGCGCGCTGGAATTCATATATGGCTAATTATGGCGATTCATTGCTTGCTCGACGCCGTGGCTAAGGAGCGTCTCCAACACAGCGGGGATTTGTTTGAGGCAAGGCTCTAAAAGCACGAGATCTTCTCGGCTAAAGAGAGCCAGAACATAATCGTGTAGAGATGAAATGGGGTGGTCGGTCGCGATACCTATCCGAATACGAGCGAATTCTTGCCCGATGTGTTCAATAATGGACTTGAGTCCGTTGTGCCCGCCAGAAGAACCCTTTTTTCGGATTCGAACTGTGCCTAACGGGAGTGCCACATCATCATAGATGACCACGATGTCTAACGGTTTGTAAAATTGCTGTATCCAGTTGAGGGCTTGTCCGCTCTGATTCATAAAGGTAAGAGGTTTTACAAGGACGATTGAGGTTTCGCTCTGATGAAGGAGGACGTGTTCACAGATTGATTTCTGGGTCTTGAAACGTCCGCTATTCCACTCTTTCGCAAGTTGATCAATAGCCATAAATCCCACATTGTGGCGTGTATGCTCATATTCTTTACCCGGATTTCCTAGGCCGATAATAGCAAGTGCTGGCGTCATTTTTAATATATTCAAAACCCCGATATAATCCCTGCAATTTTCCAAACCTACTGCCGATATATACTTGTGCTTACGTATTGTAACGTATAAAAGGAGGAAACAAAAATGAAAAGTAAAGTGATTGCGGAAGGTGAAAGTCGAAGATCGCAATTGCCAGTAGAGACACTTACACTTTCTGAGGTGAGATGTTTTATGGAGGCATATAAAAAACCGGATCATTGTGGTTATGATGTTGATCTTGTTGAACAGCTATGGATTCCCATAGATGTTAGTTATATATTTTTTTTACGCCCTAGGAAGCATGCGTTTATTGCAGTAGTTGTTGAGGATAGACCTGCACATTTTAGGAAGCGAATACCACGCCCAATAGACACTCAAACAAAGTGTTGTGTAATTCGTCATCCAGTCTTAGAGGGAGCGACCTTCATAATCTCCGATCCTACTCTCAAGGTCATTCATTTTGGCAAAGGAATTCTTCGGTTAAAAGATGAAGATCAAGAATGGAATATTTGCATGGAGAACCCGTCAAAGGTAAGGGACGTTAATGCTGAGTACGCGCTTTTTGTACAACAGGTGGGTCTACAGGACATACTTGCAAAGATCCCAGCAAAGCGAGTACTGGACAATGTTGATTTGATTTGTACTACACTTAGAACCTCTACCGGTCACCCCAACAGCATTGCAAACAACCTGTTCAATTTAAAAATAAAAGGTGAAAACGAATGCTTATCTGTAGTGGAGGTAGCTCAAATTCTCTGTGCGATGGGCGAAAAAAATTCATGCACGGTGAATGAGGTGTTGGGGGCACATTTCATTCAAAAAGATGTTCGCGAGAAGGCATTGACAGCCGTTGGCTTTTCCATAGGAGACATTAATGGCTTAAGAACAGTGGATGACGAATGGGGAGAATGGCAAACTTTGAGATGACTCAGACTGTTTTGGGAAACGTAAATACGCTATAATGCATTTTGGATGCGCTACCAGACTTACAATAACCGTCGCAATTATATTTGGCTGATTCTTTTGCTGTTTCTTTTCCTTGGCGGATTTCGTGTATTCTTTGTTTTGTTGGGATTGGTCTTTGCTTTTTTCCCGATTCTGCTCTTTGCTTTTCTGGCAACGTTGATTCTCAACCGAATCATGAAAAATCAGCCCATCGAGTCGTATCTGCACACACAGCCACGGGAACACAATCAGTTCGTTGAATTGGTTGCCCGTTTGAGTGCACATATTATTAATGCAGATAGTCGGGCAGAGCAGGTGGAGATTCAGACTTTCAAAAATTTCTTTGCAGTGCACATGGGCTATCAAGGAGCTGCTCTGGCTTGGGTAGAAGATCTTTTGCATCGAGAGCTCAAGCATCAACATAATTTAGCCGAACTAGCAGAAGAGATTAACAGATCTCTTCGAGACGAGGTAAAGCTGGTTCTCTTGGATCTTCTCTATCAAATTGCTTATGCTGACTTTGAGCTTCATGTGACAGAAGAAGGTGTTTTGCGTGAGGTTGCCCTGCTTCTCCAAATCTCTTCCACCGAAGAGGGGCTTGTTCGGCGTCGGCATATGGGGGGGCACCCGTCAGCGCAAAGTGACGAGGATTATCTGACGTTGGGGCTTTTGCCTGGCGCGACACAAGAAGAGATTAAGTTTGCCTATCGAACGCTGGTTAAGAAATTTCATCCGGATGTTGTGAGTCATCTGGGTTCAGAGTTCAAGGTGCTGAGCGAAGAGAAAATGAAGGCTCTCACAGAAGCCTATAATCGCCTGTATAAGGTGAGTTAGGCTAAGAGAAATAGAGATAGAAATTTCTCTTGCCTTGCGCTAAACTGTCTGTGGATTTGGAGAAAGTGTTGAACGAAAGGAGCAAAGAAAGATGAAGAAAATGTTGTGGATTGGCCTGGTTGGTGTGGTTGTTTTGTTTTCGGGGTTTAAATTGGGGCTGGGGGAGGAGAAGCTGATTTTGAAGGTTGGGGACTCCAAGATTACTGCACAGGATATTGAGGATAAGCTTGCAGCTATGCCAGCGCAATATAAGGAATATTATAGCTCTCCTGAGGGTAAGCGGCAGCTGATCGAAAACCTCAAGAAGGAACTACTGATTCTCGAGCTATCGAAGAAGGAAAAATATGATACGAATAAAGATGTATTAGAGCAGATGACAAAAGTAAGGAATCAAGTCATGGTCGCCATCTATCTTCGTGATAAGATTGAAAAAACGATAAGCGTAAGTGATGGCGATGCTAAGAAGTATTTTGCAGATCATAAGGATGAATTTAAGAGCAAGGATCAGGTAAAAGCTCGTCATATTCTCGTGAAAACCGAGGAAGAAGCAAAGCAATTAATTGCTAAGCTGGATAAAGGTGCTAGCTTTGGCGAATTGGCCGCAGAGAATTCCCTTGATCCGTCAGGAAAATCCGCCAAAGGTGATTTGGGCTGGTTTGCTCACGGTCAAATGGTGAAGCCTTTTGAAACGGTTGCATTTGGTCTGACGAAGGGTGCCTATACCAAGACTCCGGTTCAAACGCAGTTTGGCTGGCATGTTATTTTGGTTGAAGACAAGAAGGCGGAACAAGATCTGGGTTATGAAGAAACGAAGGAAGATATTAAGAATTTCATTGCCCAACAACAACAAAAAGAAAAGCTTGATGAGATTCTTGCCAGTGCGCAGAAGAAGATTAAGGTAGAGGATCGTAGTGAACAGATGTTATTGAAGAAGTAGCTTCTTAAATCTGCTGTTAGTGACCATATTGAGGGGATGTGGCTTTCTGATTCTTTGGAATGTGATAGAATTATGAGGAAATGAAAGTGAAGTTTTCTGAGGAGTATATAAATAGAGTTATTTGTGGGGATTGTCTTGACGTCATGAAGTCAATGCCGTGTGGCAGTGTTGGTTTGATTGTAACCTCTCCCCCTTATAATCTCAAGAACTCGACAGGTAATGGCATGAAGGATGGTCGGGGTGGAAAATGGCCAAATGCTACCTTGATAAGGGGCTATCACAATTACGACGACAATATGCCTCATGATGAATATGTTGAGTGGCAGCGAAAATGCCTAAAAGAGATGTTTCGACTGCTCAAGGACGATGGAGCGATTTTTTATAACCATAAATGGAGAGTCCAAGACGGCCTTTTGCAAGACCGACAAGATATTGTTTCAGGATTGCCCGTCCGACAAATAATTATTTGGAGACGAAAAGGGGGAATTAACTTTAACCCTGGATATTTTCTTCCGACCTATGAGGTGCTCTATTTAATTGCGAAGCCGAAATTTAAGTTAGTGCCAAAAGCGAATGCTTATGGAGATGTCTGGGAATTTACTCAAGAGTTGAACAATTTACACCCAGCCCCTTTTCCCCTAGCACTGATAGATAGAATCGTTTTATCGACGAATGCAGAAATCGTGCTTGACCCCTTTTTGGGTAGTGGAACAACAGCAGTTTCGGCAAAGAAAAATAATCGTCAATACATTGGCATCGAGTTATCCCCAAATTATTGCAAAATGGCACGAGATAGAATCGATGGTTATATGAACAGTACATCCCCGCTGCTTACATATTTACCCCTTACGCTATTTGAAGTTCCGGCCACGTGAAAACCTACACCAAAGAGCAATTGATTGCGTTGCTTATTGAAATCTCACAAAGAGGATGGATCAGCAACGCAAGGTTCGGGAATGATGGAGGAATTGGGAATACATTAGAAGATTTGTTGGGTATATCGGAAAACAACTTGCCAATACCGAATGCGTCTGAATGGGAATTGAAGACGCAACGGAAGAATACCACATCATTGACAACCCTATTTCACTTCGAGCCATCCCCCCGAGCAATGAAGTTTGTTCCACAAGTTCTATTGCTTAACTACGGGTGGCAACATCAAGAAGCAGGGAAAAAGTATTGCGAGAATGAAATGAGCTTCCGGCAAACGATTCATGGATTGTCACCAAGCGACAGAGGTTTTATTGTAAAAATTGATCGTAAAAACAGAAAAGTCTTGATCTCCTTTGACTCCAGTAAGGTTTTGGATAAACACAGGATGTGGCTTAGTGAGGTTAAACGTTTGGTAGGACTAACAGAGTTGGATCCACGGCCATACTGGGGTTTTGATGATTTGGCTAATAAAGCGGGAACGAAGCTCTTGAATTGTTTTTATGTGCAGGCTGAAGCTAAAAAAATAGGAGATCAGGAATTATATCATTACAATAG
>CAYHOI010000042.1:0-15206 GCA_964358175.1 uncultured Candidatus Marinamargulisbacteria bacterium | reverse complement strand
GTCACTTCAAGAGTGGCTTCTTCAGACACTTAATTCTTTGGCCTTAAATCCAAATATCAATCTCATGTCTCTGTTGCCAAATTCACCGTAAACCGTAAACCGTAATTCGCCACCCCCCAGAAACTCATCGGTTACTACAAGAAATATTTTAGTTGTTGCGCCAGAAATAAATTCCGAGATACAATCTACCTCCGGCGTAACTTGTATAAAACAGAGTTACTCGAAAGAGGTCTTGAATGGGGTGGGCGTTGTGTATGCGTGTACACAGAATTCTACCGTCAATCAACAGATTCTGAAAGACGCGCGAGAGGCGGGAATTCTCATAAACGTCGTGGATAATCCGTCTTTAAGTGATTTTATCTCCCCCGCCGTGTACAAGGCAGGCAATATGACCGTTTCGGTGTCTTCGGGGGGGACAAATCTCAAACAGACCATTGCGTGGCGGGATCGGATTAAGGAGATATTTGATCGTGGATAATATCGGTAAAGTATTTTTAGTTGGCGCAGGTCCGGGGAGCCCAGAACTCCTGACTATTCGCGCTAAACAGATTATCGATACTTCAGATGTTATTTTATATGACGATTTGCTTTGCAAATCCCTTTTGAAAGGGAGCGGTGCCGAACTTATCCACGTTGGGAAACGAAAAGGTTCCCATTCGATTCAGCAGAATGAGATTCACGAACTCATGTATAGCCATGCGATGTCGGGAAAAAAGGTTTGTCGGCTTAAAGGTGGCGATCCTTTTATTTTTGGCCGAGGAGGGGAAGAACTCTCCTATTTGCAAGATAAGGGGATTCCGGTGGAGGTTATTCCTGGAGTTACCGCTGCATTATCGGCTGCGTCGAGTGCTGGGATTTCTCTCACACGCAGACTTTTAGCTTCATCGGTGGCATTTTGTGCGGGACACCCCGATAACTCCATCCAAGTGCCCTCAGCGGATACATTGATATACTATATGGGTTCAGCTTCACTGTCATTGATCGTTCAGAGAGTTTTAGAAAGCGGTCGACCAGCTCAAACCCCGGTAGCCTTGATTCAAAATACCTCTCTCCCGTCAGAGACTGTTCAATTGACGACGTTACAAACTATTTTGGAGGAGTCGATCAGTGTAGAATCCCCGGCAATTGTGATTATTGGCAATGTGGTTTCACAAGGAAAGGATCAACATCGCCAGCGTGTGCTTTTCACCGGAACGGATCCCTCAAGCTGTAGACTTGATGCAACGCTGGTTCATTCCCCTCTGATTTCAATTAGTCCCTTAGAGGATTATTCGATGCTGGACAGATTTCTCGCAGAGTTGTGGTTGGTGGACTGGATCATTTTTACCAGTAAGTTCTCTGTAAATTACTTTATGAAGCGTCTTCTGGAAACGGGGAAAGATGTCCGATTTCTGCATAATTGTAAAATTGCCAGTATCGGTGAGACTACGTCTCAACAACTTCGACAGTGGGGTATCCGGTTTGATCTACAATCAGAAACGGCTTCTTCGGCTGGACTTGTTAAAATTTTTCCTGATTTTAATTTGAGAAGAGGACGAATTCTACTTCCCAGTTCAGACCAGGCACTTACGATTCTTCCTGAGGGTCTTCGTGCTTTGGGTTATCATGTTGATATTGTGCCCATTTACACCAATCGAATTCCTGAGAATTTGATCGTACTTGATCTGCGATTATTTGCCGGGGTTGTGTTTACTTCCCCCTCTACTGTGTTGAACTTTAAGGCCCTTTATGGTAACTTCCCTGAGGACTTACACTATTATGTCCAAGGTGAAGAAACTGAAAAGGAGCTTAGAGCGTGGATCAATTCAGGCCGTATAGAACGTCTCAAGAGGTAAGAGACCGTTACGCAGAAGTTTCGTTGTCCCCTTTTGATTTTATTGTCCCATATTTTGTGGTCGAAGGAGAGGGTGTTCGATCCGAGATTTTGACGCTGTCAGGCGTTTTCCACTATTCGATCGATGAGTTGACAAAGGAAGTCGATACTTTGTTGCTTCTTGGGATCAACAAAGTGCTCTTATTTGGCGTTGTGGATTCTTCTCATAAAGATCCTCTGGGACGCTCGTCCTACGAGGATGATCCTCTTATCGCGCGAGCTGTTCGAGTCCTTAAGAAGACGTTTCCTTCGATACTTGTTTTTACAGATGTTTGTGTATGCGGGTATACTGATCATGGTCATTGTGGCCTTCTTTCAACAACGGAACCTCTTCACACTGTTGACAATGATGCAACCCTTCCCGTGCTTGCAAGAATGGCGTTGGCTCACGCGAGAGCAGGAGCGGATTATGTTTCTCCTTCCGCAATGATGGACAATCAAGTGTCGGCTATTCGTGAACTGCTCGATACGGAAGGGCTGACTTCTACGAAAATTATGGCCTATTCTGCCAAATATGCATCTGGTTTATATGGCCCCTTTCGGGGAGCAGTAAATTCAGCACCCTCCTTCGGTGACCGAAAGACATATCAAATGGATTTTCGAACAAGGGAACAAGGCGTTGCCGAAGCACGTGCTGATGTTGAAGAAGGGGCCGATATGTTGATGGTGAAGCCCGCACACACCTATCTTGATATGATTTCTCTGATTAAGCAGCAGTTCCCAATGCAACCGCTTTCAGCCTATCATGTCTCAGGGGAATATATGATGATTAAGACGGGTGCAAAAGCGGGAATCTTCGATGAACCAGCCGTGATGATTGAAGTGTTGACTGCGATTAAACGGGCTGGTGCCGATTTGATCATCAGCTATTACGCAAAAGAAGCCGTTGCACTTCTATCTAAAAAGAGTTCATGAATTCAGAGCGATCCTTCAAAGCGTTTGAGGAAGCAAAGCGTGTATTGCCAGGTGGGGTTAACAGCCCTGTCCGATCATTTCGTGCGGTTGGCGGGGTGCCCTTGTTTATAGACAGAGGAAAGGGATCCCGTATTACGGACCTCGATGGGCAGAGCTATATCGATTATTGCAATTCCTGGGGTGCCCTTCTTTTGGGGCATGCACATCCGCATGTATTGGCTCAAATCCGAAAAACCATCAAAAAAGGGACTAGTTTTGGAGCCCCGACACTTCAGGAGACCGCACTTGCACAACGTATGATTCGAAATGTTCCCTCGCTTGAGCAGATCAGATTGGTGAGTTCTGGAACAGAAGCTGTCATGAGTGCTCTAAGGCTTGCGAGAGCCTATACCGGTCGATCAAAGATCATCAAGTTTGATGGGGGCTATCACGGACATGCGGATTCCTTGCTCGTATCGGCAGGGTCTGGACTGGCTACGCAGAATCTGTCGGCATCTGCGGGTGTTCCAGCGGACTTCACGCGACATACCCTCAGCGTTCCCTTCAATCAGATTGAGGCGATTGAACGGGTATTTTCTCAGTATTCAGAGGAAATTGCGGGGATCATTGTTGAACCTATTCCGGCCAATATGGGGGTGGTTCTTCCTCACGATGGTTTCTTAGAATTCTTGCGAGAGATCACGCGTAAACATAACTCTTTGCTCATTTTTGACGAGGTTATTACGGGATTCAGATTGGCTCGGGGGGGAGCCCAGGAGTGGTTTAAGATCGAAGCCGATTTGGTGTGTTACGGTAAAATAATCGGTGGGGGGTTGCCTGTGGGTGCATACGGAGGGACTCGTCGAATCATGGAGCATCTTGCACCGGTCGGAGATACCTATCAGGCAGGCACGCTGTCTGGTAACCCTGTGGCAGTGAGTGCGGGGCTTGCGATGTTTGATATCATCGAAGAGCCTGGATTCTATGAACAACTCAATCGCAAGGCTGAAGTCTTTATCCGGTCGCTGAGAGCCGAGCTTCCATCATCTGCTCAACTGAATGCCATTGGGTCGATGTTTACCCTTTTCTTTACACCGACACCTGTCACGGACTACACAACCGCCAAGACATCCGACACCGCCCAATATGCCCGTTTTTTCCACTATTTACTGGATAGGGGGATATATACCGCCCCCGCCCAATTTGAAGCGAATTTCATTTCCTCAGTGCATATGCAGACTCAATTAAAAGCCCTCAAGAAGGCAATGGTGCTTTTCAATTAACGCAAATAGCGGGAGTGCTGATCCCCATATTTGACAAAATATGAGTGGTTTTGTATTCTAATGGTATGCTTCGCCGTGCGTATGATCAACTTGAATCGTTCTTCTGCCCACAAAAAGTACTTGTCTTATATGGACCCCGTCGGGTGGGGAAAACGACCCTGATACAGCATGGCGTACCAATTACCCGAAGGCCAATTTTAACGTGATTACACCGGAGAATTATCTGGATTTTGTGTTGTAGCCGGTTCCCCGCTACGCCCCAGCGCAGTACGTGAACCGCTTTACCGGAAGTGATTACATGACAATAGTCGCGGCGATATTTGGACTGCTTGGATTAACGTCAACGATTTGTCTTTTTGGATTAATAACCAAGTCCATATCTTCCATGGGTATCGCGCCTAAAAGAGCTTGATCTCCGATGACCAATGCCCCAGTGTATCCGATTCTGTTCTTAAAATGAATTTCAATCGGACCAACGTAGGGAACTAATGATCGATATCCGTTTGCTAAGGTCACTTCTTTTTTTTCATCTGTTTCGTCTAGTTTTAACTGGATGCGAACGTGCTCCGGAATACACAAATGAACGGATCCCGTATCAACTAATGCATTCACTTTAATAGAACCAAGCTCTGGCAATCTCGGATTTCTTAATTCTATTTCTGTATAAATAACGCCCATTGAATGTTCTCCTCTCCTCTCCGAAACCCAATTTTATCGAAGTACATTATCTCATACTTGTCAATTTTAGTAGAGTTTCCTTAACGCAAGAGCAGGATGAAATCTTATCCATAAACGTTTTTGCCAGGGGACCTGTGAAGATGTTAAGTCCCACCTTCAGCTTTTTCAGTTCAGCGTCTATAAATGCGTTTGGGTCATTTGACCAGAGCAAGTGGATCGTATTCGAGTTTATCCCTACCACCCAGGGAATACTCAGAAATAGATTAAAAAAATCAGCCAGGTTCTTTTCGTCAAGACGAATGCCCATTAGGCCAAGATTCCGTCAGAGTTGCCAGCTGATCAATGGATCGGATAGATGAAATTTCGTAACTCTGGATTGACAAGACCGTTCATGTGGCTAGACAATGACAGCGTGAAAACAGAATATCCCAAGGAGGTTTCATATGTTTGGATTGGGTGTCACTGAACTTCTTGTTATCATGGTCATCGTTTTTGTCTTATTCGGGGCGGGAAAGCTCCCCGAGGTAGGCAAAGCACTTGGACGGGGTATTCGAGCGTTCAAGAATGAAATGAACGGTCTGGAAGAAACGATTAACTCCGAAGCAGAGTCCAAAGTCATCTCTGATACAAAATCCAAGAAAAAGCCATAATTTTTTTCAGTGAGAGTCGAACGAACTGACACGCAAAAAACACTTTTAGAGCATCTTGAGGAATTGCGTGTGCGGCTTCTCAAATGTGCGGGTGTATTTTTAGTCACAGCTTTGGTGAGTTATTTTTTTTCAGCAAAGATTGTTGACTTTCTCACCAGATCAGTTGAAACTCTCGTTTTTATTGAACCTTTTGAAGCTTTTACAGTTCGTATTAAGGTGGCATGCTTTCTCGGATTTATTCTTTCGCTACCGATTATTTTGTACCAGATTTGGGCTTATGTTGGTGTTATTTTTGAAAAAAAACAACGTCGCTTAATTTTGGTGTTTCTGCCCATTTCAATTCTTCTGTGTGTCGCAGGGATGAGTTTTGCCTTTCTGGTGATGATCCCCGTTGCGACCAAGTTTCTTCTCAGTTTTTCGACCCCAAATCTGGTTCCTATGATTACCGTAAATGCCTACCTTACTTTCGAAATCATGATGATGATCGTGTTCGGAATCTTCTTTGAGATCCCAGTGATTCTTTTCACATTGGTACACCTTCGCCTTCTGACAACGAAGGCGATTGCGGCTCAGCGTCGGTATTATATTGTAGGGATATTCATTGTCGCAGCAGTGCTCACGCCGGGGCCGGATGTGGTGTCCCAAGTACTCCTAGCCATTCCGGGACTCCTTTTGTTTGAGGTGGGGTTACTCGTTGCACGGGTGGTTTATCGGCGATGATCAACCGGATTCTGAACAATATCCGTTCAGCACGCTTTGATCGCAGAGAATTTTCCGGGTCTTTGGGAGACATGGGATTGTATTTACCCCTTGTGACAGCTTTTGTAACGGTGGTAGGGATGGATCTGGGTGCAATTTTATTTTTCTCCGGATTCTTTAATATCCTCTCGGGGCTTTTGTTTGGAATACCCGTTTGTGTCCAACCCATGAAGGCAATTGCGGCAGTTGCCATTTCGGAGGGCTTGTCATCCCACGAAGTTCTTGCTGCAGGCATTTTGCTTGGTGGAATTTTGCTTATTCTTGGGGTAACGGGACTTGTCGGCTGGCTTGCCGGATCGATACCCAAACCTATTGTTCGCGGAATTCAAGTTGGAATTGGACTAAAATTGATTATGGATGGCATGGCAATGATCGAGAAAACAGGGGCGTGGTTTCAGTGGGATGGTTATTTACCTGGGATTATTTGTGCGCTATTTATTTTGACTTTCTTTTTATACCAGCGAGTCCCTGTAGCATTGGTCATTTTCTTTGTAGGGTTCATTTTTGCATTGATCAAGGCTCCTGAAATCCTTCACACGCTTCGGCCAAGTTTCTACTTCCCTCATTTTGTGTCTCTAAGTTCAGCAGATTTTCTACGGGGTGGCCTGCATGGAGGATTGTCGCAGTTGCCTCTAACGCTACTGAATTCTGTCATAGCTCTCTGCGCACTGAGCCGAGAGCTTTTCCCGGAAAAACCTATTCGTGAGCAGGAAATCAGTATCAGCGTTGGCCTCATGAACATCGTCGGGTGTGCCTTCGGAGGCATGCCATCCTGCCATGGTTCAGGCGGATTGGCAGCTCAATATGCCTATGGTGCCAGGACAGGGGGGAGCATGATTCTGCTGGGAACCATTAAAATGATTCTAGCGATTTGCTTGGGGATGACCCTCCTTCCCATCTTTGTGGCCTATCCGAAAAGTATTCTGGGAGCCCTTCTCTTTTTCTCGGGTATTGAATTGGTTCTTCAAGTGAAAGATATGCAGCGCAAGAAAGATTTAATGATTGTCTTTTTTGTGGTGGCGGGAATCCTTTCTCTGAATACCCTTGCGGGTGTTTTAATCGGAGCTGTCTGCTATTTCATTAGTTCTAGGATTTGGCCACTGTTGGAGAGAACATCTTGAATCTGTTCTCTTCTTGACTATTTCGTATAGGATGTAATGATAAACAATGTAAAAAGCATGTTCATCCTATGGGGTATTGATGGCGTATAGAGGGAGCGTGGCAATTGAAATTCACACTTCTTGCGAAAGTAGAAGTTAACTGCGAAAATACGTTTAAATCACCGAAGGAGCCTTTATGAAACTATCGATCATTGTTCCGGCCTATAATGAAGAAAAGAATATTGCGAAAACGTTGCAGGGACTCAAAAAACAAACTTATCCGAACATCGAACTCATCGTGGTGGATAATAATAGCAAGGATAAGACTTCGCAAATTGCAAAAGAACATTGTGAAAAGGTTTTTCTGGAAACCCAGCAGGGGTATATTTTTGCGGTGATTCGTGGCGCGACTGAGGCCACAGGTGAGCTGATTGCCTTTTGTGACGCAGACACGCTTTATCCGACAGATTGGGCAGAACGGATGGTGAAAGTTTTCAGCAGTCGAACAGATGTGGTGGCAGCGTATGGCCCTTGTAATACTTTTGATACCAACCGTTTCATGAGGGTTCTCAATCAAATTGGATACACAGGTTTTCTTGTTGTTTCACGCTTATTGGGGCTGGATAATACGGCTGGGTTCAATTTCATGATGAGAAAATCCGCCTATGATAAGGCCGGTGGCTACAATCCAGCCTACAAGAAAATGTCTCCGGATATTGAGTTGGGAAAACGTCTTAAAAGCCTAGGAAAAATCTCCTTAAAGCCATTGATTGTGGTTTCTTCCTCCGCACGAAGATTTCAAGAGGGAGGGGCGATTCGTACGACGATGATGTTTGCAAGAGCGTGGTGGTCTATGCTTCGCAACAAGCTTCCGGACGTCGACTATAATGAGTACAACAAAGGCGTTTCGAAATGAAATATTCGGCACCCCGGGGAACTCGGGATATATTGCCGGAGGAATCCTTTGCATGGCGATTCATCGTTCAGACCATTATTCGAGTCCTGACTACTTATAACTACGAAGAGATTCAAACCCCTATTTTTGAGTCTTCAGACCTTTTTCAGCGGGCCGTGGGTGACGCGACGGACATTGTTGAAAAAGAAATGTATACCTTTACCGACAAGGGTGATCGAATGATGGCTCTGCGGCCAGAGGGTACAGCTTCGGTTGTTCGCGCGTTTTTGCAAAACGGAGAATATTTTCAAAAGAAAAAATTGATAAAGCTCTTTTACGAGGGACCTATGTTTCGTTATGAACGTCCTCAGACAGGACGGTATCGTCAATTCCATCAGATCGGTGTTGAGGCGATTGGGTCTTCTTCTGCGTTATTGGATGTTGAGAGTATGATGATGGGGGCACACATTTTCGAGGAATTGGGGCTTGCAGATGTGAGCCTCGCGATTCACTCCGTTGGTTGTGATGTATGTCGACCTGTTATCAGGGAAAGAATTAAGGCGTTTACGGAGTCTATTCTTTCGAGTTTGTGTCCTGATTGTCAATCCCGTTTTGACCGGAACCCCTTGAGAATTCTGGATTGCAAGAATCCTACTTGTCAGATGTTTTTCACAGGAATGCCTAATATGGACAGTGCGCTTTGCAACGAATGTAGTGATCACTTCTTTACGGTGCTGAGTCTGCTCGAGGCAAACAAGATCCCACATGAAGTAGACTCCCATTTGGTGCGAGGGTTGGATTATTATACCAAAACCGTTTTTGAAATACGTTCTTCCATTTTAGGGGCGCAGAATGCGGTGTGCGGGGGAGGGCGGTATGACAATCTTATCGCGGAATTGGGGGGACGAAAGACCCCAGCCTTTGGATTCGCGGTTGGGCTGGATCGACTTTACATGATCTTAAAAGAACTTCGATTACCCATTCCGGCAAAACCCACTGTTACTTTTTTTGTGATTGGCTTGGGCGCAATCTCCAAAGAACCTGCGTTTAAGTGTATGAGCACACTTCGAAAAAAGAGAATTATGGCCGATTTTTGTTTCAAAGAAGGAGCCATTAATGATGGACTCAAGGAAGCTCTTTCGAGCAAAGCGGTCTATGCCATCATTATTGGTGAAAATGAGGTTGAAAATCACACGTATACCCTCAAAAACTTAAAGGATAAAAAACAATTTATTCTTCATTCCCTTGACGAAATAGCTGCTTTAGCTGAAAGATAGAGTGATGATTCGTTGGGTAAGTTTTTTTCTGATACTCGGGGTGGCGTATACCTTCGTTGAACCAGAATATCAGGGTTTGGTTGATATGCGATATCTCAAGTCCAGATTTGTTTATCAAGGACTTGGTACCTTTGCAGTTTCAGATTATCAGTTAGACTTGAAACTTCCATTAAACAAGAATACCTTGGTTTTTTCTGAAACACATTTGACGACTGCCTATGGGCAGATTGCCAGCCAAATCTACGTTGATATGGATGGCTTTTTCTTTCCAGGTAACGTACAGATTGGCCGGTTTCGTATTCCGTTCGGATTGGAAAAATCATATCAATGGGACCGACGCTTTATCAGCTCCTCCCTGCTCACGGATGAACAGTGGGTTTCTGGCGCCTATTTGATGCCGCGTGAAGAGAATGGCGTGAGGTATTATTATCGATCCAGAGCTTTTTCGACCTCTGTCTTTCTCGTGAACGGGAAAGGGGATTATGTCCAGACACTGAACCCCTCCCAAGGTAAATCTTTTGGCGGAACTTTTCGAGGGATTGTCAAAGATTTCCTGGATATTGGGGTGAGCCTATACTATAATAACCTGAGCGATTTGATATGGACGAACAGCACACAACAGTATTTCCTTGGTGAGATGGATGGTCATTTCAGATGGCTGGCATTAGACGCAACAGGGGGAGTTTTGTGTGTGACGGGACAGAGAAATGGTGTGGGCACGAGCGCATTAGGGTTAAGTGGAGAGGCCGTTATTCAGTGGGAACCGAATATTTCTTTTGGAAGCCAGGCTTCGATGATGAGATGGTCTGGGGGGAGTAACGACTATCGGTTGCTTTTCATCTCTACCTACCAATTTAGACCCGATACGATGCTTCGGGGAGAAGGTTCGATCGAGTCGTCGAGCGGGGTATTAAACTACCAAGTTCAACTTCAGATGTTAGTGAGGATATAACGATGGATAGTATTAAACAATATTTGGTCGTCACCATACGTGATGAGCGGTTTGCATTCGGAATTCAGTATGTTCAAGAGATTCTGAAAGAACGAGCAGTTACAAAGATCCCCACGAAAGTGCCTTATTTAATGGGTGTGATTCAGGTTCGAAACCAAGTTATTCCGCTTATCACGATGAAGAAAAAAATGTTTGACGTTGAAGAAACGGGAACTCTTCATAATATACTCATTGTCAATGAACCTCATGTAAATAGGCTTATTGGCCTTTTGGTGGATGAAGTGCTTGAAGTGGCAACAATTCCGGATGCGATTATTGACCACCCCATTCTATTCCAGGGGCGTGCTGGACAGGAAATGGTGAGTGGTATAGCCAAGTTAACGAAGGGTTTAGTGGTTGTTATCGATGTAGGCATGATCTTTTCGGATAAAGATCGACAAGCGTTCGAGAAGGCGATCGCGTCTGGCGAGAAGCGTCTCAATGCCTAAGAAGAATCCAGAAGAGAAGCTTATTGGGGCGCACGTTATGGATCAAAACCATGACGAGATCAATCCGCAACGATTTTATCATTTAGATCTTAATGTTGTTCTTCGATCAGAAGAGAATCTCCGTAATCCCCACGTCCGAAGCACAGCCTATTTCTCAATGGAGTTTGGTCTTGCTCCGAGTGTATATAACACATACCAAAGTCAAAAAACATTATCTATTCTTAATAAAAAACGTGATTTTGAAGTTTTCTCAAACTTAAGACATATGGATTATTACCATACGGTGTCCATTGATACGTTGGTGGATATCCCCATTTATAGCGGTGGGTTGGGAGTTCTAGCGGGAGATACTCTGAAATCGAGTGCGGATCTAAAACTACCACTTTTGGGAGTAGGTATTCTTTGGAACAAAGGGTATTTTGATCAGCGATTTTGTTTTCACTTTGGTCAAATGCCTGGAGAGTTTAATTGGGAACCCTCCTCCTATCCTGGGCTTATCAAACTAGATCAGACGATTGATGTTCCGATTGGAAAAATATCCGTTTCCTTTCATCTTTGGAAGTATTATGTGCCAAGTTTTGATCATACGCATGTCATTCCTCTGCTGTTGCTTGATTCCAATCATGAAGCCAACCCTGATTGGGCGAAGAAGTTAACGAGTCAGCTTTATAATAGTGAGTCAATTTGGTGGAAAATAGTGCAAAGAAAGATATTAGGCGTAGGCGGGATGCGAGCCATTAAAGCCTTGGGTTACTCGATGGATCTTTACCATCTCAATGAGGGACATGCAGCCTTTGCCTATCTCGAAAATCCTGAGGCTAAGTTCGCTTATACCTGTCACACGCCAGTTGAAGCAGGACATGATCGGTTGCCTATTTCAGAACTTGCTGATGTTCTTTCGAAGGAAGAGCTGGCAAGGGCAACGGAACATGGTCTGGATGAAAATCCTGAATTGATCAATTTGACGATATTGGCGATGAATGTTAGCGAACATGTGAATGCTGTAGCCAAAAAGCATGAAGCCGTGACGAAGATTCAGTTCCCTACCCATGAAGAGAAAATTCAGGGGATTACCAATGGGATACATATTCCCACCTGGGTAAGTGAACCCTTTGAACAGTTGTTTAACGAGTATCAGGTTGTATTTAAGAATTGGAAAAAGACCCCGGAGATTCTTGAAAAGATTACCTCCCTGGAAAACGATCAGGTGTTTCGTCAAAAGCTATGGGAGGCTCATAAAATGAATAAGGTTCAATTGGCTTGCCTTCTTCGACACTGGATGATTAGCGATAAAGTCTTTACCATTGCATGGGCACGCAGGGCTGCTCCCTATAAGCGGCCGAGTCTGATTTTGCAGCAACCCCAAAAGCTGCTTGAAATAGCGAAAAAATATGGTCCGATACAGATCTTTTTTGCAGGGAAAGCGCACCCCAATGATTTTTTAGGTACGGGAAGCATTAAGGAAATATTGAATATCATTGATTCCTTAAGCGGTCATCGAGAGCTCTTGAAGGTTGTGTTTCTTGAAAATTATGACACCTATATTGCCAAACAGCTGGTTTGTGGCGTAGATGTGTGGCTGAACAATCCCCTTCCCCCCTTCGAAGCTTCTGGGACTTCGGGAATGAAGGCTATCCTGAATGGTGTGCTTCAGCTCAGCACGATGGATGGCTGGGTGGTGGAAGCGGCGCATAAGGAAATTGGAGAGATTTTTGGCTATGTTCCTGATGAAGGAGAAATAGGGAGTGAGACTGATTTGAAGCTGCAAGAAGATTCTGCCTCCCTCTACGGCAAACTTGAAAAAATGGTCAATGATTATTATCAGACCGAGAGGGAAACATCCTCTCTACAGAAGTATTCTTCCTTGTGGATTGATCGAATGATCAACTGCGTAGAGGTGAGCGGGTTCTTCAATACCTCTAGAATGGTCAATGATTACAATCGAACCATTTGGAAGATGAAACCGATTTTGGACTCTTAGAAAACTACTTGACTTCCCTTCGTCATTCGATATAATTCCTAGTAAGGAAGTAGGAAAAGATGAAGCTATCCACACGAAGTCAATATGGGTTGCAGTTTCTGATCTATCTCGGCCGACATTCCGGTGAGGGATTTATTCAGTTACGCGAAATCGCTGAACAGGAACATATCTCAATGAAGTATTTGGAACAGATTGTACGTATTCTCAAGACCATGGGGATTATAGAGGTGGAACGTGGGGCAAAAGGAGGGTACAAACTTGCGGTCATTCCCTCTCAGATCAACTTGTATGACGTTTTATTGAAGTTGGAGGGTAATTTGCAGCCGATGGCTTGTATGAGCTCTGAAGAGTCCTGTCATCGCAAGGAGTTATGTTCTACTCACGATGTTTGGAAAGGGTTGGCTCAGAACATTCAGATCTATTTTGGGAGTATTTCTTTGGATCATTTAATTCAGAGTGGAGTACCGACAAAGCCAGTAGAAGTTCTCTATACGATGTCAAAATAACAGGAGAAAACATGGAAAATTTAAATTATACTTATCTGGATCATAACGCGACGACCTATTTGGATAAGCGGGTTCTCAAGGCCATGGAACCCTTTTTGGGAAGTCTGTTTGCAAATCCCTCCAGTATTTCTCCCATCAGCCAGCAGGTTCGTGAAAAGATGGAATCGGCTCGTCACAGGATGATGTCGCTTATCGGAGCAACGAGTGGAAAGCTTATTTTTACCGGAGGAGGAAGTGAGTCCGACAACCTTGCTATCAAGGGCTTTGCATGGGCCAATCAATCAAAAGGAAAACATATTATTATCTCTTCGATTGAACATCATGCCGTCCTCCATACATGCGAATATCTTGCTAAAAATGGATTTGAAGTCAGTGTGATTCCTGTTCATCAGAATGGCATTATCGACATGGAGGCTTTCGCAAAGGCTATTCGGCCAGATACTATCCTCGTGAGTGTGATGTACGCCAACAATGAAACGGGTGTCATACAGCCTATACTCGACATTTCAAAAATTACGAACGCCAAGAAAATTGTTTTTCACACGGACGCAGTTCAAGTAGGAGGAAAGTTTCCCATTGATGTCGAGGAACTGGGTGTGGATCTTTTGACTTTATCTGCCCATAAGTTTTATGGCCCAAAGGGAGTTGGCTGTCTTTATGTTCGGAAAGGCGTGCGGCTAGAGCCTTTGATTCATGGGGGTAAACAGGAGATGGACTTGCGGGGTGGTACTGAAAATGTTGCAGGCATCATTGGCATGGCTATGGCTCTTGAGCTCGCCATGAAGAGTTGGCAAAAAGAAGCTGATCGTGAGCAACAGATGAGAGATGATTTGCAAGCCAAATTGCTTGAGGCCATTCCAGAATGTTTCGTAAATGGTGATCATAAAGAGCGCCTTCCAAATACTCTGAATATCATTGTAAAGTATGTTGAGGGAGAGTCGATGCTCTTGTCCCTCGGGGGGAAGAGCATTTATGCCTCATCTGGCTCGGCATGTACCTCTGGCTCTCTTGACCCTTCCCACGTCCTTCTTGCCATGGGTGTCCCTCATGAGTTTGCACATGGCTCCATTCGATTTAGCTTTGGAAAGTGGAATACCCCAGACGATGTAGACAAGGTCGTTTCTGCCTTGCCGCCTATCGTAAAACAGTTACGTGCAATGTCTCCCTTGTGGGAAGAAAAAGATTAGCTGGAAGTTTCGAATAGTGGAAGAGCGATTTCAAAGGAGGAAATAACATGGCAGAACCCTATAGCGAGAAAGTAATGGATCATTTTAGTCATCCGAGAAATGTAGGAGATATTCAGAATGCAGATGGGGTCGGACAAGTGGGGAATCCTGTTTGTGGCGACATTATGAAAATATTTCTGAAGGTGGATAATAATATTATTACAGATGTGAAATTCAAGACATTTGGGTGCGGAGCTGCGATTGCGACAAGCTCTATGGCAACCGAGCTTGTAAAGGGGAAAACGATTGAGGAAGCCCTCAAGATAACCAATCGTTCTGTGGCTGAAGCCTTGGATGGGCTTCCCAAAATAAAGATGCATTGTTCAATGTTGGCCGAGGAAGCCTTGCAGGCGGCCATAAACGACTATATGGTGAAGAAAACGGGCAAGGGACTTCCAGATTATCATGAATCTTCCCACCATGGATGTCCTCTTGGCGAGGAGCATAGTCAGCACTGATTCCTGCGATGGTGTTTCTTGCAAGGAGCTTCACAGGAGTGACCAATTCCCAGCTTAAAATACTGGCTCCATCTTGACTTAAAGAACAGTCTAGATTTGATTTTGAAACATCAATTTCAACATACAGCAGTTTGTAACCGATGAGTTTCTGGGGGATTAGTCCCGAATTCTGATAAGTTTAAGTTG
>CAYHOI010000041.1:0-15304 GCA_964358175.1 uncultured Candidatus Marinamargulisbacteria bacterium | reverse complement strand
CGTCCTTTCTCCGTGAACGGAGAAAGGTGCCCGGAGGGCGGATAGAGGCGGAATTTAGATGCGCTCGCCCTGCACGCATCGAAATATCTGAATACAAGTTTTGGGACGAAAAATACGATAAGACTGTTATGAGCGAAGGAATATCCATCGGGAATGTAGACATCTCTTTTGGCGGCACACGGTGGCCAGATGTTATGCCATCGTCAACCTCCAAGAATTCAAGTGATTCTGGCGACTTGTCCTCGGTTCTATCTGCGAGTGCCGCCTCAAGCGGGTTTAACTTCAACTATTCGTCCAGCTATTCTTCTTATTCTGAACAAGGCGGATCCGTCTCGTCGAGCCTTTCAGTCAGCCATTCTTCTTTCACAAATCCAGGCGGCTCAATCTCGATCAGTTCGGGAGCGAGCCACATCAATTCGGTGATGATGATCGATGGCAATGCCCCCGGTTCTCAAGCCAATCAAACCCCAAGTGCATCTATCAGCGCCATCAGTGACCTCTATAAATCACTGCTTGCGGGCTAAAGGAATTGGAGCGAAATAACCTTTACAGATCACGCAGTATTTTTGATTTGGCTATGTGAAAGATTCCACAACAAGGGCGAGCGCATCTAAATTCCGCCTCTCTCCGGCCTATTGGCCACCTCTCTCCGCTCGTGGAGAATGCCTCTGCAAGGAGATTTTCTTTCTCCGTAAACGGAGAGAGATGTCGCAAAGCGACAGAGAGAGGCGGAATTTGAATGGAATTTAAGTCACTGCGTAAGGTGAATGACTAAAAGTTCAGCGTATTCAGCACTCTAAATTCCAGCCCGGTAAAATCCAGTTCTGGGGCTGTGCTATCCACAACACCTGCTCGCGATAAATCGGAAATCTTCCCCATCGTATAGTAAAGTCCGACCCCGGACTCCCACAACGGGCTTACTCGCCATTTGGCCTGCGCACCGATGCGAGTGATCAAGGTGCTTCCGGTTCGAAGCTTATTTAAGGATGAACCAGTGCCACTTTCATCAACTCTGTCATATTGATAGGAACCCGTCATCCACCCCAAACCCGCTATCGTATCTAAAACAAAATCAGGGCTATGAATCACGGCATAGTCCAGCTCTGCAATCGCACCATAATATCCCACCATAAGGGACTCATACACGGTCGAACTCGTTTTTTTCGACAGGCTAGAATTTGCAACGATAAACTCTACGCCATACTTCATATCCTTCCCCAACGGATATTTAACCCCAACATGTACCCCTGGCATACCGGTCACATTTCCAAAGGTGGAACCAAACGTCGCATTAAAATTTTTCAGAGAGGGTATAGCATAAAAAAGACCTGAGCTGATCCCCATTTCAGTATACCAAGACTCTTCAACAGAATTGCTCATTTTGGCATTGAGTTTGGCCTGGAACAAAAAAGCTTGCTTGGGCGTAAGATGGTCCACTTCTGACAAAAGCTTCGAGCCAGCTTGTGTCTGTGGCTCAAGACCCGTTTTGGGGGCTTCAGTGGCAGACTTGGCCTCAGAAATCTTAGCGGATTTCTTGGCTGGCTGAACACTCTTTTTGAGAGTTACCTGCGTTGAAACCACAGTTTTTTGAGTAACGGCAACAGAACTCGTCGAGACAACGGTTTTCAAAACGCTACGCTTCGCCCCCGAGATAGATTTCGTCGGCACGACGGCCTTCACGAGGCTATTTCTTGTTGCCACAACGGATTTTTGTGGTAAAACAGATAAAACGCTATTGCCTTTTCTGGAAAGGGCTACCCCTTTGGCATTCGGAGTCGGCCCTGCGGCCCATAACATACTGGCGATTAAAAAACATAGTCCTATCGTTCGCTTCATAATGACTTCCTTTCTCTACCCGGCGCGCAAACACATTCTGACCTGAATCTTACAAAGAGGCAAGTATTTTACTTCGATCCACCACTCTATACTCTCCAGGATTAAGCGTCCCCAACGCTAAATCGCCTATTCGAACCCTGGTGAGTGAAAGCACCTGGTTCCCAACCCGTTCAAAAACACGACGAACTTGTCTGTTTTTTCCTTCAGTCAGAACGATCGAACACTGAGTCGGCGAAACAGGATAAATACGACAGGGACGAAGCTGTTTTCCTCGCAGAGAGAGTCCTTCCTCAATCGTGTGCTTGGCTCCCGGCGTAAGTTCATCACGCAGAAGAACCCTATACTCCTTCTCCACTCGAGAACTCTCGCCAATGATATTTCGCTGCAAAGTTCGATCATCCGTGACAATAATCAGCCCCTCAGAGTCCTTGTCCAATCTTCCAATGGGAAAAAGTCCCGCCGAATGGGGAATCAGTCTGAGCAACGACCAACCCTCCTGCTCACCGACTGTGGACAGGTATCCCAAGGGTTTGTTTAAAAGATAATACCGTTTCAGAGCCTCAGTCGGCTTTCTGATTTCAACCTGATCTAGGTCGGGATCAATCTTCGTGCCCTGCTCTCTCAAACAAACCCCATTCACAAACACCCATCCCTGATCAATCCACTGATCTGCTTCCCGCCTTGAACAATCCCCACGCTGAGCCAAGTACTTATTGATTCTGACGGACTCCATCAGAAGCCAGACCTCCTGTCCCCCACCCATTGCTCCACCGTTTTGGGTGTCCATACCCCGTCTATTAATTCAAGTCCATAACGAAAACGCAATAAATTCGAGAAACCAACACTCATCTGCGAAGCCAGGTTTCGAAAGTGTTCAGGATACTTGGGGTGACTCATATGTACCGCACTGTTCATGAGGGTTTCGACAAAGAGCTTTGCGGCAAGGAATCGCTCATATTTATTGACGGCAATGATCGTTTTATCCTCCATGAGGCCCATCACTTCCCACAGAGATTGCTCTGCTTGCTTGTACGTGCCGACTTCTTTAACCTGCGTGGATATTCGCATCGGCAGGAACTCAATGATACGATCAAGATTTTTGACCAACCAGTCCAAATTAAACAACCCCGTTGCATTATTGAAAAGCAACTCTTTTTGAGGGGAGATCTCGCGAAGAGCCTCTTTGGAAATCGCCATCCCCAGGTCGGCACAATTGGTACGGCCATTTTCATCGATGATGGCAACCCCCCCCTTCACATCAGACTCTGTTTTGAAACTAAAGTCAAAGGCAGCCTGTTTTCCAGTAAGAGCCATGTAAGCAACAGTCGCCCTAGAAACCAACGCCCCTATATTATCGATATTGCTGATGTAAACAAATTTTTTGCCCTGCCGATACATGTCCTCGAAAATATCTCTTAAAACCCAATAAACTTGTCCGTGCCCTCCTGGCATCGGCCAAAGTTCGCCGTTCTTTTGAAAAAATAATCCCATCTCATGAAGGGGCTTATTCGTAAATGTGGGATAGAGCTTCTGGGAAGCAGTTGCTATAACACCCCTATCTCGGTCTACAAAATTCGCCAAGGGACGCAACAACTCTGAACACGCGTAGCCCTCTACCGCTGATGCAATGGCCTCGTGATTGAGAACGCTGTCCATTTGGAACAAACTCATGGGAGGCTGATCTTTCAGAGTTTCTCTACAGAGCATGTCTTCAAGAAACACTGCTCGGAGTTTGAGTGCCATAAAATCATAGCCCAGGGTTCCGTCTGGGTTCACGTAGGCTGGTGTCAGCCCTTTGGGTTTGGATTTCAATTCCCCAACTTTATCGAAATAGGGTCGATACAGCTCGAACAACTCCCCATATTCCGAAGCGTTTTTGGCAAGGTCAAGATAACTGCTGGCAGATCCCCCATTCAGTAAGCCAAATCCCAGCAAGGGCGTCAATTGAGTGCCTAGTAATTCAAGCTGGTTTATCGAAAACACATAATCACTGCCGTCCTCCATTGCAAAACGATTTAAGGAAATCTCCATCCCCAGCTGATGGACGTTCTGATTCGCGTCTTTGCGGGATATTCTTAACCCAGAAGACAAATCGATGACACTTTCCCCATCAATGGCAGGAATGTCTTTGGCTCGCAAAGGTTTTACATGATCATATCTGCCGCCTCGAAGGTCTTTTAAGAGTTTTGTGGCTTCATCAGGATCGATGTTCACGCGATGCATCTGGTCTTGTAGTGCTTTGGGGAAAATAGCTGACTCCTCTACCATCGATAGCCTCAAATCAACGTCGTAATTTTCATGATATAACGCACAGCGGGCATCAGGATAACTTGCGCGATCAGGAGCAACCCGATCATGCGTGAAAGCAAAAGAAAGACCACAACGCTTTTCACATCGCAAGCAGGACGGCTTCCATGTACCGCTTGATCGGTAATTCGCGCACCCGCTGGATCAACCATGAGCGTAAAGAGAATGGTCGCCAATCCATTGACAATGCCTGAAAGCTGGATCGCTGTTGCGCGTAAATCCGGCAAATACGCACCAGCCAAGAGCGATGCCAGGACCCCGATTGAATAGATCGAAGCGACCAGTCCATTGAGAATGAGGAATTTCTTCGGAATATTTTTGAGGGAAATATCCTTGAGCATGGATAAGCGTGGCATCGTGAAACACCGAAACACTTTTACGAGTTGCTTTGGCGAAATCAAAGTGGAGACGATCAATCGAGGAAGCGAACCCACCCGCAGGAAATGACCGATAGCCAGTTGATAGAGCTTCACAAACGTAGGGGTGAGAAGGGCTGCGACCAGTACCCCGAAGAAACCTGCCACAACGATCAGCCGGAACGCAACCTCAAGAGAAATCAAAGATTCATGAGTGCCCAGACGAATGGTGTCATCCACCATCTTCCCCAAAAGAGGTGCCTGAAACATATTGCTGAGCCGAGAGACCAGAAGCGTTGACGTTACAAAGGACATGGCAATGGCAATCTGGCGGGTTTTGAGTCCCGCGTAACGCATCGAGTAGGCCAGCGACTCGGTAATGTTGATGAGAAACGTAAAGAAGGCAACCCAGAGAACCGTCTGCCAACTAAACATTATAGGTTGCGCTGGAGGTTTCGGATTCCCAAACGGTCACATCCACCAGGCGCACACCGATCTTGAGCTTTGGTTCGATTTGTTCATAAATGTACTTGGCCAGATGTTCAGAGGTTGGGGAAAAAGGCAACAAATCGTTCAGAAACTTGTGATCAAACTGGTCATGAATGGTTTTGAGGTATCCTTTGAGCACATGGAAATCAATGAGCATTCCCGCCTCATCCAACGTATCCCCCTCGATGGTAAGACGCATTTTCCAGGTATGGCCATGCAGATTCTCACAGGCCCCCTGATACCGGGTAAGCTGGTGCGCAGCCGCAAATTTGTCTTCAACACATAACCTGTACATGGAGTCCATTATATCGAAAATATCGTGATTGATCTATGGAGCAAAGCGAAAATCGAGTATACTGTCGTTTCATATGCATCTAAGCGTCGTTATTCCGACCTACAAGGAAAAAGAAAATCTTGCAGAGCTTCTCCCTGCCATCCACAGCACATTGTCTTCCCTGAAAATTTCTTACAATGTCATTGTTGTAGACGACGACTCCGCAGATGGCACAATCGACCTGATTCATTCCATGAAACATCTTCCCATCGAACTTGTGCTTCGCAGGGGAAAGCGTGGATTATCCTCGGCAGTTCATGATGGCGTTGCCCGTGCCAAAGGGGAAATCATTGCTTTTATGGATGCCGACTTATCTCATCCACCTACCGCTCTTGCAGGCATGTTTGATTGGATTCACTCTGGCAAGGCAGATCTGGTGATTGGCAGTCGATTGGTCAGTGGCGGAGGAATGGCAGATTGGCCATGGACTCGAAGGCTAACCTCGTGGGTCGCACGGATGATGATTCGCCCCCTCACCCCTGTTCGCGACATTACTTCAGGGTTTTTTATGTTTAGAAGAGAGGTTTATCCCACGAAACAACTTAATCTCAAGGGCTTCAAGATCGGCCTGGAAGTGGTCATCAAGGGAAAATACTCGCAAGTAAAAGAATTCCCTATCGTGTTTCAAGATCGCAAACACGGGGAAAGCAAACTAACGGGAAAGATCATGCGAGAGTATTTGAGGCAATTGAGACAGCTCTATCTCTACACTTTCCTGAAAAAGGCTTCGGGGTCTTCTACCCACCGCAATTCTATTGAGAGGTGATCCGAATATAACGGAGAAAATCAATAAGAAATAAAGTTGAAAAGGGTTGTATCCTTTAAACTTTTTGACTATGCTATGCGGAGTTGGGGAAATTTGGGGATAAAAATA
The DNA here is from genome assembly GCA_964358175.1 of uncultured Candidatus Marinamargulisbacteria bacterium. Lineage (GTDB taxonomy): Bacteria > Margulisbacteria > Riflemargulisbacteria > GWF2-35-9 > GWF2-35-9 > CAYHOI01. Next base: position 9,108 of record CAYHOI010000041.1, on the reverse strand, counting down.
AGGGGGGGTAAAGTTATGAGTTCAGTAAATAATTCCATGAAACTAAGTGCGAAGGTGACAATCCTAGCGACCGTTCTAGGTGCTATCGTCGTGCTATCCATTGGATACACGGTCGTCACAGCGATGGGAAGATATCGCGAAAACGCGAATTTGGTACAAAACATGAGCGTTGTGGATAAAATAGGGGATTTTGTTCACGCAATACAGATTGAGCGTGCGGCTTCAAGCAAATTTCTTGGCGCAAGCACCCCGGAGAATCGCGAGCAGCTTTCCGGTGTACGCAAACAGGTTGATGAAACGATGGCTGCAGCAGAAGCGGCACTGAAGCATAGTCATCTCAAAGGCAAATATGAAAATGGGAAGATGGTTGACTCAGCTTCCATTCGCGGACAAATCGATGCCTCACAGATTGAGGCTCCGGAGTCCGCAAAATGGTTCACAGCTACCATCAAGGACTTGCTTGACTTTATTGATATGGATGTCGTTTCTAAGACAAACAATCGTGCCACTCTGATCCAGGCACAGGCCGCCGTCAGCTTCATGAAAGCAAAAGAGAACGCAGGCCAGGAGCGTGCGCATCTGCTTCCGTTACTTAAGAAAGATGCCCCTATCCCGACCGAAGCTTTAATGAAGTGGGGGGCACTGATTCGTAATCAGGATAATTTCCTCGGTAACTACAAGAGAATGGCAACGGATGAACTGCTATCCGACGTTCAGGCTCTTGAGGCATCAACAGAATTCAAAGAGGTGGAGGATATTCGAACGAAGGTAAAAGAGTTGGCCTCTAAGGGGGGCTTTGGGATTGCGCCGAGTGAATGGTTTGATAAAACGACCCGAAGAATTGATCGAATGAAGACAACTGAAAAGCAGGGACTTTTGAAGGTTATTGAAGTTGCAGAAAAGGCCAAATCGGCTGAGAGAAATGCCGTCTTGTTTATGATCACTTTGCTTGTGGTAACAATGGTCGTTATTGTTATCGTCGTTAAAAAAGTGCTGATCTCCATCAAAGGACCGCTTGAGGGAATTCAGAAGTTTATGCTGGATGTCTCTCAGACCATGGATTTCGGTTCACGGGTCACCATTGGAACCCGTGATGAAATCGGCCAAACCGGTGAGGTTCTCAATGCATTTCTTGGCGTTCTTCAGTCCACCATGAAAGAAATAAACTCTGTCATGGAGGCCATGTCGATGGGATCATTGGGGCAGCGGGTTGAAATTGAAGTGGCCGGAGATCTCAACACCCTAAAGCTTTCTATTAATAACACTGCGGATACGCTTCAGAGTGCCGTTTTAGAGGTCAATACCGTGATGAGCGCAATGATGGTTGGGGATTTATCGTCTCGGGTAACGCTTGACGTTGAAGGAGACTTCCAAGTATTGCGGGATGGCATTAACACTACGGCGGGGCAATTACAGACTGTCATCGGCGAGATTAATCGGGTAATGGCCGCCATGGCAGAAGGAGATTTGTCAAAAGAAGTAGCTATACCCTGCAAGGGTGAGCTGGATTCTTTGAAACAAAGCATCAATCGTACGATTCACTCATTGTCAGAAACCATCGGAACCCTGAGTACGCATACAAAAAAAGTGGCCGAATCGTCTTCAGAGGCGAGTCGTGCTGTTCAGCAGGTAAGTGATGGCTCTCAAAACCAATTACTCTCTATCGAACAAATTGCAAAAGCTATTGAGCAAACTGTCTTATCGGTCACGGATGTAACACGAAATGCAGAGATGGCCAGTCAGCATGCAAAAACTGCAACTGACGTGGTAGAGAAAAGCAAAACGGAAATGAGCCATATGCAATCGGTCATAACGGGAATATCCGAAAATAGTTCAAAAATAAACAAGATTACTGATGTAATCGGAGAGATCGCCAGCCAGACCAACCTGCTCGCCTTGAACGCCGCAATTGAAGCCGCTAGAGCGGGTGAGCATGGGAAGGGATTCGCGGTTGTCGCGGAAGAGGTTCGTAAACTCGCCGAAAACTCAGCCAACTCTGTTCATGAAATTACCGAACTGGTCACTCAAGCTGTTCACGAAGCAGAGCGTGGGGTCAAGACAAATGAAACGGTCAGTGCGAATATGGTTAATGTTGCTCAGGCAGTCATTCAAACCGATGAAATGCTCCAAAGAATTGCTGCAGCGATGGAAGAAACCAGTGCCTCAATGGAGCAAGTCTCTGCAAACGTGAGTTCGCTTCGGAATGTCGGAGAGAGTAACGCATCTGCCTCGGAAGAGATCACGGCGACGATCGTTGAACTTTCTAGCCTAGCCGCAAAAAGCCGTCATGCGATTGAGAAGTTTACGGTATAGGACTCTCCCTTGAGAACAGGCCACAGAATTCAGTGGCTTGTTCTTCTTGGCATTGTCGCGACAAGTCTGGCAATTGCTGGGCTTTACTCGTTTCACTTTATGGATATTCCGTTCGTTCGAGTCGATGACGCTTGGGGGATGGAGGCGTCCTATCGGCTAGCTTCAACGGGAGTCCTTGGCTCACCAATGCTTGAAAATGGCGGGAACCAAACCCACTATTTTCATATTCACCCTCCGGTTTATTACCTTGGCTTATCTCTCATGTTCAAATGGTGTGGATTTGGAATTCTCCAAGGCAAATTATTCTCCCTCATCCTTGCGCTCCTCGCACTTCTCGTGACCTGTTGGATATTGATTGAAACCAAGCTAAGCACCCCATTTCAGACCTTTCTACTTTCTATTCTTATCACAACCACACCCCTCTTTTTTGTTATTTCCAAAACAATACGACCCGAATCACTCATGTTGCTCTGGTGGGGTCTTTCCTATGTGCTACTCCATCGCTGGCTTATGCGAAAACAAACACGATATCTCATCGCAGGATCTCTGGTTAACGCACTGATGATGATGACGCACTTTTACGGAATCCCCATGGTTCTATTGTGGATGATCGAGTTGTTGCGAAGACGTGATTGGAAAGGGATTGCACTATTTGGCATCATTTTTACTCTTGCAATGGCTCCCTATTTGGCATGGATTTCAACAGACTGGTCAGCTTTTTACAATCAGGTCATCATCGGACGATCCATCACAAAGATCCACTTAACTGACAGACCTTTCATCCTCCTGCATACATTGTTTTTCTCAAAAAAAATAATGTGGCTATGGCTATTTCTTCTCATCAGCGCCCTTAGCATGTTTCGTGGAAAATTAACGCTACTCCAAAAACATCTATTATTCCTGAGTGTGACCTTTGTTGCGCAATTCCTTGTTTTACCTAAATTTAACGAGCTTTATTTCATTGTCATGCTCCCAGTGATGCTGATGGGAATGCTAAGCCTTCAGCAATCTTTCCCAAAACGGTGGATTCTGGGAGCACTTCTCGTATTTTCGACGGTCAATATGGGTGGACTTTTCTTGTATGTCAAAGAACATCGACTTTTTAATTATCAAGCCTATTCTGAACAAATTCTCAAAACAATGCCGAAGGAAACACAGGGTTCTATTCTCGGTCGTGTATCCATGTATCCTATTTTTCACAAGAATTCTTTTTTGGCGTACGAAGCGTTTATTCTACCGCAGGATCTTACACGAATTGAGAATGCAATCCGATCAGCGAACTATATCCTCGTCGATGACTTGCCCTTGGATGATCGGGTACTTGTGGCTATAATTACAAACAAGCACCTGGCGAGTCGTTTCATGAGTCCGGCTTATGGCTCAGAAGGAACAAAAAGAAACAATTGGATAAGCATCTACCATTAACATGACCATCGAACTCTCCATTGTAATTCCCATCTTCAATGAGTCTGCATTAATTTCAGAACTCATCAAACGATTGCTCGTTACACGCCAGCTCATTGAGAAGGAATTCGAAAATCCTCTATCTTCCATTGAAATTATTTTTGTCAACGATGGGTCTAGCGATCAAAGCTTTGATTTGCTCAAAGAGATTTGCGGAAATCAGGAGGGCTTCAAACTATTAAATTTGTCTCGCAACTTTGGACATCAATATGCTATTACCGCAGGACTCCAATACTCGACAGGTTCAGCCATTGTTCTGATGGATGGCGATTTACAAGATCCGCCAGAGTTCATCGCAGATCTCTACCGCAAAATGAAGGAAGGTTATGATGTCGTCTACGCGGTTCGAGAAAAACGTAAAGGGGAAAACCCATTCAAACTCGTTACTGCATCGCTTTATTACAAATTGCTTCAAAAACTTATTGCCATCCCCATTCCCGCTGATACTGGAGATTTTCGCCTCATGACCAGGCGCGTTGCAGACCTGCTTCTCGCGTTACCCGAAAGCCATCGATTCATCCGAGGACTCGTCACATGGATCGGATTCAAGCAGACAGGTCTCTTCTACGTGAGAGACAGGCGTTATGCCGGAAAAACAAAATTCTCAATCACCAAAATGGTAAGATTTGCACTAGATGGAATGACTTCCTTCTCGACTGTTCCTCTAAAACTTGCGTCTTATGTGGGATTCATGATGACGATTTTGGGTGTGTTCTATGCCGGATATACCTTGTATGTTAAATATTTCACAACACATACGGTACAAGGTTGGTCTTCTCTCATGCTGGTCGTCCTTATTTCGGCGGGAGCTCAACTGATCACCCTCGGAATCATCGGCGAATACATCGGACGCATTTATGATGAAACCAAAAAACGTCCGCTCTACGTCGTGGAAGGACTGTATCAAAAGCAAAACAAATAAGCATTGTCTGTTCAGAATATCCCGTGATACAATGCTTATCGGTACATCAGGAGGTGACATAAGTTGAGTCTTATTGATCGACAGAAGACAGCCATCATTGAAGAGTTTCGCACGCATAAAACGGACACTGGTTCACCAGAGGTTCAGATTGCGATCCTCACAAAAAGAATAAATCATTTGGTTGAGCATTTAAAAATAAACAAGAAAGACAACCACTCACGTCGGGGTCTACTTTTAATGGTAGGCCATCGCAAACGTCTACTTACCTATTTAACAAAAAATGACCCGAAGCGTTACCAGGATATCATTGGGAAGCTAGAGCTTCGTAAGTAACCCCTTTCGCGCGAACAAATTACAGAGGAGAACATCATGGAAAAAAAGATTGTAAAAACGCTCATAGGCGGCGTAGAATTTTCATTAGAAACGGGAAAGGTTGCACGACAAGCTCACGGTGCTGTTTGGTGTCGATATGGTGACACGATTGTGCTGGCCACAGCCGTTGGCAGAGAAGAAGTAAAAGAAGGCCAAGACTTTTTCCCTCTCACCGTCGATTACTCAGAGAAGATGTATGCATCCGGCCGTATTCCAGGGAATTTTTTCAAACGAGAATCTCGACCTTCGAATGAAGCAACGCTTATTGCTCGAATGATCGATAGACCTCTTCGTCCTTTATTCCCTGAAGGGTTCATCAATGATGTACATGTAACCGTCAATGTTCTCAGTTATGACGGAATCCATCATCCCGAGGTTTTAGGAACAGTCGCGGCATCCGCTGCACTGGGGATTTCCCCGCTTCCATTTAATGGCCCTGTTGCATCCGTGATCGTTGGATATGTCGATGGGAAACTGACCATTAATCCATCACCAGACCAACTTTCAGAAAGCAAACTTCATTTGTCTATTGCTGGCACCAAAGAGGCTATCATGATGGTTGAAGCTGGTTCTGCGCTGATTACAGAAGAAGAAATGCTGGAAGCACTGCGCTTTGGGCATGAAGCGATAAAGCCCCTCATTACACTTCAGGAAGACCTCATTAAGTTGGTGGGCAAGCCCAAGTGGACCGTTGCGCTCCATACTTTGCCGCAGGATTTGCTTAAGGAAGTTGATGGTCGGTTTACGTCAGACTTAAAGAAAGCGATTATGACACCTGGTAAGATTGATAAATATGCGGCCATTGATGCTGTTAAAAAGGCTATGATGGGGTATGGCAAAGAAAAGTTTGGTGAAGTAGCGTTCGCAGCAAAGAAATCTGATCTTGAAGGTATCTTCTCCGCACTAGAAAGTCGAGAGGTTCGTAGAGCGATTGTCACCGATAAATTGCGGGCTGATGGACGTCAAATGGATGAAATCCGCCCTATCACTTGTGAGATCGCATTGCTCCCTCGTGTACATGGATCGGCACTCTTTACTCGTGGAGAGACCCAAAGCCTAGGAACAGTTACCCTTGGGGCAGGGAAAGATGAAGTATTAGTTGATGGACTGGACGTGAGCTACAAAAAGAAGTTCTATTTACATTACAACTTCCCTTCCTTTAGCGTAAATGAAGTTGGAGGTCGTCCTGGACCAGGGCGTCGAGAAATTGGACATGGGGCACTTGCCGAAAGAGCTATTTCGTATGTGATGCCTGCACCGGAGGATTTTCCCTATGTGACTCGTGTGGTTTCGGATATTTTAGAATCCAATGGCTCCTCATCTATGGCAACAGTTTGTAGTGCTTCGCTTGCACTTATGCAAGCAGGTGTCCCGATTAAAGAACCAGTCGCAGGAATTGCTATGGGACTTATTAAAGAAGGGAATGACTACAGCATCCTGACTGATATTGCTGGCCTTGAGGATCATCTTGGCGACATGGACTTTAAGGTCGCTGGAGGCAAAGATGGCATCACTGCACTTCAAATGGACATCAAAATGACTGGGATTACCATGGAGATTATCAAAGAGTCTCTGGCGCGTGCCAAAAAAGCTCGCCTAGAGATCCTTGAGAAAATGGATAAAATTATTATGATACCCAATAAACAATTGTCCGAATACGCCCCACGTATTGAAACCATCACGATTCCGGAAGATCGAATCGGCGAATTGATCGGCCCTGGAGGGAAGAACATTAAAGCAATTATTGAGAGAACTCAGGTAAGCATCGATATTCAAGATAGTGGAAAAGTAAACATCTCGGCCGTTGATCTAAAGTCCATTGAGGCTGCCAAGAATGAGATCCTCATGTTCCTGAAAGAGCCTGAAGTCGGTGAAAAGTATCCCGGTGTCGTGAAACGAATCATGAACTTTGGTCTTTTCGTAGAATTTCTTCCCGGGAAAGAGGGCCTCTTACATATTTCCAAGGCGGCAGATACCTATATCAAAAATATTGAGGATCACTTCAAAATCGGCGATACTTTGGATATCGTCATCGAAGAGATTGATGCAAAAGGACGGGTCAATCTGGCCAGACCCTAGGCTCTACATTGCACCGGATCATTGAGCTTCAAAATGGACTGAAGATGATACTTGAGCCGATTTCGTCGGTTCGAAGTATCGCGTTTGGAATATTTGTTGGAAGTGGCTCGGGGCACGAATCTTCTTCACAAAATGGCATTTCACATTTCATTGAACATATGAACTTCAAGGGCACGACCACGCGAAGTGCCCGCGAAATTGCAGAAACCCTCGATTCGGTCGGGGGCAAACTCAATGCGTACACGAGTAAGGAGCATACCTGTTATTATACGACGGTCATGGACGAACACATCGATGTAGCACTGGGACTCATGGAAGATATTTTCTTCCGATCGGTTTATCGTGAAAGCGATATTGAGACCGAAAAGAGAGTCGTCCTCGAGGAGATCAAACTCTATGAGGATAGCCCGGATGAGATTGTTCACGACCTTTTTGTGCGGAATATTTGGCCAAATTTCAATCTAGGACAACCAGTTATCGGAGATGCGCATGTGATTTCAGGGCTAAATCGAGAAGGACTCCTCGAATTCATGAGCGATCAATATGTCCCAGAAAACATCATTGTCTCCATTGCAGGCAAATTTTCGATGGACACCATGATCGATAAGCTCACGGGTATTTTTGGTAAAATAAAATCAATCAAAAAAGGACATAAAGAACAACACCTTCCCGTGTTCCGACCCGCGATCAATCTCATGGAAAAAGAAACTGAACAAGTCCATTTATGCTTCGGTAGCCGTGGGATTTCATACCATGATCACGAACGATACCCTCTTCTCGTCCTCTCAAGTATCCTTGGAGGATCCATGAGCAGTTTGCTTTTCCAAGAGATACGTGAAAAGCGTGGCTTGGTCTATTCCATTTTTTCATACCCACTCTATTTCAAGAATTGCGGTCTTTTCATGATTTATGCGGGAACCAGTCTCAAGAATGCAAGAAATGTCGTTGAAATCATACTTGAAGAGATACGAAAACTACGCCAAAATATCCCCGATAAAATGCTTGCTACTGCGCGTGAACAATTGAAGGGTAGCTTGGTGCTCGGGCTCGAATCCACAGGCAGCAAGATGTCTTTCAATGGAAAAAATCTCTTCTACTACGAAAAGTACATCAAAGAGACTGAGATCATGAAAATCATCAATGAAATTGACAAGGATGAGCTTGAAAAACTTGTTGAATATGTTTTTAATCCCTCCTACTATGCACTCACAGCCGTAGGCCCCTTTAAGGAAAATGTGTTCGAGGGGCTCATCCATCCCGAGAGTGTACCGGTCTGAGGAGGCGTACTCGATGTTAACCATACTGAAAGTTCCTGTTGAAATACTTTCCCATGCGCAGGATTTGCCTTTACCTGATTATCAAACGGATCATGCTTCAGGGCTTGATCTGGTGAGTGCAGAAGATGCGATTCTTATTCCCGGTGATCGACGATTGATCGCCACGGGTCTCAAAATTGCGATACCCATCGGATATGAAGGCCAAATCAGACCGCGCAGTGGGTTATCCCTTCGCCATGGCATCACGATTCCCAATTCGCCAGGTACAATCGACGCTGATTACCGTGGTGAGGTCAAAATCATTCTCTGGAACTTGGGTGAGAATGAGTTCACGATAAAGCGTGGGGATCGCATCGCCCAACTGGTGGTGGTTCCGGTCATCCGAGTAGAATGGGAGCGTGTCAGCACTGTTTTAGAAACCGAACGAGGTGACGGTGGGTTTGGACATACGGGCGTCAGGCAAAGAGATCTCTCACTTCATTCGGTAGAGGTATCGGCCTTCCTGTCTCCTTGCTGACCGACACATGGACGATCTTGGCTTGCGCAACACTCTCCAGATGTTCATTGAGTAGTGAATACTCCAGATGAAGGGATCTGTTCCCAAGCTCTCCCACCCGCAACTGAATCGTTAGCTGGTCTCCGAGTCTAATCGGTTTGGAATAATCCGCCTCGACATGAACC
>CAYHOI010000040.1:0-16182 GCA_964358175.1 uncultured Candidatus Marinamargulisbacteria bacterium | reverse complement strand
ACGTAACAAGAGTCGCTGCGACAAAAGGCCCGATCTCAACAAGTTCTGCCATCAGCCGAACGTGAAGTCCGATCCATGGTTATCGCTCGCAAAGTCAGCTTCGGCTCTCAGTCCAAACAAGGTGCAAAAACTCGGTCAATTTTGATGTCGGTTCTTCACACAGCTAAAAAACGTCTCCCAAAAGGTCAGTCACTTCAAGAGTGGCTTCTTCAGACACTTAATTCTTTGGCCTTAAATCCAAATGTCAATCTCATGTCTCTGTTGCCAAATTCATCGTAACGGAGTTCCCCCCCAGAAACTCATCGGTTACCTTGCAACTCAGAGCCTTATCAATAATTTCAGATACGGATTCCTCGTATAATTTCTAAGGTCCAAGCGTACATCTTATGGAGCCTTTCGCGACGCTCACTTGCGGATGGGGTCTTATCCACGTGGTCGATAGTCGGCCGAAATATTTCAGAAAAAAATCTCGTTGGATTGCCATTAGGAGTGGTGTAAAAGAAATTTGTGATTTGGGGGGTAAACCCCTTATTTATATCAGGTATAGTATTTTTGACTCCCTCGTTGTAATCCTTGTCTTCAAGAAAGTGTAAGCCTTCGTTCTCGATTTTCAAGCCTGTTGATGGATCAGATGATCCGGTCAGACGGCGGAAGAAATCCCAAACTCTACTGAAAAAATTTGATGGCTGAAGCGTAATGTCAGGAGAGTTAGAGCCTCGATTGTTGTCATTGGGGCTAGACAATGAGGCTGAAATACGATCTCGCGAGGGTTGAGTGCCCCTCCCCGATAAGATGTGCAAGTTAGCGGGAAACTGAGCGAGCATCTCGTCTCTGGTCTCACCCACGCGGCCGATTTTATTACCCTGGCTCATCGCTACTACTTTTTTCTTCATCATCGCACCTCCTGATTTTTTTTGGGTTACTTTCGTCTCCCCTTAATTAATTTATCGGCACAAAAAGTTGTTTATCCCATTTTTATTTATCGAATGTTTCTGTTTCTTTTTCTCAATGTCTTGATCGTCCAGTTGTCCCACACCCCAGAACGCGTTAGAATGTGGGGATGTCACTGAAACTCTTTGATACCACCCTTCGTGACGGAGAACAGGCAGAGGGGATTTCCTTTACCGTTTCCGACAAAATCAAGATCGCCCATTTGTTGGATGAGCTTGGGATTCATTATATTGAGGGGGGCTTTGTCGGAGCGAACCCCAAAGTGGTTGAGTTCTTTGAGGCAATGCTCAAGGAAAATCTGGGGCAGGCCAGAATGGTCGCCTTCGGAAGTACGCGCCGGCATCAATTTCAGCCAGCGGATGAACCCATCCTTCAAGGCATTGTGAAGTGCGGGGCACCAGTGGCCTGTATCTTTGGCAAGAGCTGGGATTTTCATGTTGAACATGCGCTGAAAATCTCTTTAGAAGAAAATTTAATCCTTGTGGAAGATTCTCTGAAATATTTAAAGGATCGTTTGCAAGAAGTATTTTTTGATGCGGAGCATTTTTTTGATGGGTATAAACGCAATAAAGCGTATGCGATTCAGGTGTTGCAGGCTGCGCAAAGGGCTGGGGTGGATGCCATCGTTCTTTGCGATACCAACGGCGGGACACTTCCTTTCGAGGTAGAACAAATTGTTGGTGAGGTAAAGCAGATGATTGCGACACCGCTTGGGATACATGCCCATAACGATGCAGAATGCGCTGTAGCGAATACGCTTAGTGCGGTGAAAGCTGGGGTTTCCCAGATTCAGGGGACGATTAATGGTTATGGCGAGCGAGCGGGAAACGCCAATTTGTGTTCGATTTTGCCAGCGTTGAAACTGAAGATGGGGCTAGACTGCATGACCACTGAACAACTGGTTCGACTGACAGAGATCTCTCGTCATGTGAGTGAAATAGCCAATCTTCCCCATAATAGTCATTATCCCTATGTGGGGATGAGTGCATTTGCCCACAAAAGCGGAATGCATGTGAGTGCGATTGCCAAGGACTCTGAGACGTATGAACACATTCGCCCAGCGGCTGTCGGAAATTACCAGCGCGTCCTCATTTCGGAGCAGTCCGGGGTGAGCAATATTGCTTACAAGGCAAAGGATCTTGGGATTGATCTGAACGCAAAGGATCCGAAGATCAAGGCACTTCTTGCTGAGATTAAAGACTTAGAACAAGCAGGGTACCAGTTTGAAGAGGGAGAAGCATCCTTTGAACTGATGCTTCGACGTGCGGCCGGACATTACCAGCCTTTCTTTGAGTTGATGGGCTTTCGGATTATCAATGATCAGCAAGGTGAAGACTACGTCATCGAGGCGACCGTCAAGCTCAAAATCGATGGAGAAGTGATTCACACCGCTGGAGAGGGAAATGGGCCTGTGAGCGCGATGGATCATGCGTTCCGCAAGGCACTTGTGAAAAAGTATCCTCAGGTGAATGAGATCCATTTGACCGACTATAAAGTCCGGGTGTTAAACAGCAAAGAGGGAACCGATGCCAAGGTGCGCGTCATTATCGAGACCACGGATGAACATGGAACGTGGGGAACCGTTGGTGTGAGTGCGAATATTATCGAGGCCAGCTGGAAGGCTCTTGTGGATAGTGTGGAATACAAACTTCTCCAGGGATTGTTGTGATTGAGCCCCTTTCGACCACGGTAAGTCCCGAGGGGCATTTGGTTGTCGGAGGGTGCGATGTGGCAGATCTGGCAAACGAATTCGGAACACCACTCTATATTCTGGATATCGAGACCATCAAAGCACGGGCACGTGAGTATATGGCACTCTCTCAGGAATATCCGAATGTGAGGATTGCTTATGCGAGCAAGGCGTTATCCTTGACTGCGTTATACCAGGTTTTGGACGCGGAGGGATTGTATTTTGATGTGGTATCGGATGGAGAGCTGTTTACCCTGCTGAACGCTGGCGTGGATCCCCAGAAAGCTTTTTTCCATGGCAACAACAAAACGCAAGAGGAGCTGGCTTTCGCGATGAAGAAGGGGGTCGGTTACTTCGTTTTGGACAATGAACAAGAGCTGGATCGTCTTGAACGGGTCATGTCTCAACAGAAAACAGCGGGGAAGGTAAAAGTCTTTATTCGATATATCCCTGAAATAGACGCGCATACCCATGAGTTCATTCAAACAGGAAAACGGGACACGAAGTTTGGGGTTTTAAAAGAGGATTTACCCAGAGTGATTGATCGTATTCTTGCCAATCGACAGCTTGATCTACGCGGGTTGCATGCGCATATTGGTTCTCAAATATTTGATGTTCATCCCTTTGAGGTGCTTATTGAGAGACTGTTGGATCGGTCGATGGATATCCTGCGTTCGCACGGGATTGTGCTTGAGGAGCTGAGTATTGGCGGGGGAGTCGGTATACAGTACACGCAGCAAGATGATCCTCCTGCGATTGCAGACTTTGTTGTTTCGATTGCCTGTAAGATGAAATCTTATCTCGCCCAGATTGGTTATCCGATTGAACCGGAGCTGGTGTTGGAGCCGGGTCGGTCATTGGTCGCAAATGCGGGTATTACTTTGTATTCGATCGGGGGTATTAAGCATATTCCTGGAATACGGACGTATCTGTCAGTGGATGGTGGAATGGCGGATAATCCGCGCCCGATGACCTACGGGGCTCTTTATCATGCGGATATTGCGACGAAGATGAAAAGTCCTCGTGATCATGTCTACACGATTGCGGGAAAATTTTGTGAGAGCGGTGATATTTTGCTTCGCCATGTCCATTTGCAGCAGGCGTGTCCAAATGATCTCTTGGCTGTCTACGCCACAGGAGCGTATAATTACTCGATGTCGAGCAATTACAATCGTTATCGCAAGCCTGCCATGGTGATGGTGGAGCAGGGTAGTGCCAAGCTGGTTTTAAAAAGAGAGACTCTGGAGGATATTACCCGAAATGATCTCCGCATTTAACGCGATTGTCGATGGATTGACCTTTTTGCGCTGGCAGGACATGGTGGATATCGCGATTATCGCGGTGGTGATCTACTATTTTCTTATTTGGACCAAAAACTATCGTGCAAAGAATCTTGTTCAAGGTATTCTGGTTGTACTACTGATCTACTTGCTCAGTGTGGTTTTTGATCTGACGACCATTAGCTGGCTTCTCAAGAAAATTGCTACCATTATTCTTCTGGTTTTTATTATCGTTTTTCAGCCAGAGCTTCGAATGATTCTTGAAAAACTGGGACAAAGCACTCAATTGATGCACTATCTTGTAAAGAAGAGAGGACTTGATGAATTTTTCTCAGTTCAATCCATTCAGGAGCTGGTCAAGGTGGTGGACTATTTTTCGGAAAATCGTGTGGGATCATTGCTGGTCATTGAGCGGGCACATTCACTCGAGAATGTGAAGGAGACGGGGGTGGCATTGAATGCGGATGTCTCCAGCGAGTTGCTTCTGAGTATTTTTTATGGGAATAATCCACTTCATGATGGAGCTGTGGTGATCCGTGGTGCCAAAATCGTTGCCGCGAGCTGTTTGCTTCCATTAACGCAAACCAAATTGCGGGATCGCTCATTAGGGACGAGACACCGAGCTGCGATTGGGCTTTCAGAGCATACGGATGCGATTGTGATCGTGACCTCTGAGGAGACAGGAATTATTTCCCTGGCCAAAGGGGGCACCCTGTTTCGCAAACTCAATCGCAAAAAGCTACTTGAGCACTTGCTTGATTACTTGCAAATTGGATCCAGTGGGGTGGAGTCTTGATCACTATTCGGGATTTGCAGGAAAAAAAGAAGAAATCTCAAAAGATTGTTGCTTTGACAGCCTATGACTTTTTAACGGCTCAGGCTTTGGACCATTCAGGAGTGGATCTGATTCTGGTGGGGGATTCGCTGGGAATGGTGGTGTATGGATACCCGTCTACCTGTTATGTCACCCTCGAGGATATGATCCGCCATACCCATGCGGTGTCTCGGGGCGTCAAGAATGCCCTCCTGATCTCAGATATGCCTTTCGGAAGCTATCACGGAAATCCCAGTGAGTCGCTTCAGAATGCCATTGATCTGATTCAAGCAGGTGCACAGGGGGTGAAAGTGGAGGGAGCGAGCCCCTCAGTGTTGGAATCAATCCGCAGGATGCTGGAGGCAGGGATCCTTGTGATAGGTCATTTGGGCTTTACCCCTCAACAAGTGAATCGTCTCGGAGGCAACCTGATTCAGGGCAAGGAAAAGGAAGAGGCCGCGAAGATGATAGAGGACGCCTTACTCCTGGAATCCATAGGCGTGTCGGCGCTTGTGCTTGAATTGGTTCCACAAACTTTGGCAAAAAAAATTACCGAAAAGCTAAAGATTCCTACGATTGGGATCGGAGCAGGGCAGCACACGGATGGACAAATTTTAGTGACACATGACATGCTCGGATTATACACCGCCTTTAAACCCCGATTTGTGAAACGTTACGCTGCGCTGGACACCGTGATACGGCGATCCATTAAGCGGTTTAAGAAAGACGTTGAAACAGTACAGTTTCCTTCGGAGGACCAAAGCTACTGAGTGCCTACTGTTGGCTCTTCCTATCTGGCAAGTATGTCTTGGCGTCTTTGGATGGGGGGGTGCCAAAATAGGTTAAAATGGAAGGAACGTTCTTTGTTATTATTCGGAGTATCTTCCCTGGCAAAGCCTTTGTCCTCCCTGTATAGTGTATTTGGTAAATCACAATACGGAAGGAGTCGTTTCTATGGGAAAGAATAGCACAAATAGCAAAAGAAGATATACTTCGACCGAATTGGTTTTGACGCTTCGCTAGATCTTGCGATGGCGGTTTTTCCAAAACCTGAAAACCAATAGCACTTCGACAAGCTCAGTGACCGCTCAGTATAACTAAGACTAGTTCGACAGGTGTCACGGTGAGCGAGTCGAACCGCTCACTACAAGGAAAATTGATCCGAAAATCAATTAAGTCTTAGTATATCATCACATTTTATGCGATCTGAATGGAAGAAGACAAAAACGACGAAAATCCAAGCGAATGCATCTAATGAGAGTAGAATTTCTTGGACCCCCATGAATCTCCCATTGCCAAAATGGGAAAATAATATTATTTTACAGGGGGTCAGTATACTCGTCACGAATTGGTTTACGGTGAAGCTGAGATGAGCGAAGCTTAGTCCTACTAAGTGAGCGAGACGAAGCAAAACCGTAAACCAATTTTAGTAGAGTTTACCCAGGATGTAACCAAAAAGAAAATGATGACAAGCGACTACGGATTAATCGGTTTTTTTTTGCTCGGCGGCGTAGCCTTTGCCCTGATCAGTCTTCTGATGAGCTGGATGGTTCGTCCTCACAAACGCTCGGCTCGTAAAGAATCCACGTATGAGTGCGGGGTGGAGACTCAGGGAACCACCTGGGTGCAGTTTAAGATTCAATATTTCCTCTATGCATTGGTGTTTGTGGCGTTTGACGTGGAAACAATCTTTCTTTTCCCCTGGGCAGTGGCGTTTCGATATATGGGGCTTTTTGCTTTTGTAGAAATGATCGTCTTTGTGGCGATTCTTGCGATCGGACTCTGGTACGTGTGGCAAGAAGGAGCTCTCGAATGGAGCTAGATCGTGCAGGGATGGAGGAGCTTGTTCAGGACAATATCCTGATCACTTCGGTGGAACGTCTGCTAGATTATTGCCGATCTTATTCGATTTGGCCGGTGACGTTCGGTCTGGCCTGTTGTGCGCTTGAAATGATGGCCACGGGTGGCGCGCGTTATGATATAGCCCGTTTCGGCTATGAAGCTTTTCGCCCTTCACCGCGTCAGGCAGACCTCATGATTATTGCAGGTACCGTAACCCACAAGATGGCTCCCATTGTGAAGCGGTTGTACGACCAGATGCCCTGTCCCAAATACGTGATTGCGATGGGAAGCTGTGCGATGAGCGGTGGACCTTTTGTGGATTCCTACAGTGTGCTGAAGGGTGTGGACAAGATTATCCCCGTGGATATCCATATTCCTGGATGTCCTCCCAGGCCAGAAGCTTTGCTGGAGGGGCTACTTCAAATAAAGAGAATGCTCCAAAGCCCTCGAAAATCAAGAGGTTCACGCGTATGAATATTTCTGAGTTATATGAGAAACTTCGTGAGAAGTTCGCTGAAGGACTGAGCCTCTCCGAAAGTCAAATGGAACTCTTGATCTCTTCTCGCCAGCTGGTTGCCATTCTTCGTCAGTTGAAGGAGCAGTTTGGGTTTGCGTTCCTGTCGGCTTTAACCGCTGTTGACTATACAGACCGATTTGAGATGGTCTATTGTCTGATGTCACTTGAGGATGCGTCGCTTGTAACGGTGAAAGTGCACCTCGGCAAAGCTGTTCCCTCGGTGCCATCGATTGTCACGCTGTGGCCGGCAGCCAATGTCCAGGAACGGGAAGTCTATGATATGTTTGGTATTCAGTTTGAGGGACATCCGAACTTGAAGCGTATCCTAAACACAGATGATTTCGAGGGGTTTCCTCTTCGAAAAACCCTCACGCTTCCCCAAGTAGACCGCCAATCTCGCGAGGTGTTGTTGATGGGGAGAGTATAAGTGCAGATCGATACTTTATGTACCCAGGCGTTTAAACTGAATATGGGTCCTCAGCATCCCAGTACTCACGGGGTGTATCGGGCTGTGCTAACCCTGGATGGCGAGACGATTGTTCAAGCAGAAAATGTGATTGGGTATCTGCATCGGGGAATCGAAAAGCTGGCCGAGAGCCGCACCTATCAGCAAGTTATTCCCTATACGGATCGATTGGATTATTGTGCAGGGATTCTCAATAATATCGGGTATGTGCAGACCGTAGAGAAGCGTATGGGGTTTGAGGTCTCTGATCGCGCAGAATATTTGCGGGTATTGTTTGGTGAGCTACAAAGAATTGCAAGTCATTTGGTTTGCGTGGCCAGTATGGGGCTGGATCTCAATTCTGTGACAGGCTGGATGTATGCTTTTGCCGATCGAGAAAAAATATTGGATTTGTTTGAAATGACTTTTGGAAGCCGCCTTACGACAAACTATGCGAGAATCGGCGGTGTTTCAGACGATATTCCCGACACCTTTTTGCCTGCACTGAAGTCTTTTCTGGCAAGCTTTGAAAAACGAATGGAGGATTTCGACACGTTGCTGACGAATAACCATATCTTCAGGGATCGTACCCGAGGCATTGGCGTGATTTCGAAAGATGATGCTCTGGCGTATGGCCTCACCGGCCCAAACCTGCGGGCAAGCGGTGTGCCCTTTGATCTTCGCAAAAAGGCTCCTTACGGCTACTATGATCGTTTTGAATTTGACATCCCCGTATTATACTCTGGCGATTGTTATGATCGATTTGTGCTTCGACTTTTGGAAATCAAACAAAGCGTTCGAATCATTGAACAGGTGGTCCATCAGCTTCCCGAAGGGTCTTCATTGGGAAAAGTCCCACGGGTGGTCAAGCCCTCTGCTGGGGAGACCTATCATCAGATCGAGGGTGCCAAGGGTATTTTGGGGTTTTATTTGGTGAGCGATGGCAGCCCTAATCCGTATCGGCTTCATATTCATGGACCCTCATTCGTCAATGTTGGGATTATTCCAAAAATTGCCACAGGCATGCTTTTGCAAGATTTTATCGCCTTTTTGGCCTCGATCGATTTTGTGATGGGAGAGGTGGATCGATGAATCCTTTTCTTTCTATCTTCTGGTTTGTGGTTGTTTTGCTTTTTGTCATTGTGAACGTGATGCTGATAGCCTGGGTAGAACGACGATTTTGTGGCCTCATGCAGGAGCGGTTGGGTCCTAATCGCGTGGGACCCTTTGGACTCCTTCAAAGCGTGGTGGATGCTGTCAAGCTCCTCAGCAAAGAGTTGGTCACACCGACTGCAGCTGATAAGGGTGTGTTTTTTCTCGCACCGATATTGTGCTTCGTTCCCGCGATCCTTCTGTATCCTGTTTTTCCCTTTGGGAAAGGCCTTGTCCTCTCTAATCTGAGCATCGGACTCGTTTTTTTTATCGCGATTTCATCGACCACGACGGTGTCGATCCTGATGGCGGGCTGGGGATCGAATAACAAGTACTCGTTGCTGGGCGGGATGCGTACGGTCTCACAAATGATCAGTTATGAAATTCCTCTTGTATTATCCGTATTCGGCGTGGTGATGATCACAGGTTCGCTGAACCTGGAGACCATTGTTCAGGCACAGCATTCTGTTTGGTTTGTTGTCTTGCAACCAGTCGCATTTTGCATCTTTGTGATTGCAAGCATCGCAGAGCTCAATCGAGCCCCCTTTGATTTGCCTGAAGCGGAGCAGGAACTTGTTGCGGGATACCACACAGAGTACTCTGGCATGCAATTTGCCTTTTTTTACCTTGCAGAGTATGCCAATTTGTTCAGCATGGCCATCCTAGCAACAACCCTGTTTTTTGGCGGATATCAGGGGCCATTTTTGCCTTCACCGGTATGGTTCATGCTCAAAGTTTATGCCATGATTCTTTTTTACATGTGGATTCGTTGGACTTTGCCTCGTATTCGAATGGATAAGATGATGAAACTCAATTGGAAGTTTCTGATTCCCTTGTCGCTGATCAATATTGTGGTTACCGGATTGGTGCTGAAGGTGTTTCTATGATGCTTGATTGGCTGTGGAAAGGGCTTGCTGTGACGGGGAAAAAACTGTTTTCCCGCAAAATAACTCAGCGTTATCCAGAAGTTTACCCTGATTTGTCGCCACGAACGAGAAGTGCGTTCCAGTTTGATAAAGACAAATGTACTTCCTGTAATCTTTGTGCGATGGCTTGTCCGAATCGTGTAATTACCGTCAATTTCAACAAAAATGAACAGGGGAAACGCGAGCTTCAGGAGTATCAAATGAGCATGAGCTATTGTCTTTTTTGTGGAATGTGTGTGGAGGCCTGCCCCACGTCTGCCATCCAGATGTGCGCTCGATTCACGCCAGCCTTCAAGGACAAAACGATATCGCTGACTCGATGGAAAGGCTCGAACTTATGACCTTCTGGTTCTATTTCATGTCTAGTCTTCTGCTTCTCTTTGCCCTGGGGACTGTCATCTCGACCAACCTGATTCACAGTGCCTTTCTCATGATAGGCGCTTTCGTCGCGGTTGCCGGCCTCTATCTGCTTCTGCAAGCGGACTTTCTTGCGATGATTCAGATATGGGTGTATGTGGGAGCTATCGCTGTTCTGATGGTTTTTGGGATTATGTTGTCCCGAAGAGGTTCTCTGGAGGAGAGTAATCTTCGCAATCGCTATCAATGGATCGGATTTTTCACCGCAGTTACGATGTTTGGGCTTCTGGCGAGTTCCATCCTCAAGTCATCTTTCCAGGTAGTGCCATCTGCCACGGGATCGACTGTGATTCAAATTGCAAATGCTCTGATTGGAGATTATGTGGTCGCTTTTGAGGCAATCGGTATTCTTCTGCTTGTCGCAGTGGTCGGTGCCATTATCATTGGAAAGGATCCCAAATGATCGGACTTACACACTATCTGGTGGTGTCTGCGGCACTGTTTTGTATAGGGGCTTATGGCGTTGTTGCCAAGAAAAATGCGATTGCGGTACTGATGGGAGTGGAGTTTATACTGAATGCGGTGAACCTCAATCTGATTGCTTTCAACCATTTCCTGACACCCAACCTGGTTTCTGGGCAGATCTTGGCAATCTTTGTCATGGGCGTTTCTGCGGCGGAAGTTTCTCTGGGGTTGGCTATTATTTTGTCCCTGTACCGTCAGCGTCGTTCTATTCTGGCGGATGAAATGGATATTCTCAAATGGTAAACGAATCCTTAGGCTGGCTGATTCCGGTGTTTCCCCTTATCGCATTTCTTGTGATTGTTACCTTTACCCATCGTTTTCGGTTACTGAGTGCCGTGGTTGCGCTTAGCTTTTCTGCTTTATCGCTTTTGTTATCGCTTGCGATCCTGCTTCAAAAGATCAGTCATCCCACAGCCAGCGAATTTTCTACCAACTGGTTGTCGATTGTCTCGAATCATCTCCCCGTTTTGACGATCCAGCTCGGATTTCTCATCGATCCTTTATCTTCAGTGATGTGTGTTATCGTGACGCTTGTGGCGACACTGGTCATGCTTTATTCCATTGGATATATGCACGGAGATGATGGTTTTTCGCGTTATTTTGCCTATTTGTCGCTCTTCACTTTTTCTATGCTGGGGCTTGTGATCTCTAACAACTACTTCGAGACTTTCTTCTTCTGGGAGTTGGTCGGACTCTGTTCCTACTTACTCATTGGATTCTGGTTTTTCAAGCCAGAGGCGGCTGAAGCTAGCAAAAAAGCCTTTATCACGAACCGATGGGCCGATTTTGGATTCTTGGTGGGGGTGATTGGTCTGTATACCGTCTTTGGAACTTTTAACTTTTCAGAGCTTGCAACGCAAATTTCTGTGTACCATTGCACTCCGATATTGATGGGTCTGGGGCTGCTTATCTTCCTGGGGCCGGCGGGAAAATCAGCCCAGGTTCCGTTTCATGTTTGGCTTCCGGATGCGATGGAAGGCCCTACACCGGTGAGCGCACTCATTCACGCCGCGACGATGGTGGCGGCAGGCATCTACTTAGTCGCACGTGGCTATATCCTATTCGCGAACGTGGAATCTGTGATGCAGGTGATCGCTTATGTGGGTGGCTTTACCGCTTTGTTTGCCGCAACGATTGCACTGGTTCAGCGTGATATAAAACGTATTCTGGCTTTTTCAACCCTCAGTCAGCTGGGCTACATGATGATGGCGTTGGGTGTGGGAAGCATGACGGCGGGGATGTTTCACCTCACCACGCATGCCTTTTTTAAGGCATTGCTCTTTTTGGGGGCAGGGAGTGTGATTCATGCCGTCCATCATCAGGATATTTTTAAGATGGGGGGTCTCGTTCGCAAAATGCCCATTACCTCTTGGACGTTTGTGATCGGTGCTCTGGCTTTGTCAGGCATTTTTCCGCTGGCTGGATTTTGGAGCAAAGATGAAATATTATCGGTTACCCTTCATCACCACTTTCTGGGCCTTTTTGTTTTGGGAACCGTTGTCGCTTTTCTGACGGCCTTCTACATGTTTCGACTTATTTTTGTTGCACTCTTCGGCGAAAAGCGTTCCGATCACCATGCCCATGAATCCCCCTGGATGATGACATTTCCTCTCTGCGTACTTGCTGTTCTCTCAGTGATTGGCGGGTTGATGAATACGCCTTGGTTTTATCAGTGGACGGGTATGAGTTTCGGCACGTTCGTTTTCTTTGGGGAAAAGGAATCGCCGATGGTCTACTTACCAGTGGCTTTCTTGTCCAGTGCGGTTGCGTTCTTCGGGATTCTCTGTGCGTGGCTTATCTACTCACGAAAGCTTATTAGTTCGGATAAGCTGGCTCAAAAGTTTAGTACGATTCATACGTGGCTTCTCAATAAATATTATATTGATGAATTGTATGGTTTCCTATTTAATCGAATCATGATGCCATTGGGTAAGCTGTTTAACACGATGGATCACGCGCTGATAGATGGGTTTTTTGATGGAACCGCAAAAAAGATTCGTGCGGGCGGTGTGCGCTTACGTTTGTTTCAGACCGGACGACTTCAGCATTATGCACTGGTCATCTTTGTGGGCATTGTGCTCATGATGATAGGGGGGAGCCAGGTATGACTTATCCGATTCTATCCATGATGGTGTTTACCCCGATGCTTGCAGCCATTATCCTGCTGCTGATCCCCTCAAAGCAAAAAACACTCCTGAAGCTTATTGCTTTGGCTGCGTCCCTTATCGGCCTCTTTCTGGCCAGCTATACTGCAATATCTTATAACAGTGCTTTGGCTGGGCTTCAGTTTATTGAACGTTTCTCGTGGATTAAGGTATTCAACATCCAGTATAGTCTCGGAGTAGATGGGCTCAGTTTGAGTATGGTTTTGTTGACTGCTGTGATCTGGTTTACCGGAACTCTGGTGAGCTGGAATCTTCAAACCCGCGTGAAAGAGTTTTTCGTGTATATGCTTTTCCTGGTGAGTGGTGTTTTCGGGGTCTTTCTTTCTCTGGATCTTTTGTTACTCTTTGTTTTTCTTGAAATTGCTGTTATCCCGAAGTTTATCTTGATCCATGTATGGGGAAGTGGCCAAAAAGAGTATAGTGCCTTGAAATACACCCTGTATTTGCTTACGGGTAGTGCGTTTACGCTCGTTGCGCTGATCATGATCTATCTGCACACGGGCACATTGGATTTGACCGTGCTTTCCGGTTTGACCTATTCAACAGCATTTCAGAAAGCGATTTTCGGCCTTTTACTCATTGGGTTTGGGGTTATCGTTCCGCTATGGCCTCTGCACCGATGGACCCCGGATGGCCACTCCAGTGCCCCAACGGCGATTAGCATGCTTCTCGCAGGGGTGATCATGAAACTTGGGGGCTATGCGATTATTCGAGTGGGAATAGGTGTTTTCCCAGCAGGTGCCGTTTTCTTCGCACCGCTGATTATTGTGATTGCAGTGATCAATTGCCTCTATATCGCTTTTGTTGCCATGGTTCAGAAAGATCTGAAATACGTCGTGGCGAATTCGTCGATTAGCCACATGGGATATGTTCTGATTGGTATTGGCGCACTAAATACTGTTTCTCTCACCGGTGCAGCAGCACAGATGTTCGCTCATGGAATTATGGCGGCACTCTTTTTTGCCCTAGTGGGCATCGTCTACCAGAAAACACATACGCGAATGATTGCAGACCTTGGGGGGTTGGCTCATCAAATGCCAAAGGTCGCGACGTTGTTCCTGATGACCGGACTTGCCTCGCTTGGTCTTCCTGGATTTATGAACTTTGTTTCAGAATTCTTGATTTTTGCAGGAGCCTTCAAAAGCTATCCCATCGCCACAACCCTTGCAGTCTTGGCGGTTGTGATCACGGCTATCTATATTCTGCGCGTTACAGCACAGATATTCTTCGGCCCACGAAATCCAGCATGGGATAAGGTGCATGATGTTCGAGGAATGGAGCTTTTTCCACTTGTATTTTTGGTGACCATTTTGCTCACTTTGGGGGTGTTCCCCTCATGGGTTGTTGATCCGCTAAGTCGAAGTATTGATCCTGTGGTAGTGCGTTTGACAGGAGAAAAACCATGATGTTCAACTGGTCCGTTGTTAGCTTGGAAATGGTTTCGGTTGGAATGGCTCTAACCCTTCTTGTTTTGGGAATGGTGTTCCCAGCTCTTAGAACCAAAAACGTCCTCGGAGGATTATCGATTGCAGGGTTACTTGTTATGTTGGCGGGGAGCTTTCTGCTCTCACATGCTGACGCAAAATCTTTTGTAAATGGATTCTATGTACTAGACTCCTTTTCCTTGTTCTTTAAGCAAATATTTATGGGATCTGCGCTTTTTGTTGTTTTGCTGTCGTTGTCCTATCTGAAACCGGGCACAACCAATCGAGGTGATTTTTTTGCCTTCATATTTTTTGCATTAACGGGAATGATGATGATGGCAAGCTCAGTTGAATTCGCAACGTTATATGTAGGACTCGAGCTGATGACGCTGACCTTCGTGCTCTTGACTGCTTACAAGAAAGAAGATCTCAAGTCTGGGGAAGCGGGGCTGAAGTACTGTTTGCTGAGTGCGGTGTCTTCAGGGGTATTCCTTTACGGAATCAGTCTGGTGTATGGCTTAACGGGCCACTTGGATTTCCTTTCGATTACCCAGGTGCTTGCCCATATGAGTTCGCCGCTACTAATCTGGGCCATCGTGATGGTGCTGGCGGGCGTTGGTTTCAAGATTGCGCTGGTTCCTTTTCATATGTGGAGTCCCGATATTTATGAGGGTGCCCCTGCGCCCATCTCTGCTTTCTTGGCAGTTGGTTCCAAAGCGGCTGGCTTTGTGGTGCTCATTCGAGTGTTGTTTCAGATTTTCGGAGCTTTCAACACTTTGTTCATGCCGCTTGTTGTGACCTTAGCCGTGCTTACTCTCCTCATTGGCAACTTGATTGCAGTCGCACAGACCCATCTGAAACGGCTAATGGCTTATTCGAGTATTGCTCACGCAGGCTATATGATTCTGGGTATGATCGCCTATTCGACATTAGGGCTTGGTGCATTACTGTATTACCTGTTTCTTTATCTTTTTGCGACGATTGCAGCTTTTGCCGTGGTGGTCGTGCTTGTTCGTCAGACAGGGAATGATCAGATCGCTGATTTGTCAGGGCTTTGGAAACGTTCTCCCTTCACAAGCAGTGTTTTGCTGATTAGCTTGCTTTCACTGGCGGGGATCCCTCCGACGGCAGGGTTTATGGGGAAATTCTATTTGTTTACCGAGGTAGCTCGGCAAGGATATCTTTGGTTAGCCGTTATCGCGGTGGGCATGAGTCTCGTCGCGATTTACTATTATCTTCTGGTAATCCGAACCGCTTTGAGTGGTTCCAGCACAGATCAGGCAGAAACATCCTCTCCCATTCAAATTCCTTTGTCCCTTGCTTTGGTAATGGTTCTTTCCTCTGCGATGACCTTGGTCATGGGAATATTTCCTAATTTCTTCATCAGCTACACGCTGAATATTGCGCAAAAATTCTTAGGTGGGTAGTAAATAAGGATCAGTCAACGTTGCTCCCTGTGCTCTATCGCTATAAGCTACAACGTTTTTTTAGCATTCGTGTTCGTCTGGTCTATCCCTTTCTCTGTTTGGCTTTTGTTAGGGTTTGAGGAGTGAATCTCTGAAACGAATAACCTCACAACAAAAAATAGGTGAAATTTTTCAAAGAATGGTGCGATATATATAATAGCGAAACAATTAGTGTTAAGAAAGGCGACGGGTACGTTAAGCCCATCGCATCGCTAACAAGCTTGTTCCGATGTGGCGAAAGGGCAAAGAAGGTTTAAGAGAGCCAATCTGATCAATAGAAGGAGGACATAGTGTTGAACAAAATAATCGCCCTTAAAGGCCATGGTATTCATATAGAATGTCCGACATTGCTACTAAGTACGAATTTTACTTATCCGAGCCTCCGGTTAAATTTTCCGGGACCTTGTGACAAGCAAGCGTTCATTAATTTCCTTCAAAAAACTAATAAGGTGCCAGAGTTGGCAAGACTTTTAGAAAACCAAAACGGAAAGATACTCATTGTCGAGGATCAGCGGGTAATGCGTTTTATTTACGAACATAGTTTATCCAAGTACTATCCCTCTATTTTGAAAGAAAATTTTATCATTGCCCCAAATCCCGATGATGCTTGCAAATGGCTGAAAGCCCA
>CAYHOI010000039.1:0-16242 GCA_964358175.1 uncultured Candidatus Marinamargulisbacteria bacterium | reverse complement strand
TGCTCATCCATTTCGAGATGGCCTGTGTGTAGATCCGATGTTCCTTCGCAAGAATTCGGGTGGCAAGCGACTCTTCGGTATCTCCCGGAAGGATCGGCACCCTTTCTTGAAGAAGAATCGGGCCGCTGTCCAGCTCCTCCGTAACCAGATGAACCGTACAACCCGACTCTTTTACTCCCGCCTGCAAGGCCTGTCTCTGGGGGTGAAGCCCCTTAAAAAGCGGCAGTAGCGAGGGATGAATATTGAGAAGTTTGCCGGCAAAAGCTTCGATAAACGCATCGCTGAGAATCCGCATATAGCCCGCCAGAATTACCAGTTCCACGTTGTTCTGTTTCAGCAGTCGAACTAGCTCTAAATCAAAATCCACTTTAGAACCAAATGCTTTGGGATCAACATGAAGGGCTTTCAGTCTATAGCCCTTAGCCCTCTCCAGCATCGCTGATGGCTTGTCGGATAGGACAAGCACGATCTCGGCATCCAGATTGCCTTTGAGAATATTTTCTTGAATCGCGATGAAATTAGAACCACGCCCCGAACCAACAACTCCAAGTCGAAGTTTTGTCATTCTAGTTTTGGGGAAGCCCTTCGACAAGAACCTCACCCGATCCAGCAATAATTTCGCCGACAACATCAAGCGTTGGCTCCGCAGAACATATATCTTTTGCAGTCTTTGGGGCAACAACCAGCGTCATCCCCACGCCCACATTAAAGGCACTGCACATTTCGCGCCACGATATCTGCCCCACACGCTGAAGCGTCTTAAAGACGGGCAACAAATCCCATGAGCCAAAATCAACACGAGCGTCAACATTCTTGGGTAAAACACGTGCGATATTTTCATAAAGCCCCCCCCCCGTAATATTGGCGATCCCCTTGATGGGGAATCGGGCGATAAGATCAAGAACTTGTCGGACATAAATTACGGTGGGAATCAGCAAATCTTTTTTAAAAGCGAGTCGTTCCTCTGGATCTTGTATCAATTCGGCGACTTTACGTGCCAAAGAATATCCATTGCTATGGACACCACTGGCTGGCAATCGAATGATTTTATCGCCAACCGAAATCCCACGCCCTGTAATGACCTGATCTTTATCAACAAGCCCAACGACAAACCCAGCTAAATCAAAGTCGCCTTGGCGGTAAACGTCCCGCATCTCGGCTGTCTCACCACCAATAAGCGCGCATGCGGATTGTTTGCAACCCTCGACAATACCTTTAATGATCGTCGTAACCAACTCGGGGTCAAGCTTATGAAGCGCGATATAGTCGAGCATGAAAAGAGGTTTAGCTCCCTGTGTAATCAAATCATTTACACACATGGCCACCAAGTCAATTCCGATAGTGTCGAAAATACCTAGTTCAATCGCAAGCAGTAATTTTGTGCCTACACCATCTGTACTAGAGACAAGAATTGGTGTTTTAATACCCCTTAAATCTGGCTGAAACAAAGCTCCAAAACTTCCGAAATTATCCAACA
Organism: uncultured Candidatus Marinamargulisbacteria bacterium; assembly: GCA_964358175.1. Taxonomy (GTDB): domain Bacteria; phylum Margulisbacteria; class Riflemargulisbacteria; order GWF2-35-9; family GWF2-35-9; genus CAYHOI01. Next base: position 14,765 of record CAYHOI010000039.1, on the reverse strand, counting down.
CTTGTGAATTAAATGTCTTTTTGACCTCAACGGTGAGTTGCTTAACCGATTCATAGCCTGCGTGAATATCGACTCCGGAATCTTTGTAAGTCAGTCCCATGATTGCGTCAGAATTATAACATGTTATTGCAGGAGAGTCTTGACTCGTTCAACGTCTTTGGCAATTTGTGTTTTCAAATAATCCAGCCCAGAGAATTTTTTCTGACGACGAACGCTCGCACAAAAAGACAGCTTAACGGTTTTCCCGTAGAGATCACCACTGTAATCCAGCAAAAATGCCTCCAGTTCGAGCCGTCCACTTTCTCGCAGAGCCAGACTAATCGCGGCCTTATGACATTCACCCTCCACCTCAACAGTGCCGGCATAGACGCCGTGAAGAGGAAGCAGTTTGTGGGCATTGATCTCAAGATTAAGGGTGGGAAACCCTAGAGATCGGCCTATTCCTTTTCCATGGATCACTCGCGCCACGTAAAAATATTCATATCCCAACAAAGCATTGGCCCTCTCCACTTTTCCAGCCTCAATGAGCTGTCGAATCCTTGTGCTTTTGACAATTGTTCTGCCCAGTTTTACCGGAGCAATGACATCCAAGTGAAATGAACATTGTTCCGACAGCTTTTGAAGCGTGTGCACAGTACCCGTTTGCTGGAAACCAAAATGAAAATCCCACCCCACCACAATTCGTGCAGGCTTTAGCGTTTCAAGAATCATGTGAATAAATTCTTCCGGTGTAAGACTCGCCAAATCCTCATCAAATCGCAGAAAAATAAAATTCGGGTACAAGCATCGCTTTTCATTCGGCAAAAGGAGCACTTTTTCCGTCACTGAAAAGAAGGCCTTGGGCGCAGGCATAAAGCTCACCGCATAATCCACGTGATCCAGTAATGCCCTATGGCCAATATGGCACCCGTCAAAAGTCCCCATACAAATGACCTTGCCCTGCTCATCTGGCAAGTCTTCTGGATGACAATAATATTTAGTTAAATCGGTCAAGCGTATACGCCTCCCTCAACAGATATGAACCCACGGACTCCCGTACCAACTGGCTCAAGACACCCCCAACTCCCAGCGCAACACCCAGGTCATACGCCAGTGATCGGATATAAGTGCCCTTCGACACGGTGGCACGAACCAGCAGGGTCGGATAATTTTCAGGATCATACGACAAGACTTTCAGATCGTACACCGTGGCCGATCGAGGCACAATCTCCACGGTTTGTCCCCGCCGGGCATACTCGTAGAGTTTTCGTCCATTTATTTTGAGTGCGGAGTAGATCGGAGGCTTCTGCATAATTTCCCCTCTAAACTGATTCAGGGCTACTTCAATGGCGTCCCGTGTCAAGTCAAGTGGCCTGCTCATCGAAACTATTGCTCCCTCCAAATCATAGGTATCGGTGGTTATTCCAAAGGTTATCTGAGCCAAATATGTTTTCGGAAGCTCTGTTAGGGCTTGGAGCTGTTTGGTGTATTCACGGCCAATCGCCACGACCAACACACCTGTTGCCATCGGATCCAGTGTCCCTGAATGACCGATTTTCTTCTCCCCGGTCAGCCTGCGAAGTTTGTTTACCACATCAAACGATGTCCAGCCCACAGGTTTCACGATGGGGAAAATGCCCTGAACCTGCATCACTTTATTCCTGGCCTGGCACTCGAAGAGGCGCAAAATACTCTACCACTTTCGACTCAATCTCCTTCACCTGTTCACCGAAATTAACAAGGGGAATCGTTGCGCCTGCCGCCTGAGGATGACCCCCGCCTCCAAACTGAGCGGCCAAGTCGCGAACATTGATCTGGGTGTCTTTGGCTCGAAAACTCATTCGAATCTGTTGGCCTGCCAACCGAATGAGTACAGCCGCTTTTGAGCCTTGAATCGATAACAACGGATCAATCAATCCTTCCTCCAAACCACACTCTTGTTCAAGGAACGAAAATGCGATCATGCCGTGCAGGAGCACCATATTACGAATAGCCTCACTGACAAGTTGCATTTTTGAAAGTGGTTCTTCCTCATATAAATGGGTGATGATCTGTCGATAATCCTCCGGCTGGACATAAGCCAGCAACTCGTGAACCATTCCAAAGACACCTCGGTGTGTATTATTATGTTTAAACCTTCCCGTATCTGTGATCAAAGAAACCAATAATGCCACTGCGATGTTTCGAGTGAATGGAGTCCCTGTTTCAAGCATGTACTCATATAGAATTTCGCCAACCGCAGAAGCGTCGCGGACATAGTTCAAATGCCCGAAACCCGAATTGTCGGCATGATGATCCATATTAATCACTATCGGTATTTTTTCTAGTAAAGGCTGGGCGTTTCCTAATCGTTTCTCATTGCTACTGTCCACCACCACCACCACATCAAAGTCTTGAGCCAAGAGTTCTTCAACTGTAGACAACGCAGGGAAAAACCCTAAAAATGACCATGACTCCTGCCGGATATTTGACAGAAAGACACGCGTACTCTTGCCATTATTCTGAAGCAGTTCATTCATGGCCAATAACGATCCCAGTGCATCACCATCTGGGTAATCATGTGTCAGGATGAGGATATGCTGAGCCGCACCGAGCGCGATATGGATTTGCTCCAGTGATGAATTATTCATCTTGAGGACGGGGAAGCTTGTTGATCTTTTCTACCATCAGAGCTCCCTCGGCAATAGAATGATCATTAATCAGTTCGATTTCCGGAGCCTTTCGCAACTGAATACGACGAGCTAGCGTAGACCTTATGAAATTCTTAGCATCTTTAACCTTCTCAAAATCTGCCTCAGGATGAGGCCCAAAAAAACTCAAATATATTTTTGCATGGGTAAGGTCTCGACTCACAGATACAAAGGGAATACTAAATAATGTCACAGGATACCGAATTTCTTCACGGATGATCTTTGAAACGATTTGCTGAATCGCTTCCGCTACACGACTATCTCGATGCTTCATTAGAAAGACCCAACTACTTCTTAATTTCTTTCAGTGCATAAATCCGAACTTGATCGCCCTGCGCAAAATCCATGAATCCATCAATCACGATGCCACACTCATATCCTGCAAGGACTTCCTTGGCATCATCCTTAAAGCGTTTCAATGAAGATATTTTCCCTTCAAAAATAAGGTTGGTGCCACGAAAGATTTCCACCTCAACATTTCGGATGACTTTCCCCTCCGTCACATAACACCCTGCAATCACACCTACTTTAGAGAATTTAAACATCGCGCGAACCTCTGCTATACCAATTTGTACACGTTCAAATTCTGGCTTTAGAAGTCCCTTCAGCGTTCCTTCAAGATCATCCAGGAGCTTATAGATAATGTGATAAAGCTTCACTACGACGCCATCTTCTTCGGCTTTGTTTTTAAGAATGATCGGAATCGCTACATTAAAACCAATCAAAATCGCACTGGAGGCTTTGGCCAACATCAAATCAGACTCTGTAATATCCCCTGTTCCGCTATGCACAATACTCACGGCGGTTTGATCAACCTTCAGTTTGTTGATGGAACCCAATATCGCTTCCAGCGAACCGATTACGTCTGCTTTGACGACCAAATTCAGGACAGCCATTTCTCCTTCACGGATTTTGAGCGAAACATCTTCGAGCGAAACTGCTCTGGTTTTCCTGCGTTGCGAATCCACCAATTCATGCTTTCGTTGATCCGCAATCTCACGAGCCTCTTTGTCGCTCGAAACCACTTGCAGCACATCCCCAGCGTTGGGCACTCCCGACAAGCCCATAATCTCAATAGGCGTCGCGGGTGTAGCTTCTTTTCGCTTTTGCCCCAAATCATCGACAAGCGCACGAATCTTACCGCTCACGGGTCCGATCACAAAGGGATTGCCTATTCGCAACGTTCCGCTTTTGATAAGAACCGTCGCAATCGGCCCCTTGTTCTTGGACAGATGTGCCTCAAGAACAATTCCCACTGCCTTTTTATGCGGATTGGCCTTCAGTTCTTCGGTTTCTGCAATCAGCAGGATCATATCCAATAGATCCGAGATTCCTTGCCCCGCTTTGGCAGAAACAGGCACCACAACGGTTTTTCCGCCCCATTCCTCTGGCACCAAGTCATGCTCGGTTAATTGCTGTTTTACACGCTCAATATTCGCGTCAGGCTTATCCATCTTGTTAATTGCGACCAGGATAGGCACCTTTGCGGCTCGGGCATGGTGAATGGCCTCAATGGTCTGGGGCATAATCCCATCATCTGCAGCCACCACCAGAACTACAATATCTGTAATATTAGCTCCTCGTGCTCGTATTTCCGTAAAAGCCTCATGGCCAGGCGTATCAATAAACGTAATATCTTTGCCATGAACATGCACTTGATATGCCCCAATATGTTGCGTAATTCCCCCTGCCTCTTTATCCATAACATTTGTATGACGAATTGCATCGAGCAATTTTGTTTTTCCGTGATCAACGTGTCCCATCACGGTTACTACGGGCGGGCGATCCTTGAGGAAACGTTCTTCTTCTTCATATTCGGCCAAAAATGCATCTTCTACACGTTTCTGTTGACCTGTCTGAGCCACATTCTTGACGTCTAGGACGATGTTGTATTGCTGTGCAATTTCTTCGGCAAGCGACAAGTCGATATTTTGATTGAGATTGAGCATCATTCCCTTCTTGAGAAGAGAGGTCATCACCTGGGTCAATGGAACCTTGAGCAGTGTTGCAAAATCTTTGACCGTAATATCACGATCTTCTATTTCAATAATTTCAAGATCTGTCACAGGCTCAGTTACCTTCTGCTTTGAGCTTTCGGCTGGCAACTCTTCAATGAGGGGTTCTTGATCAGGGGCTGGTGGATCCGCTTGTTTTTTATAATGAAGACGAACTTTCGTTATATCCGTATCCGATAAAAGGGATGAGTGCGCCTTGACCACAATGCCAAGGGTCAAAAGTTCAGAAAGGAGAACCTTGCTCTGTATCGATAACTCTTTAGCCAGTTCATTAACGCGCAAACCAATCCCTTCCTTCTCTAAACGATTTCTTCTTTAATCTTCATATACACATCATAGTCAATATTGCTTTTTTCGCTCTTCACTTTGTGTCCTGCGAGTTCAAGTTTTGCCATAAAATCTGCGACATCCATCCCTAACTCAGAGGCTGCCTCATTTACTTTTATTTTTTTCAACTCTTCTTTCGCCGAAGCTTTCTCGTCAACTTTATCCTCAGCCTCTTTTTGTTTCTGAAGACTCTTTTTTTCAGCCAACAGTTTGTCGATCAAATTGACCTCGACATCTCCCTTGCGAACCACATCGATGTTCCATCCCGTCAACTTGGAAGCTAGGCGAACGTTCAGCCCAGTTTTACCAATCGCGAGGGACAACTGATCATCTTCTACAATCGCCCGAGCTCGCTTTTTCTCAAGATCATCGATTTCAATTTTGTAGATAACAGCCGGCTTCAACGCATTGGCAATCAGCTCAGAGATATCTTCTTTCCACTCAATAATATCAATTTTCTCACCATTCAGTTCTTTAAGAACCATCTGAATTCGTGCGCCCATTCGGCCGACGCAGGTTCCTACGGCTCCTACTTCCGGGTCATGAGACTGCACGGCAAGCTTGGTTCGATAGCCCGCTCGTCTGGCGATGGCTTTCACCTCAATCACCCCATCAGCAATCTCAGGCACCTCAAGCTCAAACATTTTCTTTACAAATCCCTCATGCGAACGGGAAACAATCACTTCGGGACCCCTGTGAGTTTTCGCGATATCTACCAGATATAATTTTACCCGGTCTTTTAAACGAAATGTCTCCTCTGGAATTTGGTTGCGAAGATCCAACACAGCTTCAGTCCGGCCAAGGTTAATGAGATAATTCCGTCCCTCAATGCGCTGAACAATCCCCGTCACAAGATGCCCAATCTTATCTTCGAACTCAGACATGATAGACTTTTTCTCAGCCTCAACGATCCTTTGCGTAATGACCTGTTTGGCCTTCTGAGCGGCAATACGTCCAAAATCAGGAGGGATAACTTCGATTTCAACCTCTTCATCAACTTTGGCTTTGGGGTTAAGTTTTTTTGCATCTTTAAGTGAGATTTCGGCAGAGGGTTCGACGACCTCTTTCACTACCAACTTCGTTGCGATAATCGTCGCCTCACCTGTTTGATCATTAAGAACCGCTCGGAGGTTATCTGCGGGGCCATGGTATCGTTTTGCTGCCAAAACGAGTGCATCAGAAATCGCACTCAGGATCTCCTCCTCAGGAATTCCCCTCTCGCTCTTTATCTGTGCGACTACTTCTTTTAGACCGTCAATCTTAATCATTGATCTCTCCTTTAACCTCCGTAATGATATATACTCTACTAAAATTGGTTATCGGTTTTTCTTCGCCTTGGTTCCTGAGCACTTCGACAAGCTCAGTGTGGCACAACGTCGAAGGACGCTCACTTAGCGGGACTAAGCTTCGCTCGTCTCAGCTTCACCGCAAACCAATTCGTGACGAGTATATCTACCTCTCACGAAAATGCTGAAAAAATTCCCAAAAAAAAAGCGGGTCGCAACCCACTTTCAGCCTTGTCATTATAGTACGTTCACGGGGAGGTCGCAAGCAGGAAAAAGGCCTGGCCTCGCAAGTGTGCATGGAGCCCTCGCGAATCAATCGTTGTTCTCTTGAATGAATAAACAGACTCCTTTAAAAGAAATAGAAAAAATCGTTGCAACTTTTCGAAAATCGGCACGATAACTTGATTAGAGTGAATCATACTATATCAAAGGAGCCTAAAATGAAAAACAAAATTGTTTCTATACATTCAACCCCAACAACGCCAAAGGCACCGGTAACACCTTTTGCCCTAGCTAAACTTTTGTTTAGGTGTGGGCTCTACGCCGCTGCCCTTCACTTCATCAATAAACAGATAAGGGCACAAGAAAATGCTTCGTCTTATTGTTTTCGAGCCAGAATATATGCTGCGATGGGCAAGACCGAAAAAGCAATCAATGACGTGGAAACTTCCTTCAGGTTCCTGGTCACTCCCGAAGCATACAATTTTCTCGGAGAGCTTTATCTAGACATGGGCAATCTTGAAGAGGCATCGAAATCTTTTGAAAGAGCTATTGATCTAGCCTCAGGGATAAAACATCCAATGCTCGGAAACTATTATTTGAGTCTAGGCAAAGCTCTCATTAGTCAAAAAAAACACTTATTAGCAGAGCCTATTATTAATCATGCTCTCTTACAAACAGATATTACCAATAAATCGTTAAGGGCTGCTGTATTCGTTGAATTCGGTCTCATTAATAGTCATGCTGAAATACGACCTCTGTGCTTCAATAAAGCACTTAAACTTTCCCCAAACTGTGCTGCTGCCCACATTGAGCTTGGACGATATACGCTGCTATCTGAAGGCGATATTTCTAAAGCACTCATGCATTTCAACAAAGCCTTTACGGATCGCGCTTTCGTCACAGCCTATTTCAAGAGGAGTCTATCGTTCATAGCTAAAATGAGAACTATTTCCCCAGAAGTTAAAGACCAAATAGTTTTTCTTCGATTCTGCAAGAAAACCCCTGAAACTCTTCTTGAACTGGTGAAACTGGAAGAAAAGCTGTCCAACGGATAAATCTGGTATATACTGGAAATCACGATGTCGTTTTTCAGGATATGGCTTCATGCGATTCGCCCCAGGACTCTGCCCGCGGCGATGGCTCCTGTCATCATAGGTTCAGCCCTAGCCTGGGAAGCAAGTTGCGTACAATGGCCTTACGTTCTGCTCTGCTTATGGTGTGCCCTCGGCCTTCAAATCTGCGCCAATCTCGTCAACGATTACGTTGATGCCAAACGAGGCACGGACAGCCCTGAGCGAAAAGGCCCCCTAAGAGTTACACAGGCAGGCCTTGTCACTGCGAAACAAATGAAGACCGCCATCGCGCTGGTCATTACCCTCACTTTGATCGGTGGATTATTTCTCGTAATACGAGGTGGCTGGCCGATTCTTCTCATTGGGATCACGTCGATACTATGCAGTCTGTGGTACACCGCCGGCCCCTACCCCCTGGCTTATTTGGGGCTTGGCGACATTTTTGTCTTCCTTTTCTTCGGGCTGATAGCCGTCAGCGGCACTTATTACGTTCAGGTGTTACGTTTTTCCCCTTGGGTTCTTTTCATAGGAGCTCTCCCCGGATTACTCTCAGTGGCTATCCTAACGGTAAATAATCTTCGGGATGTCGATGAAGACCGTCTTCATGGCAAGAAAACATTGGCCGTTCGTTTCGGGAAAACCTTTGCCAAAACAGAATACTGCGCATGCCTTTTTCTGGCCATTTTCTTCCCGCTGAGTTATGCCTGGATTTATCCCCAGCATGCAACGCCCTTCGTACTGAGCGCCTTACTCGGCAGTCTTCTCTCACGCTCTCTGATTCGCACCATTCTTTCCTACCAAACACCTGAGCAGCTAAACCCCTTGCTTGGTAAAACAGGGCAACTTCTGATGATTTACAGCCTGACCTTCGCTCTGTCGCTGGGCCTGGGAGGTATACACTGATGGAGATCGCGAATAAAGTCGTCCTCATCACAGGGGCTTCCAGCGGAATAGGTGCGGCTACGGCAGTGCTTCTCCATCAGAGAGGAGCAAAAATCGCTTTGGCAGCCAGGTCTTTGGACATGCTTTCGGATTTGGCAAACACCCTGGAGGGTTCTCTCCCCGAACGAGCGGATCTGTCGGAGGAAGCCGATGTTAAATCGATGGTTAAAAATGTGCTCTCTCATTTTGGCCGGATAGATATTCTCATCAACAATGCCGGACAGGGCTATGAGTCTTTGGTCGAAAACATTGACCCCAAACGATTTCGCTATCTACTGGAGCTTAACCTAATGGCCCCTTTGATAGCCATGCAATCCGTCATTCCCTCTATGCGAGCGCAGGGTGGTGGGATGATCCTCAATATCAGCTCAGGGACTTCCTTTCTATACATCCCAACGGTCGGAGCCTATTCGGCGACAAAGCGCTCTCTCAACGGTCTATCGCTGACGGCCCGAGCAGAACTCAAAAAAGACAATATTCGCGTGAGCGTTGTCCACCCTTACATTACCCTGACACGCTTCCATAAACATCTTCATGTCGATCCCCATCTTCCCCCTCCCGACAGCGCAGAATTCGTTGCACATCGCATCGAAGAGGCGATTATCAGCGAGAAAGCCGAAGTCTTTGCTCATGACTGGATGCGCAAAAATAAGCGATTTATGGTCTGACGCTTATGAATATTTTCACGTCTATTTCGTCCTATCAGGACTGGTTTAAGGAAAAAGCGGCACAGAAACGCATAGGCTTCGTTCCCACCATGGGCTGTTTGCATGAGGGCCATCTCTCGCTTATACGAGAATCCCAGGCGAACAATGATCTGACCGTGGCAAGCATTTTCGTGAACCCGCTTCAATTCGGCCCGAAGGAAGATCTTGCCACCTATCCCCGCGATTTTCAACGGGACAAACGTCTGCTCGAACAAGAGTCTGTAGATGTTTTATTTTATCCTGAGGTCGTCGAGATGTACCCTCAGCCTCTTTTGACACACATAGCAGTCAGTTCCGACTTTGAAAGCAGACTTTGCGGCCCCTTTCGCCCAGGTCATTTTGAAGGTGTAGCCACTGTGGTGCTGAAGCTTTTTAACATTATTTCACCCACGGTTGCCTATTTCGGGCTCAAAGACTACCAGCAATTCGTACTCATCCGGCAGATGGTATCCGATCTGAATATTCCGATCAAAGTCGTCGGGCTGCCAACCGTTCGCGAAAGCGATGGGCTCGCGATGAGCAGTCGAAATCGCTATCTGTCGTCAGACGATCGCAAGCTGGCTCCGTTACTTCATAAAGCACTTCTCGCCATACACCAAGCCTGGCTCTCGAGAGAAATTAACCGTGATGAGCAAATGCGTACTCTGTTTTCAACCCTCCTTCAAGATGCCGGATTTGTCGTTCAATATATTGAAAAATATGACCACAATCTTCTTCCGTCTTCGTTTCGACCTGATCATACCGTTATCGCTGCTGCTGTGTTTATGGGCAATATTCGTCTGATTGATGCAGTGTTATGCTAGCCTTGCTTGGCCAGCGGCCTCCAATGTCGTTGTATGTTTCGCCATAGTAATGTCTTTTTATCCACCATCCACTAGAGGAAACTACGGTTTTAGAACAATCAGGGAATGACCTGAATATTACATAGAATCCCGGCACATCACGAAGCATACAGGGATCTGCTGACCATCTCTCTATCAACGTGGGCTGAGCACTGGAGAATGTTTCTCGATAAGCCTTTGCAATCTCATCTTGTGCTGCTTGAGCGGGATATTGCGTCCACGGACTAAAGATGGCTGTCATGAGAAAAAGCCCTTTTTGTTTTATTTGTTTCAGAAAACTTTTGACCTGGGTTGTCCCTTCCGTTTCAGAAATATGCGCAAGAAATCGGTGTCGCTTTCCGTCGGAGTCTGTCAATAACGCAATCAACACTGGACAGTCCTCATTAGAATGTGTACACAAAATATACGGCGAGTCTTCTTCTACCATTACCCCTTTTCCCCATCCATGAAAGCCTATCGTAATCACTGCTTCTCGGGCACAAATGCCTTTGGATGCATCCAAACTGCCCATTAAATCAAAGACCTCCACTCCACGAGGAAGTACCGAAGATCCAATCTGCGCGGGGGAATGGATATTTCTAAGAAGCTCCATCATATTTTTGACAAAAGCTTCACTCGACGAAATAATCTTATTTTTTGTCCTCATATTACAAGTAGTCGAGGACTATGCCCTCGAGCTCCCGAATGCAAACTCAGAGGAGCCCCTTTCATCTACCTTCTATTGAAGTTATCGTACAGGAAATCAGAAAGTTGCAGAAAAGTTGCTCCCCACCGAAAAAATAGGCAGGCAAAACGTTGAAACACCTTGCGACTATTGGCGTTCATTGATATATGGTATTTTTGTGGTATTTGCAATTTAAGGGGCATATTGCTCGATAACTTACTCCTCCAGGAAATTGGTCTCAATTTTCTGGAGGAGTTTAACAAAATCCCAATAAAATACTCCCCTTTTAGCATTGATGCGATATACTGCCAATTAATAAGCATATTTCATCTACCTCTGTGGCGTGCAGAGAATGATGCTGGAGAGTAACTATGGCGGGGATTCCATTTCTTCAATCAATCGATTTTAAGGAATTCAATAAACGAGTTCCTATCAGCGATCTTGCGGTCGCAATCCTGGTGATTCTGGTTCTGGTCATCATGATCATTCCCCTTCCGACGTTTGTCATGGATTTGTTCATGACCCTCAATATCGCGATTGGAATCGTTATCTTACTCGTCGCCATCTTTCTCAGCAAGCCACTCGAGTTTGCCGCCTTTCCATCTATTCTTCTGGTCACCACGCTGTTTCGCCTATCACTCAATGTCGCTACCACAAGACTTATTCTCTCCAAAGGGGCTGACTTTGACGGCCAGGTGGTTCTCGCGTTTGCCAACTTTGTCACCCAGGGAAATATGGTCGTTGGTGCCGTGGCCTTCGGCATTATTACCATCGTCCAGTTTATGGTGATCACCAAGGGTTCGGAACGAGTCGCTGAGGTCGCGGCACGTTTTACCCTGGACGCCATGCCCGGCAAGCAAATGTCTATCGATGCCGATCTCAATTCGGGGCTGATCGATGCCACTGAAGCAAAAGCTCGGCGAACCGAAATCCAGAAAGAAGCCACCTTCTTTGGGTCTATGGACGGTGCGAATAAATTCGTCCGTGGAGACAGTATTGCGGGCATCATTATTGTGTTCGTCAACATTATCGGGGGAATTATCATTGGTCGTTTTATGCAGGGGCTTGAACTGAGCGAATCCTTTGAAACGTTTACGAAGTTAACTATCGGGGACGGACTCGTCGCTCAGATTCCTGCGCTTCTTATTTCCATCTCAACAGGTCTGGTCATCACCAAATCCGCCTCCAATGAAAGCTTGGGAACAGACATTACCCAACAAATGTTTCGAAAGCCAAATGTGTTTCTGTTCGCGGGGACTATTCTGGTGATGCTTTCTCTGGTACCAGGACTTCCCATCGTCCCCTTCATGAGTTTGGGCGCAAGTCTTGGCTTTCTCGGATACTCCCTTATCAAAGCCAAAGAGATCAAACAGGATAGCACCTCTGCCCAAGAGGAACAGGCCGCCAAAGAGGCCATGAAAAAACCTGAGAATCTATTGGGCACTTTGGCTCTTGACCCCATCTCCGTCAAAACGGGTCGAAACCTGGTTCCCCTTATCGATCCCTCCCAGAATGGACCACTACTTGAAAGAATTACCTTGGTTCGGTATCAAATCGGGCAAGATCTTGGGTTTGTGATTCCTGGGGTTCGTGTCATGGACGACCTCAGCTTGCCACCCAACCAATACAAAGTGGAAATTCGTGGAACAAAAGTCGGTGTCGGGGAAGGCTATACCAACGCTTACTACGTCAAAACCACGCTTGCAGCACTTCGCGAAAAGGGACTTGATGGGGAGGAGGTTACCGATCCGATCGATGCAAGTAGAGCTGTTTGGGTCAACGCAGAATTCGGCGACAAACTACAGCAACTAGGACTCCCGGTAAAAACCATCGTGGATTATATCTCGGATCATTTTGCAGAGGTTATCAAACGGTACGCTGACGAAATCATGACGAGACAAAATGTTCAGGCCTTACTCGAACTTGTTAAAAACTCCAATGCAGCCATTGTACGCGAGCTTGTTCCTGATATGCTTTCTTTGGGACAAGTACATAAAGTTCTTCAAAATCTGGTTCGCGAACGCATTAGTATTCGCGACCTCTCGACCATTTTGGAACGACTTGCAGACTATGCACATGTCTCCAGAGACACCAATCTCCTTGCGGAGTATGTTCGGCAATCACTTGCCAGACAAATCTGCGGACATTACTCCGATGGCGAAGACACCATCACGGTCGTCACGTTTGACCCCCGGCTTGAAGAGGTCATGATCGGCGCGATTCATCAAAGTGAGTATGGATCCTTTCTTGCACTTGAGCCCAGCACTGGTGAACGCGTTCTTACCCAAATCAAGGAACATCTTCGCAATTTCAATAAACTTCAGAAACCGCCGGTTCTCCTATGCTCCCCCCGCCTCCGGCCTCATCTCAAGCGTTTTATCGAACGAAACTATCCAATGTTCGCAGTTTTGTCTTATAATGAAGTGGTTCCACAGATCAAAGTACAGTCTATTGGGGTCATTAACGACTAGGGGGTGATGCATTAGAATAATTCGATGCATTTGCATGGGATTTTCTGTTTTTTCATTCGATATATTGGTATACGTTGTTGATAGTGCATAATATTACCAAGCGTGAGATTCTAGGAGGAGCAACAAAATGGTAGATGTAATCATGAATAATCTTGGGGAAGAATCCTCTTCGGAGGATAGTTCGCTGGCCATGGCTTTTGCCAATGGTCACTTTTTGGACGAGTCCCTTTACAAGAAGCAAACGGGAAAAGTAGAGTCTTTTATCAATCTTTGTAGCCATACCCCTACAGAAAATATCTCTGATCAGCTGGTAATTGATCATGTTGTTCGCAATGCACTTTCTGTCGAGTTCGGCAAAGATGTTATCCTCAATGAGGATATGATTCACACCATTGTCGAGGCACTGAGTGTGGATTTGGTGCTCAAGGATGAGGTTATCAAATTCGCCCAACGACATGATCAGCCTCCAAAGACAGACCAGACTCTTATTAATTAAGCCCTTTTCTGGTATGATACTGACAAATGTCAGAGCGGGATGCCTTTTCACGTAAAGAGATCTTTGGCTGGGGTGATGTAAGTAAAGCACTCAACCAACAACTAAACGTTGAGGATCTTCCGAACCGTATCGATCCTCAAATCCATGAGCAATACTTGGAGGATGTTGCTCGTATGGTTGATGTGATTCTTAAAGGACTTCATCTCGAAGAACACACGGTTATTCAAAGGAAATATAATGTTGTTCAAGAGGATACCGTTTTCGTATTTGAATTCCTTCGAAATATTTTACAAAAACGCGGACTCAAAAAATTGAGTTATCTTCTCAACTAAATGACTCTCGATCCCGATATTGAAGCTGAAGTTTACAGAGATCTCATAGACTATCTTGTGGGAAATCATTCGGAACTGTTGTTTCAAATCTTTCAAAAGAAAATTACCCAGTTAGTCAACAACTATGCCTACAAACTTCCTCATTACATCAAGGATAGCGAGCTAGATGATCTCTATAGCATTGCCAGCATGGAGTTTATCCAAACCCTACGCGCTTGGGAGCCTCACAACAACCCCGTGGTCTGGCCCTTTTCGTATTCGAGAATTAATGGAGCCATGCGCGATCATATTCGTTATTTAACGAAGGCCGACCCAAGCAGGATTTACAACTGGGTCACAGACGCTGCATACATGTATCTTGCTATAAACCGTAACAAGGAAGAGTTTGCCGGTTCTGTTGAGGATGGTGTAACTCTCAAACAAGCGATGAGAAACCTATCCGAATCTGAGCAGAAAGTTGTCACACTTAAAATCGTGAATGACCTGACGCTATCCGATATTGGCAAAGAGGTAGGGCTGTCTGAGTCACAGGTATCGCGGATTTATCGTGCTGCAGTCGAGAAGCTCAAAAAAATTCTATCAAAGTAGCGTCCATCTCCGTCTCGAATTTCGTAAAATAGAACATCCACTCTGATGAAATTTTTGCCTCATGGGAGGGTAATGCCCAGGGCGAGCGCATCTAAATTCCGCCTCTCTCCGGCCTGTTGGCCACCTCTCTC
>CAYHOI010000038.1:0-16348 GCA_964358175.1 uncultured Candidatus Marinamargulisbacteria bacterium | reverse complement strand
AGGAAATGAAATAATTTCACCGAAGTTGTCCGCTGTTGTGAGAATCAGTCTGCGAAAATAAAGGGAAGCCTTGTCACTACTGGGCTTCATTGATTCATCGAAAGTTTTTTGTATTTTTGAAAGTGCAGGGATCCTGTGGCAAAACAGTCCTAGAGGGGGGTATTCGGGCAACAGGGCAGATTAATCGTAAAACAGGTTCCTTGTCCATACTCACTGGTAACGCAGACAGAGCCTCTGGCATCCTCTACCACCTTTTTGACGATGGCAAGCCCAAGCCCCGTACCTTGCAAATTCTTACGCTTGGTATAAAAGGGTTTAAAGATCTTGTCAAGCTGATCCGGGTCAATACCGATCCCTGTGTCCCGAACAGTCAACACAAGGAACTTCCCTTCATCTGTCTCTGAGACCTCCACATATATCGACTTACCCTCAACCTTCTCCTCGCAGGCCTTCATCGCGTTATCCAACACATTTCCATAAATTCGCTCGATTTGATGAGCAAACAAAAGGACACATTAAGCTTCTCGGTCAATTCTTGGTTCATATAGTAAATAAGATCCCTAATGCTGGCAATGGACTGAAGGTCTTGAATCAGGGAATGCAATACTTTCCGCACATCATAGTCTTTTTGATACAGCAGTTTATCCGTTAGAATGCCTAGGATCTCTTTGACCCAATCTGAAAACAGAAGAATGACCGTCCAGATCAACGCAGCAACAATAGACGAATACGCACCGAGAACATGAGAAAACAAGCTCGTCAGATGGCTCGTCAGCAGACTTACTGGCAAAATGAGCAACAGGACCAGCAATAAAAAGTAGGTACCGCGTCGGATGACCACATCCAAATCCATGAGATGCAGTCGAAGAATGGCAAACGTCATCAGAGCAATCCAGATCAGGGCTGTCAGGTACCCGATGGGATAAATGGGAACTCCAAATCCGCGAAGAAGATCCGCTACCGACAATAGCGTGACCAGAAATGCATAAAAAAGAACACGCTGCAGGGAGTATTGCTCGGGGGACAAGGTCGCCTTTTTTCGGGCACTGGGTCGAAGCAAAAGAATGGCCGAAATGAATGAACTCGCAAAAACGAGCATGAAATAGACAAAAAATGGACCAGCAGTTGTGATATGCCCAGACAAATCCGGAGCTGGAACATGTAAAAAAACATCGAAAGGGCTCAGAATCAGTGCAAGAAGGCCGAAACCATAGAGGAACAAAACATACCGTTGAAGCCAGGGGTTTTTAGTCCGAATGGTTGCAACAACAAAATCGACCACCAATGCCGGAATAAACACAATTCCGACAAGGCCAGCACGATTCCAGGGAAATGAGCATACCGGATCTGCGATATTTCCACTAATGGAATATGTAATTTCCCAAATGAACACACCCAGACAAAGGAGAGAAAAAACAAGGTGAGCTCTCTGCCTTTTGCTTTTGACGAATACAGTGATTCCCAAAATAGCAATAAGCACACCCGTAACAGCAGGAAGAACCTTCAGAAAAGACACTTTAGCCTAGTTGAGGTAACCAAATATGGAACGCCACGCCCTCTCCAGGTCTATTGTCCAAAACAAAGTCCCCTTTGAGGAGCTCAACAATTCCATTTCGGATCATCCAAGTACCGAGTCCCGTGCCCTCTTCCTTGCCATAGGTCACGTACGGTCTAAATAGATTCGCTTCCAATTCCTTGGGTATTCCAGAACCATTGTCACGAACAACCAGGATGAGATCTCGAGAATCCTTCCCAGAAAACTTGGCACTTTCACCATAGGCTATGAGGTATTGTTCCACACTGTAGCCTTCGATAATAATTGTCCCCGGCAGATGAACAAAAGCTTCTTTTGAATTCTTCATGATATTGAGCAGTACCTGACAACAAAGAGTATTTTCATCCGTAAGAATCTCGCCTTGGAATTCAAAATGGGTCTTGATATCTGCACACCCTTCAAATTGGACTCGAACAATATCCAGAAAATCATTAATGATTTTGGGAAATGAATAGGTATTCAGATTGAGATGGACATGCTCCCCTTTGGCATAATTAAAAAATATTTGCTGATTAGCGGAATAAAAATTCACTGCCTTCTTCAGCTGGCTTAGCATTTCCTTCAGTCTGTCAATTTGTTGGGCTTCAAGAACTCGGATCATCAACCCCGGCAACATATAAATCGGAGTAAACATATTTTTCAGATCATGCAATAAACCCGCCATGAGCTGATTCCTGGCCGCAAGAATTTTCCCTTTCTCACTCTCACAAATCTTCTTATAATAAGAAACTGCGGTCGCTAAAGTGTCACGGATCATCTCCATTTCATTCTCGTGATTCTTCACAATATAACCATGAGGCCGATATTCTTTATAGATCTCAAATCCATCTCCATAAACCCCTTGATAACCTGTAATAAAAATAATGGGAATGTTATGATTAATTCCTTTAAGTTTCCTGAAAACATCAAACCCTTCGATATCTGGGAGGCGAATATCCAAGAGAATTGCACTGACTTGATCCTGTTCATGCCGATAGAGCTCAATAGCCTTAAGGCCTCGATCACATATCAACAAGTGGTAACTATCCTCCAGAATTTTCTGAATTGAAAATAATTGTGTGGGATCATCATCGATCACCAGGACCACACTCTTTGCTTGTGATTCAATCCGGACTTCTGTAGGTTGAGTTGTGGAAGAAACCTTGGTGTTGCTCAGTAATGCTTCCACCTGATCTGCATACAAAAGAGGTTGTTTCTCGATGACCGAATCTATCTCTGCACTCATCTTTGCTCCTTATTCTCCGCGAATCAGAAGGCCTTCTAGCTTCTTGCTGTCACTATATAGAATAGTCCATGATAAATCAATGATAACGAACAAAATCCTGAAGGGGTGCCCAGCCCTCCAAGCGAGAAGATGCTTGCAGGCTCACCCAATTTCCAGAATGCTCTAAAATCTTAACTTTCGTGCCCTGGTGCAAGACAAACAACGTAGCAAATTTACTGTCCGGGCCACTTCGGACTTCGACTCGATCCGAAACAACCAATGCGGACTTTGAAGAAAATATCCATTGCATACGAGGAAGAAATGCTCCCGTAAGTCCAATGGCCAAGAACACGTACCCAAGAAGAATGTTGCGGTGGAGCTTTTGTCTGCCTGCGACCAAATACACAAGCCCCATGGCTGTCCCAAGGCTTAGAAGAACCAGGGCCATCCATAAAATAAACTCAAGGGAAAATGCATTTATCACTGAAAAATACCATTGAATCCATAACGGTTCATTCTGTTCAATATCGTCCTGAAACTGTAGATTTACCAACTCGAGATTAAAGCGTAAATCTCTATCTGCAGGGATATAGTCCTGTGCCTTATCATAGAAATATTTGGCCTGTATCCAATGACCCAACTTATAGTGACAATTCCCGATATTGTAAAAAATCGTGCCATTGCGTGCTAATCCATTTATTGAAAGATACCCTTCTAAAGCCTTCTGGTATTGTTCAGCTTTGTAAAATTGATTTGCTTTCTGAAAGGCACTCCCCAAGGAATCAGCATGAACAAAAAGGGTACTTCCCAGAATCATCACCATTATTATTTTTGAGAACATCTTTGTATCTCCTTGTAGAGCCTTCTCGCTCTCAATAACTCCTGATTTTTTGACCCTTCGGCCGTGACAGCCTCCTGCGGGGCATATTTTTTCGCTTCAAAATATCGCAAATCAGCGACAATCGCTTCGGTAAGATTCCGACTACGGCCGGCTTGATTCAGCGCATCATAAACAATCGAATGAAAGGCTTCGGTACTGTGAGCTGCCAATTTCATTTGCAAAGAAAATTGTCTATCGGGGTGATGTATAATCTGGGAAATATATATCCAACGAACCGGCCTATAGAGGATCATTCCCATCCAGAGGATGATATTGAGAATCAGCACCAGCAGCTTCCATCGCTGTCCCTGAAGGGTGTAAAAGGAGCCGAGTGAGTGCTTAATATATCGAATGTCCTCATGCTCGGACTCAACCGTATTTTTGATCGGTGTTGGGGAAAGAACCATGGAAGAAGGCTTCCCTTGATTTTTCTGAACCCTCAGCTGAAAGGAAGGGGCCTGTCTAACGATAAAGGTGTGCGAACTCGGATCAAAGCAAGTCCATTCGAGCCTCGGAATCGTAATCGTTCCTGGATGGCGAGGGATGATAAGGTATTCATATATTTTTTCAGATTTTAAGCCATTTTCTGTCCATTTTTCAGTTAAGCTAACCCGTGGATCATAAAGGTCACAATCTCTTGGCAAAGCAATATCCGGTGCGGTAGCAAGCTTTAAATTACCTAATCCTATCAGCGTAATCTTGAGATAAAACCCTTCATTTGCAAGAACCGTGCTTCGATCCGCCGAAGCAGAGAGCACGAAAGATCCAATAGCTTGATTATATCGTGGATTATCTGGCACAGGGATAATCGTCACCTTCAACTCATTTGATCGTGCTTCCCTATTCGGCTCGAAAGGAGAAAGAGAAAAGACGGTGGAAACTGAGCCAAAAGTGGCTTCGCCTGTAGTCACCGGCACGTAAGGCAATGTAATTTCATCAACACCGTAGGTAAGGCCATTCAACACTTTCTGATAGTTTTTTCGAATAGGTTCCTGCCCCATCCGGGTTAGATTTTTTATCGAAGGTTCTTGAAGATTGGGTTGTCCAAACAATGACAATCGATTATAAAAGCGAAAAGTATAGGGGATGGGTTCCCCAACGTAGTATTGCGTCTTGGGAACGAGTGCTTCCAAAAACAAGTTTGCGGGTACAGGCGTGCTAGAATTGTTCTCCTTTTCTCGAGGTGAAGATCCAGCCGTTCCGACGGTGACTATAATCGCCTCAGTGCTGTATCGTTTACCATTCAACTGGTATGTGAGAGCCGGAATCGTCAGCTTTCCTGTACGTTTGGGAATCAGACTATACCTCTGTTCAAGCTGTTTACTCACCTGACCATTGATAATCGATATTCGGGATGACCGAGAGTTCCCCACAATATCGAAATCGTTCAGAGCAGGCAAAGAAAGGGAGGGGAGGTCTCGATCCCCAGAAACTTCCAGCGTTAAGGTGAGATTCTCGTTGACTGCAAGCTGAGTTCGGTCTGTATAGCTTCGAAGGGATATGTCCGCGAAGGCGACAATCCCAAGAAGACAGACAAAAAGAAACCCTCGACTACCAGGCCCTATCATTTTGCTCCTCCTGAGATGGTTTCTGCGGGCGAAGTGTATTATTATTTCGAAAATTGTCCAAAATTTTCTGGGCATCTTTCTGAGAATACCTTGCTCCTGGTCGCTGATCAACAGGACTCCTCCCGGAAGAATCCGGTTTAGTATCATTCTCTTTTGGAATGGGACTCTCTTTATTCCGGGAAGGCTCCTTGTGAGGAGTTTTCTTTATTCTCAGTTGCATTAAAACCCATTCCAGATTTTGCTTCGCATCATTGTCTTGCGGGTTGTTTACCAGACACTGAATAAGGTTCTGCTTGGCCTCAGAGAAATTCTGCGCCTTTATCTCCACAACAGATTGATTGAAATAGACCTGACTTCGAAGCAATTTGTCCTTGGACTCAGACAAAGTATGCTGCCACTCCTTAAGTCCCTCTTCACCCTGCCCTGTCTGCTGAAGCGTATTCCCCAGATTGTAATGCGTTTTCGTATTTTGCGAATCTTTGCGGGTGTTCTGCTCATAGTTCCTTAGTGCTGAAGGATAATTTTTCTTTGCGTAGGCATGATTGCCCTGAGTATTGTTCCACCATTCACCCAGATTAAACGGACTTTGAGCTGATGTATACGACGGAAAAAGAAACAGGACAAACATGATCATGCCCATCAGCCGGATTCCTCCTGAACGATTTGGAATAGCCACGCAGATCAGAAGGGCAATAACCCCAAGAAATAAAGGATAGGGGTACAGCTCAAGATATCCTGTACGTCTCTGAACAACAGACTTCTTTTTCTTTTCAAGTCCAGCAATGTCCGAAACAATTCTGCTCAAATCAAACGTTGCAGCATCTACCCTATAAAATTTGCCTTCTGTGCGCTGCGTCAGCAAATCCAACACGGCTCCATCGAGGCGAGATACTACTGGATGTCCTTCGCGATCCTTCAGATACTCCACACGATGTCCCTCCTGATCATAGACCGGCACAGGAGCACCCTCAGGGGAACCTATCCCAATGGCATAGACTGAGACGTGATTGTGATGAAGTTCCTCTCTGAGCATGTCCAAACGTCGGCTATGATCCTCCCCATCGGTTAGAAGCAGAACAATCTTCCTGGCTCCCGACTCGGAGGCTTTCAACGCATCCTGAGCCTGAAGTAACGCGGAATAAAAGTTGGTTCCCTTATTCGAAATATATTCAGGGGTAATGGCTGGCAACATCGCCTTGATGGCACTGTAGTCCGTGGTCAGAGGTACTTGCAGAATAGATTCACCGCTAAGCAGAACCAACCCTACCCTATAATTGGGTAAACGGTTCAGCAGACTGGCGATTTCATCCTTGGCTCGGCTGAGCCGATCTGGCTGAATATCTTGCGCCAGCATACTGGGTGAAATATCGAGAACAATGATCATGTCCATCTGAATGACATCTACCCGTTCGGTATGCGTCAGAAGTACCGGCCGTAAGCATGCAAGTCCGATGAGAGTACACGACAAAATGAGCAACGCAGCTTTCATACGCAATCTGAAGCGAGACAGGGGGTAAACAGCCTTCTGAACCTGTGAACTCAGCCTCGAAACAAAGTGTATTTGAAAACGGACATAGAAAAATAAGATGAAACATATTCCAAGGAAAAATACTGCCGGAACAAACCAATATTTTTGATAAAGGACTTCCATTACCGAGCCACCCTAAAGATTAAAAATTCTAACAAAACATAACAAATCAAGGCAACTGCTCCTGCCCACAAAAAAGGCATCGCCCGTGACTCTCTCTTCACAAATCGTTTAACTTCTACCTTTGTTTTCTCCATTTGATCGATATAAGAATAAACACTCTGTAATGAAACAGTATCCACCGCTCGGAAGTATAATCCTCCGGTGATTCCAGCAATTTTCTTTAAGGTCTCTTCATCCAGCTTCGACAAAACAAGAGACCCATCGGGATTTCTGGCATAAACTTTGCCATAAACCGGATGGATGACAGGTATGGGTGCTCCACCCGGTTTCCCGATTCCTATGCTGTACACTTTAATCCCTAAAGCTGCGGTCAGATGGGCAGCTGTAACAGGATCGATATCCCCTGAATTATTTTCACCGTCGGTCAGCAAAATCATCACCTTGGATTTCACATGAACATCCCGAAGATGATTCGCTCCCTTCACAATCGCAGTGCCAATGGCAGTTTTTCCATCAATTTGCCCAATGGATAGAGCCGCAATTTGCTCTAGCAGGAGGCGATGATCCGAAGACAATGGGGAGACAAGAAAAGCATCGCTACCGAATACAACCAAGCCAAGCAAATCATCAACACGACGATGAATAAAATCTTGAATCACTTTTTTGGAAACGGTAATCCGGTTCTTAGGTAGAAAGTCTTCAGCTTCCATGCTACCTGACAAATCCATGAGAAGCATGATGCCAACACCATCCACATGCGTATTTGACATCGGTAGAATCTTTTGAGGATTTGCCAACGCAATCATAAAGCATAGCAATGCTGTGGCGAGAAAAATCAATGGTAAATAGTAGTATACACGTGAAAATTCATTGCGAGATGAGGGAGATATCAGAGCCCGCGTGTTGGGGAGACTCCAAAATAATCGCGTATGATGGAGCCAAATGCCCAACCCCACAAGAACAAAGGGGATACTATAAAAAAATATCGGCTCAGCAAAAATCATATACCCTTTTCCACCTCGTCCATGAGCTCACGAGCCTGTGTGATAAGACCTCTCGATTGGTTCGCAGAGGGCAAATGATGAGCATACTTCACCGGATCCAACGTCACAAAGAAGGAATACACGGTTTGTGCCAGCTCACGAGAGACATATTGTGGCAGCGATTGTCGTATCTCATAGGTGGTTTCCTCCAGAAAAGGATAATTCAATCGCGAGGAGAGGTAGGTTTTCATAATGGTGGACAATTGAAAGTAAAAAGACTTCAACTCGGTTAACCACAACTCTGAACCCTCAAGCTTTGCGAGCTTGCGAAGTGCTTCTTCCTTCGGATCAAGCAGGCTTTCTCGGGGGGCTGTGTCCTCAGGGGTATCCGTTATGAAACGTTTAAGAAGATAGCGAACCCCGAAGAAAGCCCCCATAGCTATCGCCAAGGCGAGTAAATAATTCCACCACTTAAAAGTAATATTGGCTTGTGGCTTAAATATAAGAACCGCGTTTTTGGTGATAGTCTTGGTAAAAGTGGTGTTTACGGTAATAGGAATTGACTTATAAAGATGATCGACTCCATCTATTCGAATCGATAGGGTCGGAATAAACACATTGTCCATTTCAAAGGATGTTAAGAGGTATCGTCTACGCAATCCTTTTGCCATGGTGATAGACTGGGTTACACTGAGCACTGTAATATTCCCTGTTTCTTTGAATAACTCTGTGACTTCATAAGTCTTTGGCAACTCTTTGATGCCAGGGAAAACAATCTGATAATCCATGACATCACCTAGGGTGATGCTTCTTTTATCCAAGAAAACCTGAGATATCACAAGTGTCCCCAACAGAAGAAAAGCAATCAATAGCCTAGCAATCATTCGGACACTGCAAAGTACTTTAGAAGGGCTTTAAGATAAGACTGATCATTTTGAATCACCAAGGGACGCACTCTGCAATCCTTGAATAATTGCCGAAGCTTGTCT
The DNA here is from genome assembly GCA_964358175.1 of uncultured Candidatus Marinamargulisbacteria bacterium. GTDB lineage: Bacteria > Margulisbacteria > Riflemargulisbacteria > GWF2-35-9 > GWF2-35-9 > CAYHOI01. The sequence goes on along the minus strand of CAYHOI010000038.1, from coordinate 7,518 downwards.
TCTCTCTCCAGGAAATGCTGTTTTGCCTCTTCTCTCCAATTTCCAGCGCCAATTCCCAGCACATACTGCCCCCGCCCTTCTAGATCTCGAACTGGCAGCATATGTCCGAAAGGGAAATCTGTCTCAAAGGAATCCTTCAACCACACGGGGATCACTTGGTGCTTTCGGGCTGTATACTTCAGGATGTCAGAAAAATCGGAAGAATAGAAATCTGAAATGATGATCGCAATGGCTTGACGTTTTTGGACACGGTTAAAATACTGAAGGGCAACCTCCAAACGGGTACCCTCCGAATGGCTCACACCATCATTTAGAATCTCTCGAATAATCGAAAATACCTGCTTATGTCCTTTCGAGGCTGGAATGAAACGATTCACCTGATCTCCAAAAAGAATTGCCCCGACCTTATCGTGACTGCTGATTGCAGAAAATGCAAATATAGCGCTCAGCTCTGAAAGAATATCTTTTTTGAGTTGCTGTCCTGAGCCAAATGCAAGACTCGCAGATTGATCCAAAATGAGGTAAAGCACCAGCTCACGTTCCTCATGATTGACTTTAATATAGGTTTGTCCCGCACGCGAAGTCACATTCCAATCAATAAGACGAACATCATCTCCATATTGGTACTCTCGAACTTCACTAAACTCTAGTCCCCGCCCCTTGAAGGCACTGTGATATTCCCCTGCGAACAAGGTATTCACGATGCGTTTACTTTTTATTTCAACTTTGCGAACTTTCTTGATCAGATCTGCAACGTTCATATTTCCATTGGCTAGGGGACGTCAATCTGTTTCAAAACATCCTCAATAATAGTTTCGACAAGGATCTGCTCTGCCTGTGCTTCATAAGACAGGATAATTCTGTGACGCAAAACGTCTTTTGCGAGAAATTTAATGTCATCAGGAATCACATACCCCCTTTGCGAAAGGAACGCATAGGCTTTAGCCGATTGCATTAAATAAATAGAAGCGCGGGGTGAAGCACCAAACCCAATAAATGCTTTGATTTTCCCAAGCCCATAACGCTCAGGCGTACGAGTTGCGGCCACGATGTCCACAATGTATTGCTTCAATTTATCATCGATATAGATGTCGCGAGTCAATTGCTGGAGTCGCGCAATATCCTCCAAAGATAAGACCAGCTTCACATCAGGAGTTGAGGAAGCGCGATGCTCCTGCTGGTCGAGAATTTGCTTTTCTTCCTTGTCAGAAGGATAAGTAACATTTAGCTTAAGCATAAAGCGATCAATCTGGGCTTCTGGCAAAGGATAGGTTCCTTCTTGTTCAATAGGATTCTGTGTCGCCAACACAAAAAAAGGAGATGGAAGCATAAACGTATCATCTCCAATCGTCACCTGACGTTCCTGCATGGCTTCCAACAAAGCGGATTGAACCTTTGCAGGGGAACGATTGATTTCATCGGCCAAAATAATATTGGCAAAAAGAGGGCCTTTTTTGGTAAAGAAGGTCATGTCCTTGGGATTATAAATCATTGTTCCAACAATATCTGCCGGAAGCAAATCTGGTGTAAATTGAATTCGACGAAAAGTTCCGCTGACGACTTGGGATATTGTCTTTATGGTCAAAGTTTTAGCAAGTCCTGGCACACCCTCTAAGAGAACATGTCCACCGCTAATCAAGGCAATCAGAATTCGCTCAATCATGTCGTGCTGGCCGACAATGACTTTCCCCACCTCATCTCTCACTCGGATGAGCAACTGAGCCTCTCTCTGGATACGCTGATTAAGTTCTTCCACTGTAGCCATACGAGCGTCCCCTCCCCTTTTTTATTTCTGGTTCGTTTCTTTCGGTGTAGCCGGTGCAGATGGCGTCGTCGGGGTTTCTGATTTCTCCGACTTGGACTGATAGTCGTTCTTGTGAAAGCCAGTTCCTTTGAAAGCAATTCCTACACCGCTTTGAATCACTCGATGGACTGCCCCGTGACAAACGGTGCATGTAGAAAGTGTAGGATCATGAATACTTTGACGCATGTCAAATTCATGCTCACATTCTTCACAGCGATAATGATATTGTGGCATGTTACCCTCCTCATTACTATTCTCTACTAAAATTTGTTTTCGGTCTTGCTTCGCCTTGGTTCCTGAGCTACGTCGAAGGACGCTTGCCCACACACAGTAAGCGTCGCTCCTCATTCCTAGCCGAAAAACAATAATGTCTAAGTATAGCCACCAGTCAAAGTGATTTCAATACTCATTTAATGCAAATTATTGCTCACTCCACCCTCAGAAGAATTGATCCCTTTTTTAATAACAGCCTGAAGAGGAATGTCCTCCATTCCTTCATCAAAAAGACCGAACAAATCTGGACGATTGGCATAACTCTTGTAACTGTGATAGGCCCAATGTTTCGTTCGGCGATTCAGAATGTCTACCACATCCTCGACCCATCGGATCTGATCCACATTACTGGTTCGAGATTTATTTTGCTGAAGTGTTGAGGGATTTGTCAGGCCAAATTCCCCGCAATAGAGCGGAACTTCATTCTTTTCGCCCCATTGCTCGTAATAGGTTTTAATAAAATGATCAAGATATGCCTTGTCTATTTTCTGGGGCTTTTTAGACATCACACCAAACGCGACAGAGGCACTATTTCCAACGTCACCTTCTACCTTAACCCAACACGATGCCCTGTACTCGGTATTCGGCTCAACAGGGTAATACGTACTCACTGCACCGCCATCCTGAGCCCATCGTGCCCAAGGATTGTCACTCCCCCATTGCGCCTTCCGCCCATCGATGAGAAGCGATCCTCCAGAGCCATCTCCTGAATGATTCACCGTTTTATCCCACTCGAAAAGCACACCTGTGCTCTCTGGATTCGACATTGCGTACCAATTCGCCGGTGCCTTTGACGGCTTAGGATCCGCCACCCATCCGGTATAGTCCTTACTCTCAGTCAGGCCAGAATTTGGCACTTGCAGTTTGGTAATCTTGTTGGTCTTAACTTTCCTTTTCTCCAGAACAATATCATCAAACCAGACTCGGCCAGTCGTTTTCCCTGCCGCAAGATTAATCGAAAACACATCGCCTGTTGCTTGAACTGCCCCGTTGAGCTGTCGAGACAAATTTACCCAATTCCCGACATAATGCTTCCATTCACCTTTGGTATCACCCCAGTACGGATTTGAATAATATCCACTTTTATAAACAGCATTCATTCGTTTAAACGGATAATGAGCCCCCAATGAAAAGAAAGGACTTTCAAAAAACCCTTGATGGGTAAACTCAATGGGCTGATACAGGTGATATTCGTACATCACGTTTTTATCTGAAAGTTTCTTGAAAGAACCTTTGATGTCATAAACGTCTGCGGTAGGAGTTTCCCACTTTTGGACAGGGTCACTGACCATCACCAGATGATCGTCACCATTTTTTCGAATGGCTCGAATAACTTGATCGTACAAAGCATACAAATCTGTTTCCTTAAACTTTCTGGTACAATCCGGCTCATTGAGGATGTCATATCCTGCAATGGTAGTTTCATAGTGATATCGGAGGGACAGCTCACGCCAGAAACGAACAATATCATATCCGTTTTGATAGAGATCCCCCCGGTAAAACCCGTCGGCCTTTTTCTGGGCTACGTCAGAGGCTATCCCAAAAAAATGTAAACTCAGAACAATATAAATCTGATGTTGACGCGCAAAAGAAACTTGCTCATCAAGGTATGTAAACAGATCCCTCTTGTTTTTCTCATCCATCCAATCATACTGGAGGTAGAAGCGAACCGAATTGGCTCCACTCTCCTTAATTTTCACATAATCCTTTTCGGTAATTCGCTGAGGGGCGTTTCCCAACAGCACTGCGGGACTAGATAAACCATAGACCCCATTCGCAAGCCCATAGCCTTTCAAGTAAATCATTCGCCCCTCTTGTGTCGTCAGATCTTTGCCCGTAGCAACCACAAAATCAGGGAACGTAAACCCGTAGTAATACAGGTGAACCAACATATTCGGCGAGGATATAGTCGCTAAAACATAAGTAGATTGAAGCACCGTACCCTTAGAATCTACTGCTTTAGCAGTCAGAAGGTTTTTTCCTATTGGAACTCGGAGGTTTAGCGACACGACTTCACCGTTTGCGAGCGCGTTACCCGTTACCACTTTGTCGTCTTGGCGAGCCTCAACAATAACCGAAGCCACATTACTGCTGACTCCACTTACTATGATTTGTAACGAAACAACTGAAACGGGTTTTCGAATCAAAAATCTTGTCAAAACGATGATGACCATCAAGGCAAGCAGAAGGGTCAATAACCACCTTATTTTCATGAAACATTCACCTCAAAAGGACGTCTGCGGATATGATAATCCTTACTATGATTCGCAACTCAATCTTAGCATGGGATAGACCACACGGTAAAATTATTTTAGCATTTCTTACATTTCGGTTATAATGACTCAGCACATGTTCAAGAATTTTTACAACAATAAACGAGTCCTCGTTACCGGGCATACGGGCTTCAAAGGCTCTTGGCTTTCATTATGGCTTACACAGCTTGGCGCGGAGGTCTTTGGGTATGCACTCGCTCCCTACACCCCTGACGATCACTACAATGCGATACATTTGGATGATGCGGTTCACTCCACCCTTGCCGATATCAGAAATCTCGAAATACTGTCAAAAACGATCACCGAGATCCAACCCGAAATTATCTTCCATTTGGCGGCTCAACCCCTTGTGAGAGCATCCTACCTTCATCCCATCGAAACCTATGAAACCAACATCATGGGAACGGCCTATCTTCTCGAAGCGGCAAGACAGATCCCCTCGCTTCAAGCCATCATTATTATCACTACCGATAAATGTTATGAAAATGTCGAACAACAGAGAGGATACGTAGAAACCGATGCACTGGGTGGCTATGATCCCTACAGCTCCAGCAAAGCTGGCGCAGAGCTCGTCACTGCCGCTTATCGACGCTCTTTTTTTAATCAAAAAACTGGGGGGCACCCTGCCCTAGTCGCTTCAGCTCGTGCTGGAAATGTTATTGGCGGAGGCGATTGGTGCAAGGATCGAATCATGACCGACTCCATACGATCTCTCATGAACAATCAACCCATACAGGTTCGCAATCCAAGGGCAGTTCGCCCCTGGCAACATGTCCTTGAACCAGTCTCAGGATATCTCTGGCTAGGCACACAAGTGGCAAAGTCTGATCTCTTTTCCGGAGCCTGGAACTTCGGCCCTCAAACTGATCGATTGTTCCCGGTTAGCGAGGTCGCAGACCATGTGATTAAATCCTGGGGGGGTGGTCAATGGGTAGACGTTTCAGATCCTCATGCACTTCACGAGGCAGGACTGCTTCACCTCGACTGCACAAAATCCAGAGGAAAATTACAGTGGGAAGGGTTGCTGACCATTCCCAAAAGCATTGACATGACCGTCAAATGGTACAAGCATTTTTCCGCCAACCCAACCTCCAATATGCGCGATTTCAGTGAAAGACAGCTAAGCGAATATATATCTATCGCTACAAAGAAAAATATAAGATGGAGCAAATAATGAGAAAAACATCTGATGACCTTAAACAATCCATTCTAGCCTTGGTAAAAGAATATCATCAAGTTTCATTTCCTGAGCAGACATTTATTCCAGGCAAATCAAGAATAAATTATGGGGGTCGTTATTTCGACGAAAATGAACTGGTCAATCTTGTAGATAGCTCTCTTGAATTTTGGCTCACGTATGGTCACTACTCTGTCCAATTTGAATCAGAACTTGCAAAGTTTCTCGGTGTCCGCTGGTCACTGCTTGTAAATTCAGGCTCCTCAGCAAATCTTTTGGCGTTCATGGCTCTGACCTCCCCTTTGCTGAAGGAACGCCGGATTCTTCGTGGTGATGAGGTTATTACCGTCGCTGCTGGGTTCCCAACAACTATCGCCCCTATCCTTCAATATGGTGCTGTTCCTGTGTTTGTGGATGTTGAACTCGACACACAGAATATTAATACTCATGCACTTGAACAGGCGATCACGTCCAAGACTAAAGCCGTCATGATCGCCCACACCTTGGGCAACCCATTCGATGTCGAAGCTGTTGCAAAAATATGCAAGAACTATCATCTGTGGCTTATTGAAGATAATTGTGATGCGCTCGGATCAACTTTTAATGGCAAATATACGGGAAGTTTTGGGGACATCGGCACGAGTAGTTTTTACCCGCCACATCATTTAACCATGGGCGAAGGCGGTGCGACATATACCAGCAATCCTCTTCTGAAAAAAATCATGTTATCCATGCGCGATTGGGGTCGCGACTGCTGGTGTGACAGTGGCAAAGATGATACCTGCAATAATCGCTTTAAGCAACAGTTTGGATCACTGCCTCCCGGTTATGACCATAAATATGTCTACAGTCATCTCGGATATAACCTAAAGGCCACAGATATGCAGGCTGCCATCGGATGTGCCCAGCTCAAAAAACTTCCCCTAGTCATCGAAAGACGCATAGAAAACCACCGTTATCTGGTGAAACATCTTTCTAAATACAAAAATTTCTTTACGTTTACTTCTGTTTTACCCCAAGCTGTGCCGAGCTGGTTCGGCTTTATGCTAATCCTGAATGATTCGTGTCCCTTTTCCAGAAATGACATCGTCGGACATCTTGAAAAAGCCAATATTCAAACCAGAAATCTTTTTGCGGGCAATATTCTTCGGCATCCCGTTTTTCAAGATTTGAAGGAAAACGTGGACTATAGGGTTCACGGGGAGCTTACTCAAACGGATAAAATCATGAATAATGGGTTTTGGGTGGGGGTTTACCCGGGAATGACCTCTGAAAAATTAGACTATATGATTAAGATTATGGGGGATTATATTTCGACAAAGCTGGTTCCGTAGGCCCATTAAGCCTGAGTAGATACTCTAGCAAGCATATAGACAAGGAAATGGAATTAAGAGATACTAACCACGATGAAAAAAATCATATTGGGGTTGTTGGTTCTATCCTTCTTATTCGCGTCGCTAAGTCTTTGTAGCACCAGTAGCTCACCCCCAGCCGAAGATGACTCAACCCATTGTGTTCTATGTTGTACGCATGGTTGCTTCGCTAATGTTTCCACAGTTGCACCTAGGATGTTGGCTAGTCTTACGATCGAAGGTATTGTTCACATACGCGATGTCTTCTATGAATCAGCGTTTATCTCTGGTATCGATCGACCGCCCAACTTCTCGTAGTTAATCGTCCCTACTGTTAAGCTAGTTGGAAAAGCTCTTTCAGCTGACTGCTACCCTTAACAAAAACGGCCTATTTCACACTTGTTTCTAAAACATATAAACAACAATACATTTTTGGAGGAATAAAAATGGTAAATGGAGTAATAGCAATCATCGTGTTGGAAGTAATTTTTTCAGCGATTCCACGGTCACTGGAGGTGTAGCTAATGTACATATTTAGACCTTTATTAATTGGAATGATAATTCTTTCTGCAAATATTGGAAGTATTTTCGCCAATACCCTTTCGGTCGACAGCATTATTAGGAATGTACTCTCTTCCC
>CAYHOI010000037.1:0-16589 GCA_964358175.1 uncultured Candidatus Marinamargulisbacteria bacterium | reverse complement strand
CCGCTGTGATTTCCAGTGCTGTTACCATTAGTCCGAACGGAGCGGAACTCAAGTTCGCCTTAACCGATGACGCATCAGCGACAAATCTGGTGAGCTATGGCATTAACAACATGCAGGCTGCCAAGATTGGAAATGACGCGACACTCGCGAATACCGGTGGACTGAATGATATTATCGCGGGTGCGACTTACAATCTGACCACCAATGCGGCTGCCGCGATTTCGATTATTGACAAGGCGATCAGCGATGTATCCAACGAACGAGCCAGCATGGGATCGTTCCAGAAGTATACGCTGGAGACCACGATCAATAACTTAGGGGTCACGAAAGAGAATCTGACTGCGTCAGAATCTCGTATCCGTGACGTGGATATGGCAGCAGAAATGATGAACTTTACGAAGAATCAGATTCTGGTGCAAGCGGGTACAGCGATGTTGGCACAAGCCAATCAGCTTCCGCAGTCAGTATTGCAGCTGCTCAAATAACGTTTGGCAGGAATCTTGAAGAAGGGCTGGCCTCCTTTTGGGAGGCCAGCCTACTTTACCAGAAAAGAGGGTGACAGAGATGATAATCGTAACCGATGAAAATGCTCAAACTGACATCCGATCAAAAGCTGCACCAAAGCCTGCATCCCATGAAAAACAGCTGAAAAGTCTTGAGTCGACCACGGCAAACGTGGTTCAAGAAGCCAAGCAACATCGAGAAGAACAACGGCGATTTGTGGAAGAAATTAAAAAGATTGTGGGGTCAGATCGCGCGGTTCAGCTGGATGTGGATCGTACGACCAAACAAATTGTGGCTCGTATTGTGGATGCTGAAACGGGGCGGGTTGTGCGACAGATCCCCAATGAGGAAGCACTCAAAATCGCGGCAAACATTCAGGTCAGTCTTGACGGTCTGTTCGTGGATCAAACGGGTTAGCCCCCCATTTACGCACAGTAAACGTTGATCTTCAGTCCTTGCCGAAAAACCATTTACGCTAAGAGCGACAAAACCCCAAAAACAAATTTGATTTTAGGTTATAATGATATGAGATGCGAATATTTGACTTAGTAGAGTATATCAGCAAAGGAGCATTGACATGAAGGAGCATTATTACAAAGTCATCGTTGAGCCACAGGAAGAAGGAGGTTTTACAGGGTTTGTTCCTAAATTGCCCGGATGTGTGACAGAAGGAGAAACATACGAAGAAACGATTTCTAATCTGAGGGAAGCCGTTCTACTCTATCTGGAAACTCTTCATGATCGACAAGGAAAATATATTGTTGATGATACTCACATCGCTGAGATTAGCATTCGTTTATGACCAAACAACTGCCTTCGTTGACTCCAAAAGAAGTCATCAAGGCATTGAGGAAACTCGGCTTTGAATTTTATCGCCAAAAAGGAAGTCATCAAATTTTTGTCAAAGGACTTTATCAAGTGGTTGTTCCCTATCACAATAAAGACCTGAAGGTTGGAACGATTCGAAACATTATTAAAGGCACAGGGTTTTCTATTGAAGAATTCAAAAAAGTGCTCTAATTGACATAAGGGAGCGAACCACGTACGATAAACACAACATGCAGGATGCACGATTTCAAAATGAATTAGATGCTCTCAGAAAATCAGCTTTAGCAATTAATTATCGAGTTGGTGAAAGTGAGAAAATAACAATATTTTCAGAAAAACTCGCCACTTTCTTTCAAACAATCTCCCCGTCAGTAGACGATTCAAACCCTCTGGCTCTTCAACGAATCAGTACCTATCTTGAAAAGATTCAAACTGCGTTAACGGATGAAGATTATGTGAAGCTGGCAGATGTCGTGATATTCGAAACCACGCATTGCCTGGACGGATTGAGAAAATGAAAATCCTGGAGATCAGCGAAAAGAATAAATATATGTTCGAAAAGAACAGGAAGTCAGCTGAAAAGCATAAGCCCCAAGTCTTGACTTTTCTGGCTGAAGACAAGCTTGATTCCAAGCTGATAGCCGTAAAAACCGATTCCGACCGGCCGGGGTTTGTGTATCAACTGGAGGGCAAAGAAATTTCGGTGACCAGCCTCGTTAATCCGAAAGGCTTTTCACAGGAATTGATCGAAGCTGAATTTGCCGAAAGGGAAGTCGAGACGAAGCTCATCACGACTGCGCTGCTTTTCGCGCCCGATCCCTATTGCGTGGAATCGATTCTAAGTGCTTATCCCTGGTTTCGGCGCGTTTATGTGGTGTTTCCGAGTGCGAGTTATTTTCGAACCTTGTGCTATTTTTTTGACTTTACGGATTTATTCAAGACAGAATCATTCATGCCTGTAGCCTATGACGATATTAAGATATGTGTTCAGGTCATAGAGTTTAACCTGGGGCAGTCCGCTTATATTTATGGGGGCCTTAAGTTCTTTGCGTACAGGCCGTTTGATCGTATCAATCTGGAGCTGTTTAATACGCTTAGATCGCATGTTGTCAAAGTGACCTCATTGATGAGCACCAATTTCTTTACCGAATTTTTTGTGGGTGAAAAAGTGATTGAGAACGAGTGGAAGTCTCTGCCGAAATTTATCAACTATCCGCATGTGAGAACATTACTTAATTATGTCAAGGATAAGCCGGTGGTCTGTGTTGCGGCGGGACCTTCTCTTATGAAAAATATTGATTTCCTACACTCTATTCGAGATGAGGTCTTTATCATTTCGGTAGCGTCTTGCTTGAAGCCATTACTGGCAAAGGGTATTAAGCCGGATTTTGTCACGATTTTAGATATGCAGGGAGAGGTTATTCACTATTTGGAAGGTGTGGATACCGCCGATTTGAATATCGCCATTGAAATGTCTTGTTATTGGGGAGTCATCGAGCAGATCCCTGCCCATTACTTCATTTCACCCAGCGCGATGCTGAGCAGAACCTTTTTTCAAACCATTCTCGAGAAAATGGGGATTGATGTGTCAGGGGATATCTTTATTAAGGCAGGCTTTACGGTTGCGTTCATGTCGATTTTTCTTGCCCAAAAAATGGGGGCTTCCCGCGTCATCTTACTGGGGCAGGATCTGGCGTACACGGGAGCCAAAACGCATATCGATGGCGCGACTTTCGACGCGACTCTCAGCATTGTTGAGGAAAACGGGGTGAAATATTTTAAACACCCCAATCCCAAGGCAGATGTAATTGAATATGACCCTGTGATAGAGGTGGACGGCTTTTATGGCGAAAAAGTTTACACCAATTCAGGCTTTGAGGTCTGTCGAATTCTTCTGGAAAAAATGGTTTCTGAGCGAAAAATTACCCATTTTACAAACTGTACGGAGGGGGGGGTATATCTTCAGGGGCTGGAGCATCTTTCTCTTAAGGAGGCTTACGAAAAATATATCAAAGATAATCCCATTGACCGGAGTACGCTTCAAAGAATTGATTTTCACTATGACTTTGAGCATTATCCTGAACGTCGCAAAGACCTTGTCGAACTTCGCGAATATTACCAAAAGGTTAAAGATTTAGCGAATAAAGGGGTGGACGCATTTAAGCTTGTAAAGAGGTTGACGGAGCATGAACGAAACGGCCATAAACTAACGGCCCTAGAAGAAGCGCAGATGCAAACAAATATCCATACGGTTAATGAGACGATGAACTTGCTGACAAAGGATTATGCGTTAGAGCTGGAGCATATTTCCAAGACATCGGTGGCTTCTCACGTCTTGTTCAAAATGATGGATTTGATTAATACGCAGGATTATAAAAGCGAGGATGTCGAGATCGATCAACGCAATAAAGCCGCTTTGTTTCTGAGTAGCGTTGATGAAGGAATGGGCTCCTTCGCCGAAAGGATGGACAATTTGATCGCAACATTGGATGATGAATATGAAAAGAGGGAGAGTGAAACATGTTAACCGATAAAACCATACTGATAACGGGGGGGACAGGGTCGTTTGGCAAGAAATTCGTGAAACGGCTTTTGGATGATTTTTCGCCGAAGAAGATTATTATCTACTCTCGCGATGAACTCAAACAGACCGATATGGCACGCACGCTAAAAGATGATCGTATGCGTTACTTTATCGGAGATGTACGAGACTTGGAGCGATTGTGTTTGGCGACACGCAATGTGGATTATATTATTCATGCCGCCGCGCTCAAGCATGTTCCTGTCGCTGAATATAATCCCTTTGAGGCCGTGAAAACCAATATCATCGGTGCACAGAATATCGTGCTCGCTGCATTGCAAAACAATGTAGAAAAGGTGGTCGCCCTTTCAACTGATAAAGCCGTTAGTCCGGCGAATTTGTATGGAGCGACCAAGTTGTCGATGGAGCGGTTGTTTATGGCGGCGAACAATTATTCAGGCGACGGGAGAACAACGTTTTCACTGGTGAGATATGGCAACGTGGTGGGAAGCCGAGGGAGTGTCATCCCGTTTTTTCGCGACATGGTGAACCAAGGCATTACCGATTTGCCTGTGACAGATGAGCGTATGACTCGCTTTTGGATCACCCTCGAAGCGGCAGTGGATCTTGTTCTCCGAGCCATTGATATTGGCGTCGGCGGTGAATTGTTGATTCCCAAAATCCCGAGCATGAAAATTACCGATCTGGTTAAAGCTTTTGGAGAAAATATGACCCATCATGTCGTGGGAATCCGACCTGGCGAGAAGCTCCATGAAGCCCTTATTTCAGAGCATGAATCCCGCCTCACACGCGACCTTGGGGATATCTACGTGATCCTCCCCGAGTTCACTTCGACGCCGATTGAAAAATATTTTGCTTATCCCTCTATTCCGGAAGGCATGGTCTACAGTAGCGATATCAATGATAAATGGCTGTCGGTGGATGAGTTAAAGGCGATGATTGTTCGGTAGGGAGTCCTTTTCAGTCCAAAGCGACGCTATAAGGCATTATGGCTATTAAAAAATCAGAACTATACAGCATAAAGATACGATATGCCACTACCTCAACTAACTCGTTGGGTTGATGCCTGAAAATCTTCCTACTCCTGAAAATATAAAGGAATCTAAGAAACGATTGAAAGTTTCCGATAAAAAACTGTTAAAGGATAAGGTTAATGATTAATTTGATGCAGTAGCTTCTAACTGGAAGGATAAGATTAGTATGGGTGAAAATGTGAACCACGACGTTCAATCTCAGCAACTGTTTGAAAACATCAAACAACTCATTGAACAAAGTAAACAACAACTTGCAGTAGCAGTTAATGCCACTATGAGTATGCTGTACTGGCAAATTGGTACAAAAATTAATACTGAAATAAAAGCATACAGCCATTCAGAATCTTATGGCAAAAAGATTGTCGCTACACTGTGGCGACAATTAGCACTTGAATATGGAGCCTCCTTCTCAGAGAAGAATTTGCGAAGAATGATGCAGTTTGCTGAAACTTTTCCAGATGAAAAGATTGTCGTATCGCTGATACGACAATTAAGCTGGACTCATCTTTTAGCTGTTATTTCTATCGAGAATCCTTTAAAAAGAGAGTTCTACATAGAGATGTGTAAATTGGAGCATTGGAGCGTACGCACATTTAGGGAACGTATTAAATCAATGCTCTTTGAACGAACTGCCATAAGTAAAAAACCAGAAAAACCCATCCAGCTAGGATTAATCCTTTGTGCAGGGAAAAACGAAGAACACGTTGAGTTAATGCAGTTAGACCGAAGCAATATTAGAGTTGCTGATTATCTAACCGTATTACCACCACAAAAACTATTAGAAGAAAAATTGCATAAAGCCATAGCAATTGCTCAACAACGATTTGAAGGGTTTAGACCATGAGTGAAGTGGGACAAATAGAACGAAAGACCCAGAATAGGATAGTGAAGCTATTCCAAAATGAACTTAAATATAATTACCTTCTAAGTGTTTATCCTCCTCTAGGAAAAGTTAAAATTTCAGCCCCCAATTGCATGGATTTAAACGCTATTCGTATTTATGCTATTTCAAAATTGGGGTGGATTAAAAAGCAACGGCTTAAGCTACAAAGCCAAGAACGTGAAGCACCCAGAGAGTATCTTCACAATGAACGCTTTAAGGCATACATGAATAAGTTTTTACCCGGATGGCAGTACCTTAAAGAGAAATTAAATCAAAGCCCTCTTCTCTGTGAAGAGTGGAGGTATTAAAATGTACTCCATCGCCATTATCGGAGCAGGCAATATGGGCGCATTTTATGATTCGCCTCAAAGCCCATATATTCTGAGTCATGCACATGCCTTTTGCGCGCACCCGGAGTTTAATCTCGTGGGGTTCGTTGATTCCAATGGTGCTCAGGCGCAGAAAGCAGCAGGAATATGGGGAGGGCGTGGCTACGAGTCTGTTGAGGAGCTGTTTAAAGTTGAGCAGGTTGACGGGATGGTGATCGCGGTGGCGGACGGAGGTCATTTTGATGTCTTCAAGACGGTCACTTCATTCCCCATTCGGTTTATTTGTCTTGAAAAACCGATTGCGCTAAAGATAGATCAAGCCAGAAGCATGGTAGAACTCGCTGAACAAAAACAAATTACCGTGCTCGTCAATTATTCTCGTCGCTATTTGACAGACTATGTGAGGCTAAAAGAAAATATTCAAGCGGGTGTACACGGACGATTCCTTGGAGGAACGGGTTTATATGGCAAAGGGTTGATTCACAATGGCTCGCACATGCTAGACCTGTTGCTCTATTTTTTTGGAATTCCTGAAGTGGATTCTAAACGACATGCACTGATTGATTTTTCTTCACAAGATCCTACCTGGTCAGCTTTATTGAGGTGGGGGGAGGAGGCCTATTTCAATCTGATGGGCATGGATTCCCGAGAATTTACAATTTTTGAGATAGATCTGTTGTTTTCCAGAGGCAGAGTCCATATTCAAAACTCTGGAGGACGGATTGATATATACGGCGTTGAAGAGAGCTCTCTGTATTCTGGGTACAAAAATCTTGCGAAGACACAAGAGCTTCAGGTTGATTTGGCACAAAGTCTCCCCTCCTTGGCGAATAACTTATATGATACCCTGCAAAACAAATCTCAACCTCGGTGTACCCTAGAGGATGGTTTTCGTGTGTTAAGTCTTTGCCTGTCTATTCGGGAGGGTGAATGACGCCAAAAAGACTGCTTCTTTTTTCACGCGATCCCGGAGGAGCGAACACGATCATTCCTTTGGTACAACCTTTAGAGCAGAAAGGTTACAGTGTTTCCCTGTATGGCAAAGATATTTCCCTTCGAAAATATCAAGACCATGGATTGTTGGGGAAGAACATTTGCGAGACTCTTGAGCGAATCGAACCCGTCGAGGTGACCTCCTTTTTGAAGTCTCTCAACGTAGATCTGGTGCTGACGGGAACCAGTTCGGATGATTTTACAGAAAAATACTTATGGCAATCTGCACAGCAGCTCGGCATTCCCAGTGCAGCCATCATCGATCAATGGATGTCTTATGGCATGCGATTCTCCCGTTATGGGTTGTCGGAATATAGACAATATGCGCAAAAACCCAGCATCGATTTTCTTCCCAGCCGGATCTTTATCATGGATAAGTTGGCCAAAAACGAGGCGATAGCAGAAGGCCTTCCTCCAGATAAGCTTGTGGTAACAGGACAGCCCTATTTTGAGACACTTATGAAAAAGGCAAGCACGATTCATCCAACAGGAGAAATAAAATCCCGCCACCTGATAGATCCGGACACCGCACTCATCGTTTTTGCTTCTGAACCGATCATGGAAACTTATCACGACCAGGAGCAAAGCACCTGCGCACGAGGCTATGATCAATACAGCATTTTTTCAGCGTTGCTGGATGGCTTGGAAGAAGTCCACGCTAATTCTCTGCACAAGTTTGTTTTGCTTATCCGGTTGCATCCGAAGGAGAAAAAGGACAGCATCAATCGAATCCTTGAAGAAAGGGCAATGCCATTTCGAGTCATCGTGGGGGATGAAAGCGAACCGTTTTGCCTGATGAAAGAGTCTGATCTGATCGTGGGCATGTCCTCGATGTTTCTCATCGAGGCTGCTTTGCTGGGGCGTCCAATCTTAAGTGTTCAGATTGGGTTAAATCAAAAGGATCCTTTCGTTTTATCGAGAATGGGTCTCACAAAAACAGTTTTGGACAAGCAATCGTTGGGTGATCAGATTAAAGAAGCCCTTACGAAAACGAATACGATTGCCTATAATCTAGAAGTGGTACGAAGCCCTGTTCAAAACGTCATTGCCGAAGTGGAGAAGCTCTTATGGGGAAGTTAGCAATTAATGGAGGTCAAAAGGTTAGAACGACCCTCTTCCCGCCTTATCGAATCTTTGACGAACATGAGGAAGGGGCCATTAAGCGTGTCTTTGATTCCGGTGTGCTATCTCGTTTTCTGGGAACTTGGCATCAGGATTTTTTGGGTGGACCCGAAGTGCAGGCCTTGGAGTCGGAATGGGCACAGCATTTTGGGGTGGCACATGTGGTTGCCGTGAATTCCGCGACCTCGGGGCTTTACTGTGCGGTGGGCGCAGCAGGGATTGGCCCAGGGGATGAGGTGATCGTGAGTCCCTATACCATGTCAGCTTCTGCAACGGCAGCCTTGATATACAATGCGATTCCCGTATTTGCGGATATCGAACCTGATTTCTTTTGTCTTGATCCGAAATCCGTTGAAGAAAAGATTACGCCTCGCACCAAAGCCATCATCGTGGTCGATCTTTTTGGACAGCCTTATGCAAGGGATCAAATCAATGCGATTGCGAAAGCACATGGGTTACTTGTGATCGAGGACTGTGCGCAAGCGCCCGGAGCCAAGATGGGGGATCGTTTTGCAGGAACCCTTGGCGATATGGGGGTGTTTTCGCTGAACTATCACAAGCATATTCATTCAGGCGAGGGGGGCATCATCGTAACCGACAATGCCGAATTCGCTGATCGACTTCGATTGATCCGAAACCATGCTGAATCGGTTGTCGAAGGAAAAGGAGTAGCCAATCTGGTGAATATGCTGGGATTTAATTATCGGATGTGCGAAATCGAAGCCGCAATTTGTCGGGAACAATTGAAAAAATTAGCCCCTCTGGTGGATGCGAGAATCGAAAACGTCCGTTACTTAAGCGAGAGACTCGCAACGATTCCCTGCCTTGAGTTAGCCAAGACAAGAGAAAATGCCTCCCACGTGTATTATGTTCATGCGATGAAATTTAATGCACAATTAGCCGGAATTCACCGTGATCGTTTTGTGGAGGCTGTTAAGGCTGAGCTTATGCCGATCGAGCGACGCGAAACGGAAGGGGTGAAGGTGGGGGCAGGGTATGTTCGCCCCCTCTATTGGCAACCCATATATCAGCAACGTATTGCCTACGGCAGTCAAGGGTGCCCCTTCAGTTGCGAAAAATATGAGGGCACGGTCTCCTATGAACGAGGGATATGTCCCGTGGTAGAAGACCTGCATCAGAACACCCTGATGACCCATGAGCTCATGCGGCCAGGGATGACAAGATCTGACCTTGACGATGTTTTTAATGCGTTTAATAAGGTATGGGAAAACCGTGGGGAGTTGCAGGATGGTGTAGTTGATGTATGATATACCCGAACCGATGAGTACAATCGCTATTATTCCAGCACGTGGTGGCAGCAAGAGAATTCCTCGCAAGAATATTAAAGAGTTTTGTTCCAAGCCGATTATAGCCTATTCGATTGAGGCAGCACTTCAGAGTGGTGTTTTTACGGAGGTGATGGTCTCAACGGACGACCAAGAGATTGCGGAGATTGCTCAACGATACGGTGCAAAGGTTCCCTTTATGCGAAGCCCTGAGATGTCATCTGATATGGCGATGACCGCGCCAGTACTTATTGAGGTTATGAATAAATACAAAGAGCTGGGAAAAGTATTTGAACAGTTGTGTTGCATTTATCCCACCGCTCCATTTATTTCAGCTCAACGACTCAATCAGGCAATGACGCTACTTATCAGCGAAAAGGTAGATGGGGTTCTTCCAATTGTTCAATATTCTTATCCGCCTCAGCGTTGTCTTGTGATGCGAGAGAATCGCGCAAAAATGTTATATCCAGAAAACTACAATGTTCGTTCGCAAGATCTTGAACCTATTTATCATGATTGCGGACAGTTTTACTGTCTGAGGACGGATAGTCTCTTTGCCGAACAAAAACTCTTTTGCCAGAATACACTCCCGATTGTTATTCCAGAGAGTGAGGCTCAAGATATCGACAACGAAGAAGACTGGAAAATGGCTGAAATAAAATTCCGAATGTTAAGAGGGGAGCAAACAAGATGACGGATCATTTTAACAATGAGCAAGAGAAATTTTGGGCGGGTGATTTTGGAGACATGTATATTGAACGAAATCAAGGTGCTGAGTTGCATGCCTCGAAACTGAACATATTCAGCGACATACTCAGTCGGACGCGAAATGTTGGCTCTGTGCTTGAATTGGGAGGAAATATTGGCATGAATATCAAGGCAATAAACTGCCTATTGCCCAATGCCAAAACTTCCGCCGTGGAGATCAACGCGAGGGCGTATGAGCAACTAAAGGAGGTTTGCACAGGCCAAGCTTACTTAACCTCTATTCTGGACATGCAAAGCAACGTGCAGCAATCCTTCGACTTTGTTTTTACCCAAACGGTTCTTATTCATATTAACCCAAATGATTTGCAGAGCGTCTACGAGATGATGTACAAATACTCCAGGAGATATATTTGTGTAACGGAGTACTACAACCCGACCCCTGTTGAGATCGTATACAGGGGCGAAACCGGAAAGCTTTTTAAGAGGAATTTTGCCGGCGAGATCTTGGACAAGTATCCGGATCTTGAGCTGGTCGATTACGGATTTAAATATATTCGAGATCCGAACTTCATTCAGGATGACTTAACATGGTTTCTGTTGCAGAAAAGGTAAAATTGACGATGACAAAGATCGAATCGGTCGAATTGATATTGCGACCACTGCAAGAATCGGATGCAGAGGGGGCTTATCCTAGATGGCTTAATGACAAAGAGGTGTGCAAGTACAACTCGCATGGCGATGTCGAATACACCCGTGATAAGGCTCGCGAATATATCGCCAGGGTCAATTCCAGTAAAACGGATCAAGTATTCGCTGTGATCCACAAAGACGATCAGGTGCATATTGGGAACATTTCATTGCAGCAAATAAGTGATCGCGATCATAGTGCCGAATTCGCGATTCTATTTGGAGAGAAGGCCTATTACAATCGGGGGTATTCAAAAATAGCCAGTCGCCTTCTATTGGAATACGGATTTTCAACTTTGGAACTGCATCGAATTTATTGCGGGACCTCTGCATACAATATTCCCATGCAAAAGTTGGCAAACGACCTTGGAATGAGAGAAGAGGGTCGCCGCGTAGAGGCTTTTTTGAAAAATGGAGAATATGTTGATATCATTGAATACGGTATTTTAGCCAGAGATTTTCTCGGGGGGAATCATGAACACGCCAACTGAGAAGCCACTGATCGATAAGCTGCAATACTGCATACGTTGTTGTATGCCTGAAACACAAGAAGGGATTCAGTTTGACGAATTAGGAATTTGCCAGGCCTGTCAGTCCTCCGAGCAAAAGATTCATATCAACTGGGTGGAGAGGGAGCAGCAGTTGGCAGCGTTGATCGATACCGCAAAGAAGGATGCTGGGAACAACTATGACTGTATTCTGCCTATTAGCGGAGGAAAAGATAGTTTCTTCCAGGCACATGTCTTGACCAAAATTTATGGAATGAAGCCTTTGGCGGTAACCTTTTCGCATAATTGGTTTTCGGAGACGGGTTGGTACAATTTGCAACGATGCTTAGACGTGTTTGATTTGGATCACATGATGTTTACGCCAAATCGTAAGCTGGTGAATCGACTTGCCAAAAAGTCTATTGGAGAAATTGGAGATTCTTGCTGGCACTGTCATGCAGGGGTGGGGGCGTTTCCCCTGCATATTGCGGCGAAGTTCAACATCAAACTGCTCGTCTGGGGCGAGTCTATTGCTGAGGCGTCAGGACGTGCATCCTATTTGTGCCCGGTACACAAATTTGATCGGGAGTATTTCACCAAAGTTTCGGCCAAAAAGAAACCGTCCGAAATGGTCTGTGGTGATTTGTCCGAGAAAGATTTGTATCCTTTTGAAGTTCCATCTGCTGAAGAATGTGAGCGAACCGGTATTTTCGGAATTCATCTGGGAGATTATATTTTCTGGGATGATGAGCGACAGACAGAATTTATCAGTAAGGAGTACGGCTGGAAAGAGACACAAATGGAGGGAGCCTATAAAGGGTACAAGAGTGCGGAATGTGTGATGGCAGGAATGCATGACTTTACCTGTTATTTGAAGCGGGGTTATGGACGTGCGACCTACCAAGCCTGTGTGGATGTGCGCAACGGTCTAATGACGCGCGAGGAGGGTTTTGCAATTGCTCGAAAGGATTGTGAAATCCCTCAAGTGTTGGATTATTTCTTAAAAATTACAAATATGTCGGATGATGAATTTTATCGTATTTTTGAAGATATTCGACTTGAAAAAATTAAAGATATCGATTTGCCGAAAATAAAGAAAGAGCAACCTAATGCGGAGGTATTGGTTCCCTTTATGCAGCAAATCATTGACAAGCATCTTCACAGAAAAGACCCCAGGGAGACCGAATAGGGATGGAGAGTTTATCCATTGAACATATGATGGCGTCTTACAAAAATGGATCTTTAACGCCACTGGATCTTGCCCAAGATTGCATCGAGAAGTCTGAGCGATTTTCACGTTTTGAGATGTGGGAAACGTTTAACCCCGAGTTTCTTCTCAAACAAGCTCAACTATCCACGAAACGATTACGAGACAATCTGGCTCGTCCTTTGGAGGGAATTCTGGTCGGGGTGAAGGATATTTATAATACCATCGATTTCCCGACTCAAATGGGAAGCGTGCTTTGGAAAGATTTTACGCCAGGTAATGACGCCCGAACAGTTTATTATCTCAAAGAAGCGGGTGCTATCATCGCGGGGAAAACGGTGACAGCGGAATTTGCGGTGCATGAACTCAACAAAACACTTAATCCCTATGATATTTCCAAGACGCCAGGAACTTCCTCCAGCGGGTCAGCCGTTGCGGTTGCCCTGGGTGTGGTTCCGGTTGCGCTGGGCACCCAAACGGCTGGCTCGATTATCCGTCCAGCCAGTTTTTGTGGGACTTGGGGATATAAACCTTCTTTTGGTACGATTCCGCGAACCGGAATGCTCAAAACAACCGATAGTCTCGATACCATTGGCTTCTTTACGTCCCATCCAGGGGATTTGCGAACCATTTTTGATATTCTTAGAGTGAGAGGGCCCAATTATCCTTTTTCATACAAAGCTTTCAACGACCCCCTTCGAAAAAACAAACCCGCAGATCGACCTTGGCGTGTAGGCTTTGTCAAAACACATACGTGGCGGTTCGCACCGGAATATGCCCAGATTGCAATGCTATCCTACGTAGAGCGCCTCTCAAATCGAGGGGATGTGCAAATCAGCGAGGTTGAGTTGCCAGCCGAAATGTTGAACACCCATGCCATCCATGAAACGATATACAACAAGTCCTTGTCCTATTATTTCAAGGCAGAAGCGAAGAGTGCCGAACATGTTTCCGATATCATGAACCAGATGATCAGTACGGGGGCAGGGATTTCAGTTGAAGCCTACCTGAAGGCACTGTCGGATCAGGTGGAATTGTGTCAGAAAATGGACGAGTTCATGAAAGACTATGATGTGCTGGTATGTTTGTCCACGGCGGGGGAAGCTCCAGATCGAGGTGTTCTCGAAAATCCAGACCCAGCACTCATGTGGACACTGACCTATTTGCCTTCGATCAGTGCGCCTTTTTTTACTTCTCCCAACAATCTCCCGTTTGGGATGCAAATCGTCTCGCGACGCTACAACGACTACCTTCTTCTTAACTTTTTGGATCTCCTGACGACTGAACCTTAAATACCACCCCTTCATTAGAAAAGTCCACATTTACCATTTGTCCTGCGCCAATATCTCCGGACAATAGTTTCAGGGCTAATTTGTCTTGTACTTCATGAATAATAGCTCGCTTCATCGGCCTAGCTCCGAAGACGGGGTCATAGCCCACTTGCGACAAATGTTCGATGAGTGTGTCCGTAAAGGAGATTGCGATGTCCTTGCTCACCAGGCGATTCTTTAAGAGTCCCAGTTGAAGTCCAACAATTTGCTGAAGTTCCGCTTGTGCCAAACTAGTAAACACAATAATTTCATCGATTCGGTTGAGAAATTCCGGTCTGAAATGGGTTTTCAGTCGCTCCAAAATCTGCCCTTTAACCTTCGAGACTTCTTTAGCCTGAAGAATCAAATCGCTCCCCACGTTGGAGGTCATGATGACCGCTGTGTTCTTAAAGTCAATGGTTCGCCCCTGTCCATCGGTGAGTCGTCCGTCATCCAGAATTTGTAGGAGTATATTGAATACATCAGGGTGAGCCTTCTCGATCTCATCAAATAGTACGACGGCGTAAGGGCGACGACGAACCGCCTCTGTGAGTTGTCCGCCCTCGTCATAACCCACGTACCCGGGAGGAGCCCCAATGAGCCGTGAGACAGCGTGTTTCTCCATGTATTCGCTCATGTCGATCCGAACAATGGCCTCTTCATTGTCAAATAAAAATTCGGCTAAAGCCTTGGCAAGCTCCGTTTTGCCGACACCTGTAGGTCCCAGGAAAATAAAGCTTCCCATGGGGCGATTGGGATCCGAGATCCCAGAGCGCGACCGACGGACTGCGTTGGAAACCGCGTTGATGGCTTCCTTCTGCCCAATCACGCGACGAGCCAGATTTTCCTCCATTCGAATGAGCTTGTTCATCTCGCTCTCCATCATTCTGGAGACGGGAATGCCTGTCCAATGTGCAACGATTTCAGCAATATCTTCTTCATCCACTTCCTCTTTTAACATACGCTGATCTTTTTGAATCAGCGCGATTTTCTGTTGTGCAGAATCCAGTTGTTTTTGCAGGTCAACGATCTCCCCATACCGGATCTTGGAAACCTCCTCGAAATTTCCTCGCCGTTCTTCTTTTTGCGAACGAATCCCTGCTTCTTCGATCTGTTTCTTAATAGCACTCATTTGTTTAATATTTTCTTTTTCCTTCATCCAGTGAGCCTTCAGAACATTCTTTTTCTCTGTGAGTTCGCTGATATCCTGAATGATCTTTTCAAGCCGCTCCTTTGATTTGGGGTCGGTTTCTTTCTTTAAGGCCTGCCGTTCAATTTCCAGCTGAACACTTTTTCGTTCCAGCTCATCAATCTCTTGGGGCATACTGTCTATCTCAATTCGGAGTCGCGAGGCAGCCTCGTCAATCAGGTCAATGGCTTTGTCGGGCAAAAATCGATCTGCGATGTATCGGTGCGACAACTGGGCGGCAGCTACAATCGCCGAGTCTTTGATCCGGATGCCGTGGTGAACCTCATACTTTTCCTTCAGCCCGCGCAGGATGGCGATCGTATCTTCCACACTTGGCTCCAAGACCATTACCGGCTGGAATCGCCGTTCCAGCGCGGCATCCTTCTCAATATGTTTACGGTACTCGTCGAGCGTGGTGGCTCCAATTGAGCGAAGGAGTCCGCGAGCGAGGGCGGGCTTGAGCATATTCGACGCATCCATCGCGCCTTCTGCGGCTCCTGCTCCAACAATGGTATGGAGTTCATCGATAAAGAGAATAACTTTTCCCTCCGCCTTTTCAATTTCTTTGAGGAGTGCCTTCAACCGATCTTCAAATTCACCACGGTATTTGGCTCCCGCCACGAGTGCCCCCATATCCAAAGCCTCAATTCGTTTGTCTTTGAGAGCTTCTGGAACGTCGCCATTTACAATGCGCTGTGCCAATCCTTCGACAACAGCGGTCTTACCGACGCCCGGCTCCCCAATCAGTACAGGATTATTTTTGGTTCTCCGAGCCAGAATCTGCATGACGCGCCGAATCTCATCGTCGCGCCCGATGACAGGATCCAGCTTGCCATTGCGAGCCAAACTATTGAGATCCTTGCAATACTTCTTGAGAGACTGAAAGCTTTCCTCTTGGTTAGGATCGGTAATACGCTCGGAACCCCGAATTTCTTGAAGCACTTTCAGGATGGAATCTTTAGTGACTCCGGCATGGATAAGAATCGTTTTGGCCTCGCTGGTCACCTCTACCAAAGCGATCAATAAGTGTTCATTTGTGACATAATCATCCTTAAATCGGTCAGCTTCTTTCTGGGCTTGCTTGAACACAAGGCCCAAGGCATTGCTTAAGTACTGCTGAGCAGTTCCCTCGACTTTGGCGACGGACTTTAGAGCTGAATCAATCTCACGCAAAATATCGTCGTTTCGAACGCCGATTTTTTCAAGAATCTGAGCAGCGATTCCTCCCTCCAAGCGAAGCATTGCCCCCAGCAAGTGGAGACAATCCACTTCCTGATGATCACTGCGCTGAGCCATTTCATAGGCGGACTGTACCGCTTCCTGCGCTTTTAATGTAAATTTGTTGAGATTTAACATGGCATTCACTCCTTTTGAAACAAGCATACCACTTCTAAAATCGGTTTCAAGGAGATTTTTGGGGATCAGTGTAACCGATGAGTTTCTGGGGGGTGGCGGTTTACGGTTTACGGTGAATTTGGC
>CAYHOI010000036.1:0-16946 GCA_964358175.1 uncultured Candidatus Marinamargulisbacteria bacterium | reverse complement strand
AGGGGTGGGTGAGGCGGCAATTTGGAGCAACAAAAGTTATAATTAGAATTGCTGAATTCTTGTTCAATTATTTGCGCATTTCTACATTTTATGATACATATCCATGATATGTATCAACGCCTATTGTCAGAACAAATTGCCGCACAGTTTCATTTGGGCAACGTCATTATCCTAGTGGGGTCACGTCAGGTTGGCAAAACCACGCTCATCGAAAGTCTTTTCAAAAAAACTATCGCCGAAACAGACATCGCCTACCCCAATCATGCCTACGCAGGCATCAATCGGGACAATTTAACGGATATAGTTTTATCCTTGTAAATCGAAAGGCTGTCATTTAAAATACAAGGATGATTATTCATAGACAACTACGAGAAACCCTGCAAGAATCCCTAAGTCAGTTTCCTGTCGTGGCCATATTGGGTGCTCGTCAGACGGGAAAAACAACCCTTGCTAAAGATATTGCCAGTCATTTTATCCTGAATTCTGTATATCTGGACTTGGAACTACCCTCGGATTTGAATAAACTTGAAGATGCGGAATTATTCCTTGACCATCTCCAGGATAAACTCGTGATACTTGATGAAATCCAACGAAAACCTGAACTTTTCTCTGTTCTTAGAAGTTTGATTGATAAGCAACGACGACCGGGACGATTTCTTGTTCTTGGCTCCGCCTCTCCTCATTTGATTAGGCAATCGTCCGAAACTTTGGCAGGGCGTATTATCTACCATGAGTTGCCACCACTAACCATTCATGAAATAGGCTCGGATTTATCCAATATCAAGAAGCTATGGGTTCAAGGGGGGTATCCGTCAGCTTTTCTAACCGATTCAAATAAGGCTAATCGGTGGCTTAGTGCTTATATTAATACGTTCTTGGAACGAGACATCCCACAACTTGGGTTTCGCGTGTCAGCAGGCCATCTCCGAAAGTTCTGGTTGATGCTCAGTCACTATCATAGTCAGCTTTGGAATGCGAGCCAAATTGCCAGCAATCTGGACATCACCGCACAAACGGTGCGTCACTTACTTTCAATCCTTGAGGGGACATATATGGCCAGGGTTTTGGAGCCTTATTTCATCAACATTTCAAAGCGATTAGTCAAGTCTCCAAAGGTATATATTCGAGATTCTGGGATCCTGCATACAATGTTAAATCTGAGAGGTTATGAGGATGTCCTCAACCATCCGATTCTTGGTCATTCGTGGGAGGGGTTTGTAGTCGAGCAATTGATTCGTATTTTGCCTGATTCTGTTAAACCCTATTTCTACCGAACACAAGCAGGAGCGGAAATTGATCTTGTTTTAACACAAGCGGACAAACCCGTCGTGGCCATTGAAATAAAGCACTCCTCTTCACCAACCGTGTCAAAAGGATTTATTCATGGACTGGAAGACTTGAATCTGCAACATGGATATATTGTTTACCCGGGGGACACGAGCTATCCGTTGAATAAAACCACACAGGTTATTTCCATAAAAGAACTGGGCAAAATAGTTGGACATCATGGATAACTAAATGAACAACGATTCACCACTCCGGTTTCTGAAAAGTTATTTTACCGTCATCAATGAATCCTTTCTCAACATCAGGGTGGTATTGAGGTTCGGGGGGCAGATTACTTCGCCTCTATGGATATACGTTTTGTCTGTCAGGAGGAGCTAACCGACTACCCCACTTAACTTTTTATCTTGCTTAACGTGAGAGTCCCCAACGCTCAAGAAATTTGGTACAATACTCATACATGTACGACATTAACCAGATCATGGAGATTTTGCCCCACCGATATCCCTTTCTCATGGTGGATCGAGTGATTGAGTTTGAGGCAGGGAAGCGAGTGGTTGGACTGAAGAACGTTTCTATGAATGAGTCCTTCTTTCAGGGACATTTCCCTGGTCATCCTGTGATGCCCGGGGTACTCATGGTGGAGGCTTTGGCGCAACTTTCTGGAATAATCCTGTTGTCTTTTCCTGAAACCAAGGGCAAGATAGCCTACTTTGCTTCGATTGAAAATGTTCGATTTCGAAAGACTGTAGCCCCCGGGGATCAGCTGCGTCTTGAGGTGGATCTGTACAAGCGCAAGGGAGCCGTTGGCAAAACGATAGGCAAAGCTTACGTGGATGGCAAGGTCGTCGTGGAAGCTCAGATGACATTCTCGCTCGCGGATATGCAAATGGAAGTAAAAATTGATCCTACAGCCAAGATTCATCCCAACGCACAAATTGGAAAAGACGTTCAAATAGGTCCTCATGCCTATATTGGTGAGGGCGTCAAATTGGGTAATGGTGTGATCGTTGAGGCCAATGTGGTAATCGAGAAGTGGACAACCATCGGAGAAGATACCCATATTCACTATGGCTCCATCATCGGAAACACGACTCAGGATAAGAAATTCAAGGGTGAAAAGAGTTATGTGGAAATAGGTGCTCGCAATGATATTCGAGAGTACGTCACCATTAACCGCGCGACCGAAAAGGGAGGCAAAACCGTCATCGGAAACGATAATTTGCTCCTTACGATGGTTCATATCGCTCACGATTGCCAGCTTGGGAACAAGATCGTGATTTCCAATGCCGTTCAAGTCGCTGGGCATGTCACGATTGGGGATAATGCAGTTCTAGGGGGGATGGCGGGTATTACCCAATTCTGTCGGATTGGGAAACTTGCGATGGTCGGAGGCTATTCCAAGGTCAATCAAGATGTTCCACCCTTTATGTTAATTGAAGGTAATCCCGCAGCGATCCGAACACTGAATGTCGTGGGACTGGAGCGCAATGGGGTAAGCAAGGAGTCCCAAAAAGCGGTGAAAGAAGCTTATAGGATTTTGTTTCGTTCAAAGATGAACCTGACCCAGGCATTAGAGAAAATAGCAGATATCGATATAACACCAGAGGTTAGATATCTCATCGATTTTCTGAAAGCTGAAAGTAAAACCGGAATAATGAGAAGAGATTCCACCCAGGATGATCTTTCCCCTGTCTAGGCAATGAAAAACTCGGCTCGAACGATCCTGATGATTACGGGGGAAGTTTCTGGAGACCTTCATGGCGCTTACTTGGCCAAGGCTCTCTTGGCACGAGACCCCTCTTTGAAAATATTGGCGGTTGGCAGTGATCGGCTTCGTCAAGCTGGGGCGCAGATTCTTTGGGATGTGACGCGACGTGCGACCATTGGATTTCTTGAAACGCTTCGCCATATTCCCGCTCTCCTTATGCTCAAAGCGAGATTGGTTCATGTGCTTAAAACCAGACAGATTGATCTGGTGGTATGTGTTGATTATCAGGGCTTTAATATGATGATCGCGGAACAGGCCAAAAAGCTAGGCATTTGCGTTGTCTACTATATTCCGCCGCAGGAATGGGTGTGGGGATCTGAAAAAGGTTTGCAAAAAGTGGTTCAATTTGCCCAAAAGATCATTTGTATTTTTAAAGATGAGTATGATAGTTATCATGCCAAGACAGAGAATGTTCGGTATTTTGGGCATCCTCTCCTTCAGATGATCGAAGAGTATCAGAAGAGGTCTATTCCGCAGGAGGTTCACAAAAACCTTATTGCGATTTTTCCAGGCTCTAGAAAGCAGGAGATTGATTGGGTGTTCCCTGAAATGATCAAGGCAGCGGAGCACCTCTTGGCGAAAGATTCAACCTATCAGTTTGTTGTAAATTTGCCCAATCGGACATTTGAGAAAAGAATCAGGGCTTGTTTGGCTCGATTTCCAGCGGTTATCCCTGTACATATCGGAAAAACGTATGAGGTGCTCAGTCAGGCAGAGTTCGCGATGATGACCTCAGGGACGATTTGCCTGGAAGCCGCTATTATTGGCACTCCCCACGCCATTCTTTATAAGTTTAGTCGCCTGTCCTATCCGCTTGTTAAACGAGCCATGAAGAAGTTTAAATATCCTCATTACACGCTGACCAATATTGTTGCAGGAAAAGAAGTGGTGAGAGAATATTTGCAGGAGTTTAGTCCGAGTGAATTGGCAAACTATGTGGATGAGACCCTTAAAAGTGGTTTACAATGCGTCAAAAAGGAGTTAAAACTGGTGAAAGAGAAGTTGCGAGTTCCTGGTATTACCAATATCATAGACTTGGTGGCGCAGTATGTACTAAAACAAAATTAGTTTACGGTTTTTTGTTGCTCTTAGCGAAAATGGTTTTTCGGCTAGGAATGAGAAGCGATGTTTACTGTGCGTAAATGAGCGACGAATGACAACGGCGAAGACCATTTTCGCAAGAGTACACATTGGAAGAGTGAATAAAGAAGGAGGAGTTGGGTTGGATCGGATTATTGTTCAGAAATATGGTGGAACGAGTGTCGGAACAACCGACAAAATAAAGCGAGTTGCTGAGCGTATTATTCAAGAAAAAGCTCAGGGGTATCATCTGGTGGTGATTGTTTCGGCCATGGGGGATACCACGGATGAACTCATTAAATTGGCAAGAGAAATTGTCGATCATCCTTCTGGTCGTGAATATGATGCTCTGCTCTCCACGGGAGAAGCGATTTCATCGGCATTGTTAGCGATGGCAATCACGGCGAGAGGACATGATGCGATTTCCTTAACGGGAAGACAGGCAGGAGTCTACACAGAGGACATTCATAACAAAGCTCGAATCCTAGATGTTAAGCCTGGCCGTGCGCTTGAGGAACTCAAGGCGAATAAGATTGTGATTATCACAGGTTTTCAGGGAATCAATAGTCAGGATGATGTGACCACGATTGGTCGAGGCGGGTCGGATACGTCTGCGGTTGCGATTGCCGCAGCACTCAAAGCAGATCGGTGTGAAATCTATACGGACGTGGATGGGGTCTATACCGCGAATCCAAATTTGATTAAGGATGCTCGAAAGCTCAAATATATCTCCTATGATGAAATGTTGGAGATGGCAAGTTTAGGGGCGCAGGTTTTGCATCCTCGGTCAGTTGAAGGGGCACGAGCTTACAATATTGAGTTGCATGTTCGGTCTAGTTATAATTTTAACGAAGGAACGATAGTAAAGGAGATTGCAAAGATGGAAATAAAAAACCCTGTAACAGGTATTGCTTATGATGAAAATACGGCTAAGCTGGCCATACTGGGACTCCCAGACAAGCCCGGGATTGCGGGAAGCCTCTTTATGAAGCTCTCAGACCACAAA
Organism: uncultured Candidatus Marinamargulisbacteria bacterium; assembly: GCA_964358175.1. Lineage (GTDB taxonomy): Bacteria > Margulisbacteria > Riflemargulisbacteria > GWF2-35-9 > GWF2-35-9 > CAYHOI01. Next base: position 11,805 of record CAYHOI010000036.1, on the reverse strand, counting down.
GTGAACGTGGACATGATTGTTCAGAGCAATCAGGCCAACCAGAAGAATGATATCGCCTTTACAGTGTCAGCAGACGATTTTGTCAAAGCCCTGGAAGTGACTGAGGGATTCGCGAAAGATATCAAAGCGGAGAAAGTAGTTTTTGACAAAAATATTTCAAAGGTTTCAATCGTAGGGGTAGGGATGGTCTCTAGCCCAGGTGTTGCAGCTCGGTTTTTCAAAATGCTGGGTGAGAATGGCATTAATATTGATCTCATTTCCACCTCGGAGATTAAGGTGTCCTGTATCATCAGCAAGAAAGAGACAGAGAAGGCGGTAAGACTTCTTCATGATGGATTTGAGCTGTCTAAAGAATAAATGCTAATAATCCTTGGGATGCTGTTAGCCTATTTGGCTGCATGCTTACCGGATTTTCGATTTGCGTTATCCCAAATTGAGACAAGCAAGCCGGTTGTTCGGTTTTCGCTCAATGAGTCAACGAGAGTGATCGAGTACCTGGAGTTCTCCCTGATTTGGTATGTTGCGATTTTTGAGTTGCTCAAGATTATCGTTTTTTTGGTGGTGATCAATTCGGGTAGCTTCTTTCTTTTTGCAGCGTTTATGCTTGGAATCCTTATCCCTTTCTGGAAGCGTGACTCTTTTCGGAGCCTTTCGCTTTATGTGTTTATTTTCCTTTTGGCTTCACAATTCCCGCTTGGCCTGATCTATGCTGTGCTATGGGTTTATGTGAGGGGAAAGGCGTCAGAGCTTCTTCCCTATTTAACACTTGTGGCTGTTGGATTGGCTGTCCTCACCTTCTGGGTCACCGTTGCAGAATGGGCTCTCGTAGCAGAAGGGCTGCTGCTGTTGGGAATGGAGGCGCTTGTGATGGGGCTTCCTGTTTGGGGAAGACCAAAACCCATACGTTGAAGGGAACGGGGAAGTATCGTCAAGCACCATAAGGGTTTGCGAAGGACACTGAAGCAGGTTTTTTTTTGAGAAGATCAGGAAGAATTGATTAATGTTTTGTTCGAATGGACGCAAAGTGTGCGTGAAAATAGAAACTTTGAAAAACAAGAATTCCTTGCTATACTTGGCGTCGGCTATCATCGTCAGATAGAGATGATCACACGAAGGGCTGATTGAGCTGGCCATGAAAATAGATCGAAAGCAGTTTGGACCGAGAAGAGTAACGAACGGAAGAATCCAGCTTAAGGGGTTCCAATGGGAGCGAAACCCCTTGGTTCGTCGGAGCTAAAAGCGAAGACGGAGGGGGTGAGCCCTCTTGTAGAACAGCTGGTAGAAGTGTAATTGTCGGGGTGTAGCGTAGCTACGCTGTGTCTGCCCTAGCGGGTGATTTGAATGGGGATTGGTTCGAAAACAGGTGTCTCTCTTTGTGGACACAGAACATTATCGTCGGGGTGTAGCGCAGCCTGGTAGCGTACTTGCTTGGGGTGCAAGGGGTCGTGGGTTCAAATCCCGCCACTCCGACCAAATTTTCAACTTTGCTACCAGCCCTCTCCACGTCGCTTCTCACGATAGGCTCGATCTAGACTTGCGTAAGAGGTGTAGTGGTCGTCTAGTTCCTCGCGCGACAGGGTGATCATTGCATTGTTTGCGAGTGAAAGACAGCTTGCTCGATCAGGCTCAAGCCATTTTCCGAACATGATTTTCTGCTTGGTCTCATTATGAAATAGTTTCATGCCGTTTTTGTAGACTTTTTTCCGTTCTACCATTTGTGACCCTCCCTTCTTCTAGAATTGAGCAATATGTTGGTTGTCGTAGAGCAACTTGTAAATCCAGTAGCTCCGCAAAACTTTTTTGACATAATAATTGGTTTCGGCAATGGGAATATTCTCGGCGAATAAGTCTATATCCTCGATTTTTCGCATACGATTCACGGCTCCAATCCCAGCATTGTAGGCTGCAATTCCTTTCAGAATGCCTAGGCTTTGAACATCATACTTCAGGTGTGCGAGGCCAAAAACCATGTTGTCTGTTGGAACAAATAAGTCATAGGTCTCGATGTTCATCCGCTTTGCCATATCTTTGGCGACGAAAGGCATGAGCTGCATAAGTCCGCGTGCACCAGACGAGGAAACCGCGAGAGAGTTAAAATTGGACTCTTCCCGCATGAGCGCTGTAACGAGATAGGGATCAAGTGTGTTTGCGGAAAGTGCTGTTTCAATATGTTTGAAGTAGGGGCGAGGATAGGTGATGTTGACATTGGCCGTGGGTTCGCTCAGACGCATCACATAGAAATATTCTCCCTTATCCATCAGATAGCTTGTCAGAGAATGACGGTAGTCTGTGCGATGACGGTAGAAGGTTTTAAACTCATGAAAGGCATCATCATAGGCACTCGACTCAAGCAATGTTTGAAGTCTGGGTGGCAGAGCCACATTGGCTGGATGGGCAATCTCGGCTTCCTCAAATCGGTAGGCAGGGAGCACGTGGGTGACGCTGTAGGCACGATAAGAATAATAAGATAGAGGGAATTGGGTTTGTAGGGTTAGGAGAACACGCTGGGAAGACTCTTCCTCGCCGAGACGCTCATACGTTTTGGCCTGCCAATATAGAGACGCATCTGAGAAATCTCCGGATGAGCATTTACGAAAACAGGCCATCGCTGAGGAATAGTCTGCTTTTTCGAAGTAAAGAAGCCCTTTTTCAAATAGCGCACGAAGGTGATGTGCAGAGGTTGTTTCCAAATAATTCAATATCTCAAGTGCATCATCCAGCTCACTCTTTTTCTTGTGAGAACGAAATAAGGTGAAAGCCCCCTCATTGGTAAGTCCCTGGTCAGGGAAATCGCGAATCATTTGACGATAATATGTGGCCTTGACGTCATCGCTGGGACTCAGTGAGGCCAGATAGTAGAGTTTTTCTGCGTTATCCGGAAGGGTTCCCCAGAGGTCAAGTGCCTTCTCCTTTTGCCCACTACCCCCATAGCAACGAGCCAGCAGAACCTGGACGCTTGGATCAGCCGATCGAGAGGGTGTAAGTCGCTGGAAACAACGAAGAGCTTCACCATACTGCCATTGTGAAACGAGTATTTTTGCACAAGATAGAAGCTGTGATTCCGAAAGGGTCGTTCCAGCATAAAACTGAAGCAAAAGATGATTGGATTTTCTTTTTTCAAGATAAGGAAGCTCACGGTCGCTCAATGGAAAGAGATTCAGGGAAAGGCCTGCTTCATAACGCTTTTGTTTCAGCGCCACATTGGAGGCATAGTGAACAGCGTAGGCAAAAAGAGGGGAGCTGGAGGGGATTTTGGAAAAGAATTCCCACGCTGTATCGTAGTCGGCTCGAATATAGGCGTCTTTGGCCTGTCTGTAATCGCTGATATCCGACGCAAGGAGCAGACCGCAGAAAAGGAGACAGACGAAAGAACGAAGCATAACTACTACCATAAAAGATAAGTTGTGATTTGTAAAATGGATACTATTCATTATAATGGGCGAAGATGGATTTCATTCGAGCGATAATTTTAGGGATAGTGGAGGGCTTGACAGAGTTTCTGCCGATATCGTCCACAGGACACCTTATTCTGGTAAATCACTGGATTTCTTTTTCGTCAGACTTTACACCCGTTTTTGATGTGGTGATTCAGGTGGGAGCCATTTTAGCCGTTGTGGTTTACTTCTGGCGAAAGTTGTTTCCCTTTGGAAAGTCCCACGTGGAACGCCATCAAGCCATTTTGACTTGGAAAAAGACCTTGATAGGCGTGCTTCCAGCGATTCTTGTTGGCGGGTTGTTTGGGGGAATGATCTCAAGGAGCCTATTCAATCCTCTTGTCGTCGCTCTAGCACTTCTGATTGGAGGAGTGGTGCTTATTGTGGTAGATCGGTGGTATCGACGACCCAGGGTGGATTCGATTCATAAGTTGACGTATAAAATGGCATTCGGTATTGGGCTCATTCAATGTTTCGCGATGATTCCGGGGACTTCCCGCTCTGCAGCCACGATTATTGGAGCCATGTTGCTTGGCGCATCGCGCTTTGTAGCTGTAGAGTTCTCGTTTTTCCTTGCGGTGCCGACACTTATCGCTGCATCAGCATATTCTCTTCTCAAACATCATGAGTTATTTACCGGAGCTCAAATCGAATTGCTTGCAGTAGGATTTGTTACTTCTTTTATCGTCGCCCTTGCTGTGATTGCGGGGTTCATGAATTATATTTCCCGCAAAGATCTCAAAGTCTTCGGCTGGTATCGGATTGTGTTAGCCTTGATCGTTTTAGGGTGTATAGGGCTTTAGTGAAAGGCGTTTATTCGGGAACAAGATTATGCATTAATTTCATGAACCAACTATTTTTTGGATGAAAAATCCATGTAAAATGTTTCATCGTCTATTTTATAAAAATTGATATCTGTTCTTCCATATCTAACGAGATCTTGTTTTGTGACCAATGCTCCAGATCCTACCCCTAACCTGTTACGAAAATATTCTCCAATCAAGCTGTTATTATGGGGCGTATGAATAGCCTTTCCGTTATCTTGAGCCCTTGTTGCAATTAAAATTTTGTCATCATCTGTTTGAATTGTAAAATGTACTGTTCTTTCAGGAAAAAAATCGGTTCGATAAATATCCGAGGTAAGTTTGATATAAGCTTGATTTGGTTCGCGATGTTGTTCTGGTCTTTGTTCCCAGTTTAACCCAGATCGGGAAGGCAAATTACCAGACCTGTCTAATAGACTTACTTTAACGTGATTTAAGCCGGTTAATACTAAATCTTTTTCAGGAACATTTTCTTCTGCAGATACTTTCTTTTGTTTCTTTAGTCTTGCAGAAGCCTCTTCTTTATATATTTGCAATAGGTTAGCCACGTCCATATGAGTACAGTATATTGAATCTGGGATTAAAGACTTAAAATATTCAAAACACTCTGTAGCAGGTGCTTCTGTTACACACTCGCGTTGAGTGCCTATAAATGCGGTTTGTGTATAATTTGCAGAACCAACAGATCCATATAAGGGCTCATCATCTCTTAACCACGCATAAACTTTGGAATGGATTGGCGGGTAAGTTGCAACGTAACTACATGCAAAATTTCCTTTAAAGGTGTGTTCCATTAAATACTGAAGCCCTTTATGGTTACTCTCTGAGATACCATCTTTTGCTGTCATGCCAACAAGCAATTCAATTTGTAGCTTTAGCCTACTCTCTTTAAGTGCATTCATGTGATGAAAAGCCATGGCCGCAGTTGCATATCCCGAAACGATAAGCAACTTATTCGCTTTGTTTTGTAATGGCTCTAAAAGGACTTGGTTATAAAGGTTTGATGTATGCATTAAGTTGCTAATACGGGTTCCCGTTTTAATTTTCGAGCAATATTTTGACTTTTTGATAAAGTCATGTGCTGTTCATGCATTATATGGCTATGAAGTAATGGCTCAAATTCTGGGTTAACATATTCATAAGCAATCCCAGCAAATGTTTTTAGGATGGCCTCAAAAATCACAAGGGCAACCTTGGGAGGTACAGCCATTCCTATTTGCTTTCGAACGCTCTCTTTTGACCCATGAAACTTATAATTATCGGGGAATGTTTGTAGTCTCGCACGTTCTCTATTTGTCAGGGCTCTATTTTCTTCCCAATGGTAGACGTGCGTGCCACCGCCACCACTCCCAGTTACAGTATAAGCAGGTTTGTTTGGGTCGAGTCGTTTATATATTTGACTTATTTTTGCACCCAATATCTTTAGCTTGAGATGTTCAGGTAAATCAGCAGTGAAAGCATTTTCACCAGGCTTTATGTATCTTAGCCTTTCGATAACCTGTGTCGATTGGTTTGTTAACTCATTATTATAGGCATCAAGTGGAATAGGAGGGTTCATTATTGCTTGTTTACAGGTCATTGGTTGCATATTAAGTGGGGCAGGTATTTTAAAGTGAAGATCGATATCCTTCCGAATACCGATAATTATCAATCTATGTCGTGATTGAGGAACCGGGGAATGCCATAGCGTTCAAATTTATAAAGATGAGGGAAAATATTGTATCCTTGATCATATAAATCACGCAGGATGTTTTTAAAGGCGACTCCATCGTTGACATTCTTTAAGCCACCAACATTCTCAGCAAGGAACCAATCAGGCTTAAAATGTTCGATAGTATTTACTCCAAACGAGTACAATGGGCCATATATACTCTTGCGAAAATGGGTTTCGCCGTTGTCATTCGTCGCTCATTTACGCACAGTAAACGTCGCTCCTCATTCCTAGCCGAAAAACCATTTTCGCTAAGAGCAACAAAAAACCGAAAACCAATTCGGTCGAAGTATACCCCATCAATACCGCGTTGCTCCCCAACAATACTGAAGTCATTGCACGGGAATCCGAAGGACAAGGCGTTAATTGTAGGAAGTTCAGGGATTTTTATTTTTTTAATGTCCTTACAGAATACCTCCCCCACTTTTATGCGCTTATGGATATTATTATGATATGTGTCACACGCATCTTTATCATAATCCGTAGCCCATATAGGTGTTATGTAAAAGTTCTGATCACTATTTGAGACCTTTGCGTTAAGTGCCCCAAGACCAAGACCCCCGGGCCCGCAAAATAATTCGCCTAATCTAAATTCCATGTGAACCCCTTGTCAGCAGTGATCATTTATATCATAGCATAAAAAGTGCTCCTCATGCTTAGCTCCTCTTGCACGCCTGATACAGATTCTCGAACAGCTGAGGAATCACATTCTTTGATACCGACGAATATGCGACGCGAAGAACGTTTGAGATAAAGATGAGTCCTGTATCGAACTCTTTGAGCAGAATTTGCCGAACCATCTCACCATCCAGGCCATGCTTGAGCCCCACACACATGAAATATCCCGAATTATACGGAAGGGCCTCAAACCACTCCTGATATTCGGGGTGATCAGCAAGCGTTTTTTTGACCATTTCATAGCGATCACGAAGAAGGTCAAACTTGCCCTGTTTTTCAGCGCTATACTCCGCAGACTGGTAGGCGGCGTGAAGAAGCGATTGAGAAAGGTTGGAAACATTGGAGATATTTCCTCGTATGGCTCCAGCGGTCTTGGTTTCCAAGGCCGTGTAGAGCTCCTTGGAGCCATGGCGAATACCATAGGTCATGAACCCGACTCGAAAGCCCCAGACATAGTCTTCTTTGGTTGGCCCATCGAGTTTTAAAGCCAAAATATTGCTATGAAGGTCAGCCAAATAGGCGAAGAGAGACTGACATTCGATGCCCTCTTCGTAAACCAGTCCAAAATAGGCGTCATCCAGAATGACCACCAGATGATTCCCCTTGTCAGCGCTATCGGTTAATACCTTGATCAGCCCTTTTGCTTCGTCTATGGTGGGCGTGTATCCGGTTGGATTATTAGGGAAATTTAGCAGAACGATTTTTTTGCCAATGGGCCCATCAACAAGTGCTTCTCGCATCGAATCCAGATCAAGTCGTCCGCCATTAAACAGATTAAAATTCTCAAGGTGAGCCCCATAGCCGTTGCTAAAAATAAGACTGTAATTGTCCCAGCAGATATCGGCCATATACAGAGTGTCCCCTTCGTCTACAAAAAGATAACCGGCAATACTCAGGCCGTGGGTTAGAGCACTGGAAACGACGGGTAGGCTGATGTCTTTTTCCGAAAGCGCAGGATTTTTCTCAAAAAGCATCTTTTTCCAGGTTTCACGGATATCGGGTCGGCCGTAGCTCGGTGCATAGGGGAAGCTTAGCTTGGGGTTAATCGCGATATTTTTGGCAATGACGTCAAGTCGCATCGGGGAGCCATCGTCTTCAACAGCTTCACCGATGGTCGCGTTGATGGCTTTGGTCTTGGCCTCTGCTGCTTGAGCCAAAATACCCTTGGAGGGAAAGTAGGCTTGTTTGCCTCGTTTGCTAAGCAGGGAAAAGACAACCGGGGATCGATGCTCAATCGTTTCGTTCAGGTCAATTGCTAATGGGTTCATAAATAGTTCTCCTTTATATAACGAATGATTCCATTTAATAAGTCCAGTGCTTGTTTTGTCAACTCTTTTGCTGTGGATTTCAGCGACATCATAATAATATAAACTCTCAGGAGTCTGATATAATACAGCCCATGTATTCCGAGAAAGAGACCAATGCGCATCTGCAAAAGCTCCTGGCCAAACCCGAGTTCCAGAAAGTACTTTCATTCTTGGAGAAATTTTTGAAATCAGACAGGGAGATACTGTTACAAAAAATTAACGAGTATCATCTAAACGTTAATCAAGCTTATGAGGCCACACAGCTCATTTGGGAGCTCCTGCTCAAGGATGCCTCTTTTGCTTGGCAAGAGCTGGATAACGTGGAGATCGTTGGAGGACAGAAAGCACTTCCGTTTATCAACCATTTACGAGCGAGATGTTTCCCTGAATATTCACGCAAGAAGCAATGTCTCGATACCCTTCTGCATCGTCTCTCACGACCTGGAATTCGTTGGGAATACGCGGATAACTTTGAATCGGATGACGTAACCCTCAAGGTTTCGTTAAAGTCGGATGAGGACGTGGAGGCGTTGATTCAAAGTTTGCACAAACAACGATCCACCATTCACGCGTTACTCACCTTTATCCGCCATCCCGAATGAAAGCCTTTCGTGAGGTCTTTATTCATGAGCAAGTTCAGGATCTTGCTTATACGCAGCGGATACTGAGCCGTTTGCCGGGAATAACGCCTCGGCTCTTTGCGGATGATCAGTGGCCTACACTTGTGGAAACGTACAATCGCAAGGACGTTCTCGTTATTACACGGCTGAAGGGAGCGGCACTGAAGCCCTGTCCCGGAACAACTGAGTATAGTTGCTGCGGCTATTGGATATTAAACGTGGGGCAAGGGTGCAGATATCGGTGTAGTTACTGTATTTTGCAAGATTATTTGCCAACACAAATGCAGGTGCTTTTCGCAAATGTGAAGGAATTCTTAAGCGAACAGGTTTTGCCGGAGCTCCACCATCACCCGGATCGCAAGCTTCGGATAGGGACAGGGGAGTTTACGGACAGTTTAGTCTGGGATCGGTTGACCGAATTGTCGACCCAACTCATTCAGTTTGCTCGGGATTTCCCGCAGGTTATTTTGGAACTCAAAACAAAGTCGGTGGAGGTAGAATCTTTGCTCTCGTGCGAAACAGCAGATAATGTAGTCGTTGCTTGGTCGCTAAATCCTCAAACCATTATTCAGAAAATAGAGCGAGGTGCTCCGTCTCTAAATCAACGTCTGAAAGCAGCAGAGAAAGTGATAAATCATGGATTCGATGTGGCTTTTCATTTCGATCCCATTGTCCTGTACCCCGGGTATGAAGCCGATTACGTAAAAGTAGTCAACGCTGTTTTCAAGGCGATTCCTTCACACAAAATCCGCTGGATCAGCATGGGGGCATTACGTTTTACAAAAGGATTAAGAGAGATATTTTTCCTCCAATCCTCAGCATATATTGAGGAAATGATCGTTGGAAATGATCAGAAATTTCGATATTTTCGTTCGCACAGAGAGTCTGCATTTCGATTGATGTTGAACGAAATCCGTCGTCTTATGCCGAATGTATATGTGTACTTGTGCATGGAATCTCAAGCGATCTGGGATGCGGTTTTTGGATATAGTTTCTCGAATAATGAAGAATTTGAAAAACACTTTAATGAGCGTGTGTTTTCAGAGCGAATTATCGTATAATGTGCTTCCTATGAAAATCAACATCATGACTATTTTGCAAGAAGTGGGTTCGTCTTTCTCGACAGAATATGATGAACTCTTACAGGGTGAGCAGGCAGACGAGGATTTCATTTTAAAGACGCCTATTTATGTTCAAGCGACTCTGACAAATTCTGGGGTGGGCGTCATTGTGAAGGGGGTTCTGGAAGCAACCCTTGAGCTAAATTGCAGCACCTGTTTGTCTCCCTTCGAACATAAGTTTTCTTTATCTTTTGATGAAAGATTTGTCTCGTCCATGCCAACTGCTGATGACGGATTGGAGGAGGAGTACGAAATCGTCGGAGATGAGAATTTCTATTATACCTATGATGAGCATGAAATTGATTTTTCTAATATGATCCGAGAGCTACTTATTTTGAATTTGCCAATCGCCCCGAAATGTGATATAAATTGCAGGGTCAAAAAACTAGAGAAGACTCAAACTATCGATCCAAGGTTTAAGCTGTTGGAACGATTAAAAGATGGAGGATAAACGATGGCAACGCAAAAAAAGAAGCGTACTCAACGCAAGCGAGATCAACGCCGTGCTCACTGGAAAATTACGGTTCCCGAGATTTCAAGTTGTCCCAATTGCGGCGAAGCTGTTGCGCCATATCATCTGTGTCATGCCTGTGGCCAGTACAAGGGTAGACAGGTGCTGGAACTTGCCGAAGAGTCCAAGAAGTAGCTCCTTCTCATGAATATAGCGATTGATGCAATGGGAGGAGATTTTGCTCCTGCGCATGAGGTGCTTGGTGCCATAGAAGCACTGAGAAAAGATTCCTCTATGAAAATCACCTTGGTTGGCAAAAAAGAGGTTCTTGTCAAAGAATTGGCCAAACATGGACACTTCCCTCAGATCGAGATTGTTCACGCACCTGATATTATTACGATGCATGATTCACCCACCCAAGCTTTGCGTGAAAAGAAGCAGTCTTCTCTTTCTATCGCGGTACAACTCCTTAAGGAAGGTTCCGTAGATGCGCTAGTTTCAGCTGGAAATACCGGTGCAGTACTGGCATGTTCAATTTTTAGTTTAGGCCGAATCAAAAATGTCGAACGACCTGCTATCGTTGCAGTATTCCCAACGCTCCGTAAGCCACTGGTGATTCTAGACATTGGTGCGAATGTGGATTGCAAGCCAAAGCATCTGGTTCAGTTTGCAAAGATGGGTTCTGTCTTTTCCGAAAAGGTAGTTGGCGTTACGGATCCGGTCGTCAAACTTCTCAATATTGGTGAGGAGCAGGAAAAGGGCAACGAGTTAACGCTGGAAACTTATCAATTGCTAAAAAAGGCAAAAGATATTCGTTTTGAAGGAAATATCGAGCCTAAACATTTGCTGGACGGTGATTTGGATGTAGTTGTCTGTGATGGATTTGTTGGGAATGTGATTCTGAAGTTTGGTGAGGGAGCCACCAGTATGCTCTTCAAGATGATTAAGCATAATGTGAAGAAAAATTGGCTTGCCACTATCGGAGCTATTTTAATGATGCCGGTGTTGCGCCAGCTTAAAAAACGAGTTGAATATGACGAATTTGGCGGCACGCTGTTATTGGGAGTTAAGAAAATTATCATTATTACCCACGGTTCTGCTAGTCCCAAGGCTATCTGTAACGGTATACTGGAGGCGAAGAAAGCCATTCTTGAAAAAGTGATTGAGCGTATTGAGGAAGTGGTGTCTCAAACAAGTGAGGATGCAGATGAATCGTAGTGTTGGGATTATTGGAACAGGCAAGGCGGTTCCCAAAACAATTTTCAAGAATGATGATTTCGTTAAGCTGGGTTTAGATACAAGCGATGAGTGGATTGTAGAGCGAACAGGAATCAAGCAAAGATATATTGGGAAGGATGAGACCTCCTCAGAGCTAGCCATTGAGGCTGCACAAGTTGCTCTTCAGGACGCCAACGTGACGGCCGATCAGATTGATGCGATTGTTGTTGCAACTACGACACCCGATTATCCGGCATTTCCTTCTGTAACCTGCCTGGTTCAACGTGGCCTGGGGATCACGGATTGTGCAGCTTTTGATCTGAGTGCTGCTTGTACGGGGTTTATTTATGCCCTAGACGTTGCTACGCAATTGATGATGGGGGGGGGCTATCGACAGATTTTGGTGATTGGGGTCGATTTGCTCAGCAAGGTATGTGATTG
>CAYHOI010000035.1:0-17417 GCA_964358175.1 uncultured Candidatus Marinamargulisbacteria bacterium | reverse complement strand
TCTCCTTCATCTGACGCAACAAATTCATCCGTTTATAATCGTCTTTAACCTGACTTATTTCGGCATCAATTTGACGTTTATTCATTCCCAGGAGGAGATTTCCGGGGTTTGACTTGATTTCACTCTCAAGCTTTGTCTTTTGCTTATTCAGCAACTCAAATCTCTGACCATCAACCTTTATCCGTCGTAATGAGTACGCGAGAACATCCTCAACATCATTAAAAATGTCGCGTAATTCGTTTTCCCTATGTTGGGTCATTAACATCATTTTGTATTGTTCTTGATCTTGAGGGGCCAAATTCGAAAAACGTACCGACTCAAACAAGCCCCATAAATCTTTTGCAAACTCTTCTACATCAGGAATTTCATCTTTGCCGGACTTTTTATTTCGAACAATGTCTTTACAATTCTCTTTAGTTGGCCATTTCAGGATCAGCCCCTTATCATTAATCCATTTTTCTTCTATAAGCATCTTTTCAAGCCACTGATACCCCTCTGATAACTTTTCAATCTTTGGGCGATATTTCTCGGGTAATTTGAGCATACCCTCGTCTTTATCTATGACCTCCTCGAAGTTTTTATCAAGAATCCATTTGTTAATTTTCTCTTCACGCTCTTCATCGGGAATTTTTTCCAACTCTTTTGAAGTGAGAACGGCATCGCCAACCCGTGCCTCTATTGTCTGCAAAGACTCACCAACCCAAGGTATTTTCTCGGAAAACTTATCGACCAAAAATGTTCCAGGCGCATATTTACCGATCAGTTTTGCAGCCACACTCCACCCTCGAATTGCACGAGCGGGCAACGATTCACCACGATTAAGCTCCTCCATGTACTGTTGAGCCAAATTCTTATCCACATAGCTAGATAGGACTTCTTTGCCAACAACCGCCACCATTAGGGGGATTCCGCTACTCAAGCATTTCCGGCTAAGCGGCTCAAGTGTCAATATAGCCCATGTCGCAAACATCTGAAGCCCAACGAAAGAACCAAGGCCTGCTAAAGAACTGAGACCCGACGTACCCAGCTGACTATCGGGTGTGTGTTTCATGCCATGCGCGGTATCCAGGAAAATAACCCCGTGAGCTGCCAGTGGCGATCTCACCGTCTTCATTAGCTCCGCCTTCCCCTCGTATATGGACCAAGATATCGCATCGTCAAGGCCGCTCCCCAACAAATCCCCAAACGTCACGGTGTACTCTGTTCCTGGTTTAAAGCTACGTCGAAACTGTTTGTCATTGATATACCTCTCTTTAATATATTTCGCAACCACTCCAGCACTTAATCCAGACATCGCACCATGTATCGACTGGCGAAACCCACGAATAACCAATCCTGTTTCAGTAGGAATTATCTTCCATGCTGCGCTTGCATTCCTCCCCAGCACTGATTCTTTCAAATCCGTATTCAAAGATAACGTCCGAGCAGTTGATCCTTTATTGCGGAGCTTGATCTGGGTTCCATTTTCTCGGAGAGTCACGTCTTTAGGTATATTCATCAACGCCCCATCAATCGCTTGGGCTGTCACACCGAGGAGATTCGTCAACCTATTTTTCTCAATTTTACCGCCCGCAGCCTCCACCGTAAGCTTTACCTTTTCCTCCAAGGACAGCGTATGCGCGGAAATAATATCCAGCACAAATTGCCAATTTCCTATTTTTTCTTTTGAACTTTCTGCAAAAACACGCTGAATGGACTCTCGTTTCATCAGACTCGACAACACCGACTGAGATATTTCGGCTGGCGGATTCGTTTGTAAAAATCCCCAAAGAATATCAAGTGTTTCTACACCAAAATCAGCCAGCGACCGCTTCATGTCTCCTATATCTCCTCTATCTGAAGAGTATCTATTGATAAAGCTTCCTTCCCTCGAAAACTCTTTTTTCTGATAATCACCCAGAACCAGTTTCGTCAGAAGTTTGGCTCTCCCCTGCGAGTCAAGCTTCTGAACGATGCTCTTTTGCAATGACGGAGTCAAATGAGACCAGAGCTCCTTTAAATCGGTGTCGGCACACGAACCTGCTTTCCAGCTCTCCCAGTGCTGATCGAACAACGTGTGCATAATATCGCTAATTCTGTGATCGCCAATATGACTATCCCTTAATGCCTGCACTAATCGTGTTCGCGAGATATCTTTATTCTTAAGAGCCTTGTTGATGCTCTCGATCGCTTTATCTTTCTGCTTATCAGGCTCTTTTTCATCCAGATAAACTTGATTCACCGTAAGAACAAATTTATGGATATTGGCTTCTATTTTTACCTCATTCAATACCGCTCTGTCCTTTGCAAGAAATTCGCATAATGCCAATTCTTCGGCATGTGACAATCTCATGCTATGGAGTATTTTTATAAGATCGCTAGGAATAGAATTCTTAATGGCGTCCAATAACTTCACTTTGTTTCCTTGGAAAGAAGACACTATCTGTAGCCTATTCATCTCGCCACGAGATAATATCTGCTTCAACGCTTTCGCATCATTTCGGGTAACCCTTCCCAGAAGAGTAAGCGTCTTCAGCTTTTCATCAAACAGGTATCTGCCATTCGACCGATTAACAAATTTCTTTAGCATACCTTTTTTTCGAGGAGTTAGGGTGACTAAGCCCAATATCCTTTCATTCCCTTGATCCACGCCCACCTTTCGCTCAGCCATTTGACGAATTCGCAGTGATTTCTGATCAGCGTTCATATTCTTTTTTGTCATGCCGACCAATATGCCACAGGCCTCCTCAATCGCAAAGCGATTCTCCCGAATAATCGTCTCCGCAAATGTTTTCAAATCCCCTGCCTGAGATTTCCAATCATTAGCCGAAAAATCGATCTTGTCATACAGCTTCAAATACTTCTCTGCCACTTCCTTCTGTATCGTATCGTCATAGCTCTCCTCCTGCACGATCATCGCTGCTTCCTGCGCCATCCACAACAGGATTATTCTGGAGCCTTTATCAATTTCCATTTCTATAGCCGCTCGCACCATTCCGCCATAATCCGCACTCAGTTCGCTAAGTGTTTCGATATAGCCCTTTCCATGAGTGGCTTCCCCTCCGCTCAAATGGCGGTGCTCAGAATATCCTCCCGGAATGGGATTCTCCTTCTGATGCTGAATTTCATGAGCCTCTACGGCTGATACCAATGGTGTGACTAGTTGCTTTAGTTCACTGTTGTTTTCAGGGATAACTTCTTTATCCACCGTAAACCCTGTAGACTCCCAATTGGATAACCCTACCATTTCAAATAACTGTTTGGCATAATTCTGAGCCTTGGTCTGAGCCTGCCCACCGTCCTTCGCAAAGGCTCTCTGCGCACAGGTACGCATAGATTTACGGGTTTCATGAGGTCGCAATACAATGATCTTCTCTTTTTTGCCAGGCCCAAGCATATCACTGTCCATCAACCCTGTTTCACCCAACACACGATCCGGATTATTGATAATTTCTTTCTTAAATGTGACAATCTTATAGCCCTCCTTCTCTTCAATCGTGGCCTCTCCGTAAAAAAACGCAACATGATCCCCCTTATTTTGCGCGCGTATTAGGTTCATCGAACCGACTGCATTTAGCAGACCATTGATCGCCGATACATCTTCCGTTTTTGCCAAATCAAAATCTGTTCCTAAGACCGAGATAGGACGACTGATGGCCTCCCCCTTTACCGGACTCCTCAGATGCTCCAATGCGGCCCTCAATGCGGTTTCAAGGTTGGCCTTATCATTGGCGAAACTAGGTAATTTTTTTTGTTTATCTTCGACAGATGCTTCTTTATAGGCCTTTATCTCGTTTACCAAATTCACTCTATCCACCAGTACCGGTTTCAACACTTTTGCTAGGCAACCACGATAGAAGGACAATAATTTCTCGCCAAACCGATCATTGAGTGACTCCAAGTGATCATCTTGAAAAGCGTCCGCCACCGAACCAAGAGACTCGTCCCAGACAGTCGTCTTGACCTTTTCCTGCATGACGCGATTCTCCGCATATCCAGCAATGTCTATTTCATGGAACATGGAAGCCAATTGCTCCCTCATAAATTTCACAGCCTCAAGGGACATCGACTGTTTCAATCCACTTGTCACCGCCTTTTTCAGATTTAATTCAAGGTGATTCAGTAAATCAAATACGGGCCGTCCTTTAAAGTCTTTCCAATCGAAGTCCTTGCCTGATAATGGGTATCCCACGCCTTCTGCTGCCCCGTGTATGGCTCCTCCCATTATGTCAAAGATCGCCTCTATCGCATGATACCCCACCCCTTCTGCCGCCCCGTGCAATGCTTTTTCGATCATCCGAATATCCTTAGATGACAGGGTTTGCGTAAGATTAAGCCCCAAACGCTTTACCAAAACACTTTTGAGCCCCACCATCATATGACGACTGATAAATTCGGCTATATCGCCTGGAATAGCCATCTTCTCAATTTTACGAGCTTCCAATCCAAAAGTCAGAATTGCGCGATTATTTTCATGCAAGCCGTCTTCTGTCGACATCCCCGACTTGTGATGCTGGTATTCATTCGCCAAATAAAATGCTGTCATTATTTCAGCGTTCCGTTGTTGCTTACTTCGGTCAAGTTGGCTGCAATCCCCTAATTTAGCATCAATGAAATCTAAATACGTGGCTATCTCTTGTATTTCTTGATTCGAGTCATTCATACGCAGATTCCCATTCGACACGATTGCAGCTTTTTGGCCATTACTCAGCATATATTTCTCGCAAAAAGCACGATAGGCCTCGCGCCCAGGCGAGTTGAAATAATCCCCATCCATGGATGCGATCAGATATGTACTGCCAGAAGCTCGTCCCTTTCCCCTCAGACGATTCACTCGTCCCATAATTTGAGCCATTACACCCGAATCCACAAAATAATCAGTTAGAATCACCTTAAGTCCACCAATCCCAGATATTTTGATGTCAGTACCTCGACCTGCGATGGTCGCAATGGTGATGTGGCGAGCTTTACCAGCCCTCTTTTTTATTGCCTCATTATCTGCAAAATCCGTATCCACAAGCGTCTCGATTGTCTCACTCCCTTTTTTTAAGTAATCCTTTATTCCCTTGTGTTTTTCTAGGAATGCTTTCAACTCATTCGCCTCACCCACACTTTTAACACAAATCAGGTTCGCAAAGCCGGGATCTTGATTGATAATCGTCTGTGCGATCAATTCAAATTTAGTCGCTTTATCACGAGTTAATATATGAGGATAGTCTTTTCTGGACACAGGAACGGTGGGCTGTACCGCAATACCCGCCAAGCCATTTCTTTTTAGCATAAGCGAATCATACATGTTCGTAGCAGAAAGATTGATCGATCTCTTGAGTGCTTTCATCGTCTCTGCCGTTAAATAAAGGGAGGACGTCGCATCTTCCTTAGTAATTTTTAGCCCTTCCAGAACCTGTATAGCCTGGGTCAGTCCATCCTGAAGCTGTTGCCCTTGTTTACGAAATCCGGTCAAGGGATCTATCAACACCACTTCAGCCAGAATCCTAAACTTAAACTTTCCGCCACCATCGATCGAATAATCCTTATCCCTCTTATGGAAGTAGTGAATAGTCGCAATCGCGCTTAAGGCTTTCCACAATAGCTGGGGATTTGAATAATACGCGTTAGTCAGAATGGGGTCTTTCAAGATACGAGCTGTCAATCCAGGTTGAAAGCTAATCTCTTTTCCTTCCGTCTTTATGAGACCTGGTTCACCACTTTCTTTAATCTCCACAATGAGTTTTTTTGCCGCTTCCCATATTTCTTTCTCGTTTTTGTCAACAGCTTCACCCAATCCATTGGACGTTATCAACGGAGATTGTTTGCCTTCTCGTAACGTCTGATCGGATTCATCCTGGATCGCTGTACGTTTATTAAGAGACTCCATTACCTTGATTTTTCGTTGCTTATCTGCCGCACATGCAGCATCCAAATCAGATGCCAGACAAAGAAGCACCTCCACATGATCCATTTGGTTTTTGGCACGTTTCGCATTTACACTACCGTCGCCCTTGAAAATCTCAACCGATTTGCCCATCACGAGCAGAAGGGGACTTATTTCTGCCAGCCCTTTTTTCAACAGATCAGGGTCTGTAAACGTCAAAACAACCTTTTCACCTCGTTTCAGCAAATCCAAGGTTAACAAAAATGAGGTCAAAGATTTTCCTTCACCGGTTCCCAAATTGTACCAAATATGACGACTAGTCTCCATCAGATTATCGTAGTTTTGAAACATCAATTGCGAAAAATTGAGAGGCTTTCCATTTACCAGAGCCATCAACAAAGCGATCTGGCCTACTCGTGTGTTCGTAGCCACGCCTTTTTCCGCTCCAATCATATAAAATTTTTCAGGGATCTGAAGTGTCTTTGACAGCTCCTTGATCCGAGCCATGTGTTTCTTTTTTTGGGGGTTACTCAGTGGCAATTCACTCGCATTGGGTACTACTCCTTCATCACAAATTTTTCTACTTGCCAGCTTGCCAGCATCAACTTCCTCGATGAGTATGGATAATTCCATGAAGTTCCGCCAGTTGGTTTCATTTTTTATCCAGCCAGAAGAGCCTGTGATCCACCCATTCAATAACGAATTACTTTTATGTCTTTCTTTAAATTCGTCAAACGACAGGCCCTTTTCAGGTATATCCAAGTTAATGACTCCCCGTGCTTTATGAATCTCAGTCGCATTATTAAATCCGATCATATACTTTTCCAAATCCCCTTTCATGCCCATCGCCAGCTCGTTCACAGCTTTCGAATTCTGAAGAGCTTCCAAAGGCTGGATGCTGTCAACTCCCGGGACGATGATCTTGCCAGTTTTAATCGCAGTCGCGATCCTCTCTTTGAGTGCCGCAAATCCAGCAGGCATCAATGTGGCTTTATCATTGGAAAATGAGAACCACTTTCCAGCCAATAGATCATCCTTCCCAAACGAGCTAGATATTTGTGAACACGCCCCCCCCTCACCAATGTGAAACATCGGCCATATGACATGTTCATAGACCTTGTCCAGACCAAGAGCCTCATCTCTTCTGGGCGAGAGAGCCGTCAACGCAAAACGACGATAATTCTCATCGGTTATCTTGGTAATGCCCTGATCTTTGCAATACTTGATCAATCTGGGCATGCTATCATCGGTCAATCCCACGATATCTAGATTGTCAATCGTTATAGCATTCATCTTAAGCTGATTGGTGATCTGGTGATCAGTCAAAATATGCTTCTCCCGAACAGAGGAACCTGGCGTGGGAAAGGCCTTCTGTTCGGCTTGATTCTGTATCTGTTTTATTTCAATCTCAACCGTATCAAGCCACTGACCTGAGGATACCATTTCCGGTGGCAAAGATCGCAACCAGCCTTCATTCACCACCAATGTCACGGACACATTATCATCGCTCACCACAGCACGAGGCCCGGGAAGATTCAATTCGACCTCAATCAGTGACTTGGCATCCTCGTATTTCTTTCCGACTGTTCCTATCCGGATACCTTTGACTGCAACAGATCTCCATTCGCCATTGATGTTTATTGTCAGTTGTTCTGGGGAAGGAACCTTAGCTCGAAGCTCCTTCTCCTTGCGCGGAATAAATGCCGGACTATTCCAAGTCCCAGGTTTACGATGATGCACTTTGGGGTCATCAACACCTAGGCTCTGTGATTTGAGGAATTTTATTAAATCCTGTCGAACTTTTCGTAAAGCTTTTCTTCGCACGTTATTCACATTCCAGGCCTGGGATGTCTGATTCGACCAGCGCAGGACTCGCAATAAAATCTTGCAAATTGACTTCCTCATCCCTTCTTTCTTTTTGGCATCAACCGATGCCTGGATTTTCTCCATGCCAGTGCCATAGAGATTCCAGAACAATCTTACATAATCGTTTTCAGTCAGTGCTTCCAGCTTGTCTGAAGGGAAATAGGATAAAAATCCATTCTCAGCGAACTTCGTGGCACGAATATATCCCCGTGATCTCATCATGTATTCTATGAATTGTGCAGGGTGAGCACAGCCTATTGTTTTTAACATTTTCCCCCATCCCGAATTCCAGAAATCTCCGCGCGAGCTCATTACCATATAGTTAATTGCCCAGCACTTAACCAGCATCTGGAAGTAACGACCCTTGGAATAATCATCTAGTAGGTTAAAATTCTTAATCATCATGTACGGAGACATCGTTTCAAACATAAAACCAAACATGATCATCTGTATGATCGATTGAATAAGTTCATCTTTCCCAACTGTTTCAAATTGTATACAACCGTTATCATCCAACATGTATGCCCCCGCTTGATCGGTTTTGGCAGTCATAATCGTTCCATAAACAGAATAATTCAGTATATTTTGGATGACCTTTAACTGATATTCAAGCATCTGTATCCCCATTTGCGGGCCAAATTTCATCATATTTGAAAACGGTTCAACGAACAGGTCAGCTGCAAACATCACCACAGCAACAAGATATTTAATGGATTTAGAATCTATCTTGCTAGGATCTCGATTAAATATATCTGAAACTACATCTGACAAATTTGTCTCGAAAATCTTCGACCAGTTCACTCCTTCCGGTGATTGCCAGCTGTCTCTGAGTTCTTTTGCCTCTTTTTCCAGATCAGGCATATTGTATTTTCCGGCTAAATACAGAATGATCCCGTTAAGTCGATCACTCAGTTCCCCGCGCGAAGGAACGGACTGACGTGGAAGGGTATCTATCGTACCGACTGAGATAAAATGAAGGGCATCCAATAGGGTCTGCGCATCGGGATCGTTCATGGTATCGTTTCTAACCCGGACAGCTTTATTTTTTTCTACAATCTTATTCAGTTCACATATTTTTAGGTTACCCCAGCGAGCTCTTTGCACAGTCGCTCCTTCTAACGAAGCCTTGATGACCTTAATCAGCTCGAGAATCTGATCCGGGGTCACATCATCCACAGGACTCATCATCATCTCATGTAGCCCCTTTTCACGATCATAATTGTTAGTCTTGCTCAAGATGGCCTCTTTGAGTCTTGCCCCGATATGATCCGGTTCTATGCGCCCTAAGAACAGTTGCTCCACCTGACTTAATGCAGTGTTTTCCCGTGGGGAAACAGGATTTGGATTCACAACACCTTCATGGGTCATGGGGATCAGATTCATCAGCAAGCTCATTCCTGACTGGAACAGGTACCGTTTCATAAAAATATCGTCAAAATTGAGAGCACCCGCAAGATCAGTCCACTCCGTCTTCGTGGGGACTTTCAGAATTCTCGGATTCGCATCATTGGTAATAAAGCCTTGTTCTTTCAGTCTTTCTCTCACATCGGAATTCACACCAGCCCATGATAAAAGAGAATCAACGTCATGCGTCATGCCTTTGAGCTTGGTCAACAGCTCAGAAAGCTTTATTTTACCCCCAGTGGGCAATTGAAATTCCTCATCCGCTCCAAGGCTCGTAAGCAAACTCTGTGCCTTGAAAATCCAATTAACATCTTCGGAAGCAGGTAGAAATGTATCCAGTATCCACGTAGCAAACTCGTTGGCATCCTCGTTCTGAAACATTAGATGTTTAGCATAGTCTGGATTGGTTATAGTTTTGCTACCCGTTTGAAATTCGGCAGTTCTTTGCTTCAAGATTGCTTTGCCCTCCTCACTGCTTTCCATGAAGGCACGATAAATTGCCAATTGTTTGTAAGTTTCAACAGGGAAGATGCTTGGCAAGTCAGGTGGCGGAGGTGACTGGGTTGGAGGCTCGACTACACCTACGATTGCACCTATACCCTTTAAAAAAAGGTTGGTCTCCTGTTTGTCTCCCTGATAGGAAAATGTGACCTCTTCCTTTGGCACATATTTCCTCATTACCTCAAGAGCCTTGGCAGAGATCGGCTCAATTTGTATCTGATATGATTGAGATATTTCCTTTTGATTGCATTGTTTCATATATCGTAAAATAATCGTCCAACGCAATGCCTCATCATCATTTCCCATCGTCCGAGCTTGTCGAATATGAGAATTTATATCGGCCACAGTCTCACGATTCAGAGTCGCATCCTTTAAAGGTTGATTTATCTCTGCTTGATCCATTGGTGCCGGTTGTTTCTGTTCTCCTTCGATGTCCGACTTATAATCCCAAGAAAACTTTGCTATCGCTTCCTTTACGGCATTTTTATTTTGTTTATTTTCTGGTAGCAGATAGGGATATTGTTGATCATTTTTCATTGGAATTTTGATCAATACGTCGGCCATTTCATCCAAAGTGTTGGTAGTGTTTTTTGAGGATACCTCAACGATCTTTGGATTTCCCATCTTTTCACCTTTCCCTACGAGATACAATATAGGAAGGGGTGGCATGTCATTTACTTTCTTGTAGAGCTCAGGAAGTGCACCCAAGATTTTCGAGTTAATAGATCCATCCGTGGGCTCATAAAACCTATAATCACCAGGGGCCATCGATGGCATTTTCATGATCGCCTGCAACAGCAGATGATCTACCTGCCCATCCACAGGTCCATGATAGTTCGTCACCGTCAAGTGAGACGTGGAATCGGGATCTCCTCCTCCAATAGGAACCAGTGAAGTCCCCGGATAGGCTTTAAGAATCAAATCCTTTATATTCTGATGACTTAGTGTCACCACCTGATCATCCACCCAAAAGGAAACCAACTCATTTCTGATTTCGGCGGCAATATCCTGCTGGAATGAACTTCCATCCTTTTTGACATAAGGGATCACCTTGACAAACCCGATGCCATCACATTCGAATTGATCGTTTTGAAACGATTTTATACCCGGTATAAGCTTCAGCTTGTCTATCACATCATTAACCAGACGTGGATCGGCCACTTCGATCTCAATTCCCTGGACAGAAGAATCCTTATAAGCCCTAATTAAAAGAGGTAAAAGGTCACCGCCAGGCAGGGATTTTATTGCCTCGGTCATTTTGGAATCAAGTGCTCTAGAGATTTCCTCTAAATACATAAAATAAACTCTCTCTTTTACATTCTTATATAACTCTTCCTTTTTTTTTAATTCCTCTAGTGAAGATGTCGCGACACTACAAGAAGTTCTGGCCTGTTCGTACATTTGCGTCAGAATTTCCTCTTTTATTCTTGCCAAGACAGCCGAGTCTTTCATTTTTTCCTCGATAATCTCTATAATTTTTTCCTGTGTATCATTGGGAGTGAGCTTTTGCTCAAGTTCGGGGCTATACCACTCACAAACTTTTCCAACCGCATACTGATAACAATTTTCATCTTTCTTTAATTCATTTAGTGATGTTAAGTTGCTACATTGAATTTCGATCTGTTCCTTATATCCCTTTAGCATGATATCTCCTATGTCCGTCAGAACCTTCGGGTCACTTATTTTCTCGTCAAGCAACTTATCTGATTCAATCGTAGAAAGATTAATGATTTCCTCCATAAATTCTGGCTTTTTCTCACATTTCCCCTTTTCTCGAAGAGGTCTCTTCTCCGGCCATACGACCGAATATTCCTGATTGCTAGATATTTTGATCTTAAACTGCTCTCCAGGCAGACCATCGGGTAAAAGAATCTGCTTATTCTTATCAGGCGTCTTGCTCTCTGATGTGCCGTTTGTCTCAACCGTGACACTCTTATCCAAAGGAAGCGGCAGGGTTACCAAAAGGCCGGCAGGAGACAGGCTAGTCGGGAGGTCGGATTTGTTTTCGAGAGGGGGTTTGGGAATAATGATTGTGCCATTGGGGAGATCCCTATTCTTAAACGACAGACTAATCGTCTTGCCTGCAGAGGGCTCCTTATTGATGGAAATGTAACCCTGATCATTTACTATTTGATTGTCTCTCAACTCTTCGCACTTAATCTCTACGCTATTATTGGCATAAGGCTTGGGAAGTAAAACCCAGATTTGCTCTGTATCAAAGGAAATCGTTGCATAAATAATCCCATCATTAGTTTTTTGGAGATTGGGTTTTTGGAGATTGGGTTGTTGGGAGGGGATCCGAATTTTCGAAATCTTCCCATCGATCACGAGCTGAACCTCTCCTGTTACATCTTTCGGAAGTTCAATTGTGCCGGCTTCTCCAATGACACACCGATCTGTCTTATTGCAGGTATTGTGTGTGTAGTAAAGTACCGCCTTTTTTTTTGCAAAAGACGCATTGGTAAGAGATACCAGGATTTGATTGGTATCGTATTTTATTTTGTAGTCCCTTTCATATTGTAACGGCATCAATTTTCCGTCTTCCTTAGAAATAATTATTGACCGATCATTGATCGTTATTTCTCCCTCGAAATCAGCAGGGAGTTCGATTTCGCCTCGATTGTTGGTGATTTGTTGGTCTTCATAAACCTTATCACCTACTTGGTATCTCAGTTTTACGATCTCTCCTGCAACAGATTTACAGCCGATTACATTACGTAGCTCAACCATCGTACACCCTTCGAAGGAACGATCTACGGATCTCACCCTCACGTGTACCCTCGGGATATCCAAGCTATAGCCATTTACCCGAAGACCCCCATAAAAATTTGCAGGAAGTTCTATTTCGCCACGGGCATTGGTGATTTGGTTGTCTCTGTGAAGCGTGCCGTCCTTAGTGTATTCCAGCAATACTCTTGCTTCTGATGGTACCGTTTCATCCGCTTTTCGCAGGGCAACTAGGGTGCGATCTCGATCTGAGTGATTCACGCCTTTGATCGTAAGTCGTGGGAGGGCTTTAGCCTCTCGCGCAGAAGACGTTGAATCTAGAGCGGGAATGCTCATTATTTTTTCGTAGAAATTTTAAACACAGCATTCCATTTTTCACCTGCTTTTTCCAGGATAACGCTATTCCCGTTTTTATATTTTATAACATAGCGACTGTCGGATTCTTTCGTTACTTCTTCTCTGTTTCCAGTCGTTATTCCGGTGTGTAGGCAGCCTGTTTCATATTCAACCAATTCTTTTTCAGCATCAATATCAATCTTCTTCTCCTCCACCGCCGGCTTCTTCTCCTCCACCGCCTTCTTCTCCACCGCCTTCTTCTCCTCCGCCTTCTTCTCCACCGCCTTCTTCTCCACCGCCTTCGGCTTCAAGTCCTCATCCGTCCTCACATAAACAAACGTCTGCAGGAACTTTTTCCACTCGGCGGCAACTTCTGCAACATGCCCCGGCAGAGTCTGCCACTTCGTCCAGGCAGCCTGGAGGACGGCGGCAGTAGTAGTAGTAGTAGTAGCAGTAGCATCCCCAACAGTATACGTAAATATCACATTGCCAGTGGCAGAAGTGATATTATTGTTATCAATAGTACCAGTTGAGGTTCCCGTGGTTCCCGTGGTTCCCGTGGTTCCCGTAATCGTATACGTTTCCTTCGTCTTCGAATTATAGTTCGCGAAGCTATTCGACGTCATACATTCGTGGACGATAGCGTCGATGCTTTTATTCGGCTCATGGCAGGAAAAATAGTCCAGAATCGTGTCGAATTTGGCAAGGAAGTGGGCTTTGAGCTGTTCGAGGGTTAAGGTGGGGGTGGGGGTGGGGGTGGCGAGATTACCAACTGTCCCATCATCATAGGCATCCATGGCCTCTTTGGAAATGCCGCTAGACCCGTTCAGACTGCCGTTAGCATTGAAATATTTTTCTAATCCAGTGGTGACCTCGTTGATGATCCTTCCATCTCTGATACCGGCAGCATTGAGAGTGTCCCGTACAGCCGTTCTTAGTGAACTGCTTTCCGGGACAAGAGTGCTTCCGCCTACAATATGCGCCTGAAAAGCGGCGAGATTATCTGCAGTACAGACGGCGGTGGCGGCGGTGGCGGTGGCGGGGGTGGCGATGGCGGCGGCGATGGCGACGGCGGCGGCGACGGCGGCGGCGGCGGCTTTGACATCTGTTCCACTCGTGGAACTCACAACGAAAGAACTTATTAAGCTCTCAATTTGGTTCTTTTTAAAGAACGTTTGATCAGCATCTCCAATCTTTGACAGGTTCTCCAGCAGGACATCCAGAGCGGAAGCTCCATCGACAGAACAAGCCGATCCATCAATATTGATTTTCTCCAGTTCCTCAATCACCTTTTCAGAGAATACCGAACTCACCAATGTTTTATTCAGGTATCTAGCGATTTGAGAAGAGGTCATTGTGCCATCTTCCACAGAACCATTTGTTCCGTTCGTTACCTGGCTCATTTGCCAGAAATTGCTTGCGTACGCTATGTTTAGTCCGCTTACACCCATATTCATCTACCCCCTTTTTGTTTCCCTGCGACGCTCCTCTGTCTCCCGCGACTCCTCGATACGATCACGTCCCTTCGACTCCGCTCAGGGACCCCGTGATCACTCGGAGACCGGTTGTTTTCGCTCACTTCGACTCCGCTCAGTGAGCTCGGTCCCCGAGCGGAGTCGAATGTCGTTCCCTGAGCGGAGCCGAAGGGAACGATGCGGAGTCGAATGTCGTTCCCTGAGCGGAGTCGAAGGGAGCGATGCGGAGTCGACTGTCGTTCCCTGAGCGGAGTCGAAGGGAACATTCCGACAATGGCTCTCATTCACGCACTCAGCTAACTTGTGAAGCTGATTTTCCTGCCCCTCCACTAACGCTTTCTTCTTGGCATGGCTCCAGCCCTGCACCTGCTTTTCACGATAAAATGCCTCATCAATCCGATGATATTCTTCTTGATACACCAGTTTGACCGGATGTTTCTTGCGAGTGTAATTCGCGCCAAGCATCTGGTCGTGCTCACGGAGTCTTCTCTGTAGATCAACGGTGCTACCCGTGTAATAGCTTCCATCAACACATTCAAGGATGTACATATGTGGCATTTCTCCTCCTGCTACTTACCATTATTCCCACTTTTTTCGGGTTTAAACATTGAAACTAAAAATGAGATACGTTATCATGAAAATGACCATGAAAAAAACGTATATATATTTAGACACCTCCGTTATTGGAGGATACTATGACCAAGAGTTTGCGGAAGCATCGCAGACACTATTCGCTATCATTGAGAAAGGAGAACTTATCCCTGTAATATCAAATGTAACCGTTGAAGAAATTGAAGGGGCTCCTGATACAATCAAACAACTACTGAAACGACTTCTCCCTATCTCCAAGTATTATGATGCCAACGAAGAAGTCGTGCTCCTTGCAAGAGCATACTTAGATAGAAAAATTATTTCAGAAAATTACTTCGATGACTGCCTGCACATTGCCATCGCTACCGTATTCAACGTTGATTTATTAGTTAGCTGGAACTTTAAACATATTGTCAATTTCAAGAAGATTCCACAATTCAATGCGGTCAATATCGAAAGTGGCTATAAGCCAATATCTATCTATTCACCGTTGGAGGTCATTCAAAATGAATAAAACTAAATCCTTTGACTGTGTTGCGTGGGTGCGGGCGATACGTGACGAGAATTATAAAAAATACGGACATTTGCCCGCAAGTGACTATCTTGATGTTATTCAAAGGAAAGCTTTGCAGTCGGATATCTTGCGCAGATATACCAACCAGAAAATAAAAATAGGGTAACCGCCCACGCTATTTACCATTATTCCCACTT
Source organism: uncultured Candidatus Marinamargulisbacteria bacterium (assembly GCA_964358175.1). Classification (GTDB taxonomy): domain Bacteria; phylum Margulisbacteria; class Riflemargulisbacteria; order GWF2-35-9; family GWF2-35-9; genus CAYHOI01. Next base: position 1,952 of record CAYHOI010000035.1, on the reverse strand, counting down.
TTTTCGGTTTTAAACATTTACATTGAGCCTGTCGAAACATTTGAATTTGAAAAAGTTACGGGGTATGATGGGAATGAGATGAAAACTAATCAAAAAAGTGTATATTTAGACACCACTATTCCTAGCTATTACTATGATAAACGAAAATCACTATCTTTTCAGTCAAAAATGACAAGGCATTGGTGGCGGGAGAATTCAAAAGAATACGCAATTTATATTTCGAAGACAACCATTGATGAACTGAGTCTCGGTCATTATCCAAACCAAGCCAAGCTTCTTAAATTTGTCTCCAAGATATTATACCTAAAACCCGTTGATGAGATTGTCACTATTTCAAAATACTACATCGACAACTATTTAATGCCGAATGATCTGGAGGGTGACGCAATGCATTTGGCGTACGCGTCATTTTATCAAATTGATTTTTTGCTAACTTGGAACTGTAATCATCTGGCGAACGCCAATAAAAAGCAGCATATCCGAGCGATTAACACTAAATTAAGTTTAAGCATCCCTGAAATTATCACCCCTCTTGAATTATTCAAAGAAACGGAGGTTTAATAATGCCCTCAGATCTAATTTTAGAAGAAAAATGGAGAGTACAAAGGCAAATGGCAAAAGAATCAAATTATGACATTGAGACACTTTTTCGGCGGATCCAAGAGGACATTCCAGATATTGAACATAAATATAATGTTAAATTCAAACCCGCTAAATTAGTTGGCAAATATCAATCCGCTAACACGCCCCCTAGTTGCGGATTTTAAACTTAGTCACCACCCATAATCCTCATACCCCTTTAACAATCTTTCCCCGTCTTACCCCAGCCCCTCTCCCCGACTCCCCTCCTCGGAGGGGCTGGGGGTGGGTCGCATTGTCTCCCGCCCCGCTGGTCGCTTCGCATCCACCCGATCATTCATGCCGGGAGCCCATTCAACCCACCTGCGCCTTTTACTGCCTGATTTCCCGAAGCCAGGGATCCACGGCTAACCATTGCCCCTCATCGACCATTAATGTGCGCGGAAAAAGCCGCACGGGGTTGATGTCAAGTCCTCCCCGTCTTGTGTAGTTGAGCCTTATTTCAAGCTCCACGGGAGAAAATTTTTCAAGTAGATCGTACATCATGCGCTCCGCTACTTCTTCATGAAAATGGCACTGATACCGATAGGACAATATATAGGCCAGGAGCTCACCCTCCTGCGGCTGGACGTCGCCCTTCATGCGAATCCACGCCGTCCCCCAATCAGGCTGACGAGTCACTTTGCATAGGCTTCGTAGCAACTGAGTCCGGTAGACTCGCTCCGAGGTCTCGGTGGGTTGGGCCTCACCTTCAAACCCCTCAAAGGGATGAAACGCTGCTTCGGAACTCTCGAGCAAGCTGCCTGTTTGCCTGGGCGCAATGGCATAGAGTGGAGCCCCTTCCTCCAATGACAAGACCTGAAGCAGAACCGAAACTCCAACCACTCGCGAGAGATCCTGGCTGATCATCTCCTTCACCTCATCACGACTTGCAGAGATTTCCACGAACGAATTGAGGTAGAGCTTAAGCGACTTGCTTTCAATCAATCGAGGAGATGCGGACGAGTACCGAAGCCACACCAACCCCTGGAACGGAAGCCGGTTAGGCAATATGAAGGAGAACTCGTAGTGGTTCCAATGATCATACCCGATAAAAGGTAGCTCTTCAGACCAGCCAATCGCATCACGGTCCACTCGACGATCAATGGGAAATAAACAGTCACGGTCTCTCGGCTTTGAAAAACTAACGCCACTTTGTCCGAGAAGCATATCGAGCAGATTATAGCATGCGCCCCCGAGACACGTGGAGCGGATTACAGCACGCATCCAGGGCGAGCGCATCTAAAATTGTGTTAATTTCGCCTCACCCCCTACCCCCCCAGCAATTCTAATTATAACTTTTGTTGCTCCAAATTGCCGCCTCACCCACCCCT
>CAYHOI010000034.1:0-17603 GCA_964358175.1 uncultured Candidatus Marinamargulisbacteria bacterium | reverse complement strand
TCTCTGTTGCCAAATTCATCGTAACGGAGTTCCCCCCCAGAAACTCATCGGTTACGAAAAAATAAGATTTGCGACTTTTCAGATAAATTCCGTTACGCTACGCTTCACTCCATTTATCTGAAACCTTCAACAGCCCAAACTCCTCAAGCTGAATTTGCAGAAACAATGGTACACCACCCTTCTCCCTTCTCTGCTATCATACTGCCATGGCACTCAATGCTACTATTTACAAAATCATCTTGCATGTCGCCAACATGGATACTCATTACTATGAGAAACATTCATTAACCATGGCCAAGCATCCCTCAGAAACGGATGAGCGTTTGATGGTTCGCTTATTGGCTTTTGCCTTGTATGCCGACGAAACATTGGCCTTTGGCAAGGACATCGGAGATGAAAGAGAACCTTCTTTATGGAAAAGAGACTTGTCAGGAGACATTGAATTATGGATTGAGCTTGGCCTCCCAGCAGAACGTGTCATTCGTAAAGCCTGCAGTCGCGCAAAGAAAGCAGTGTTGCTTATCTACGGGGCACAGGCGGACTTGTGGTGGAGAAACAATCAAAAAGAATTTGTTCGCAAATCCAACCTCAGCGTATTTCAACTACCCTACCCTGACACACAGTCCCTCGCTAAAATGGCAAAACGTTCGATGGATATTACGTGTACCCTTGAGGATGGCTTGGTCACGTTGATGGATGGGCAACAAATTCTTCATATTCAACCGAAGGCACTTCTTTGATATATACTCTTGCGGAAATGGTTTTGACGCTTCGCTAGATCTTGCGATGGCGCCGTTGTCATTCGTCGCTCATTTACGCACAGTAAACGTCGCTCCTCATTCCTAGCCGAAAAACCATTTTCGCTAAGAGTAACAAAAAACCGGAAACCATTTCGGTTTTAGTATAATGAGCAATGTTTAGTCGCGCCACAATTTCACTTTTTTACAAAATACGCTAGAATGCAACTAGAGAAGGAGTTAAAACAATGTACCCATTAACAGAACTTAGAAAAACGGATCCCGAGCTGGCCAAGGCATTAGACTTGGAGCTGAGCCGACAACGCAACAAAATCGAGCTGATTGCTTCGGAGAATTTCACCAGCCTTGCGGTAATGGAGGCTGCGGGAAGTTGTCTTACCAACAAATATGCGGAAGGCTACCCTGGGCACCGCTACTATGGTGGATGTGAGTACGTGGATATTGCGGAGAACCTTGCCATCGAGCGCGCTAAAAAACTGTTTGGAGCAGAATATGTCAATGTTCAGCCCCACTCAGGTGCACAGGCGAATACAGCCGTCTATTTTGCCTGTCTTAGCCTTGGGGACACTGTGCTAGGGATGAATCTTAAAGAGGGCGGACATCTTACACATGGTGCTAAATTTAATTTATCCGGAAAATATTTCAACTTTATTCCGTACGGCGTTCGAGCCGACAATTGTCAGCTAGACTATGATAACTTAGAAACCTTGGCACATGAACGTCATCCCAAAATGATCGTGGCTGGCGCGAGTGCCTATCCTAGAATTATTGATTTCGCTCGGATATCTGCAATTGCCAAGGCTGTTGGCGCAATACTATTTGTAGATATGGCGCATATTGCGGGACTGGTCGCCACAGGACTGCATCCTAGCCCTGTCCCCTACGCTGATGTCGTAACCACCACCACACACAAAACACTGAGAGGCCCGCGCGGAGGAATGATTTTGGCCAAGGAGCAGTATGGCAAATCGCTCGACAAGGCCGTCTTTCCTGGAATTCAGGGAGGGCCACTGATGCACGTTATCGCCGCAAAAGCAGTTGCCTTTGCCGAGGCTCTGCGTCCAGAGTTCACAATGTACCAACAACAAGTTGTTAAAAATTCAAAAGTGCTGGCGGCAGCACTTTTGGCAGAAGGAGCAGATATTGTAAGTGGCGGGACGGACAACCATTTGGCTCTCGTAAAAACAAACATATCACCTCTGAGCGTAACAGGCATCGATGCTGAGACCATGCTCGATGATGTGGGGATTACCGTTAACAAGAATCTCTTGCCCTTTGACTCAGAAAATGCCGCTGTCACTTCGGGGATCAGGATTGGAACACCGGCAGTAACGACTCGCGGGATGAAGGAAAACGAAATGAAAACGATTGCCCAGCTCATTGGAAAAACGCTGAAAGCCAGAGGAAACGTTTCTATACTCAATGACGTTAAAGCGGACGTCCTCGCCTTGTGTGGCCGATTTCCTTTATATGAGTAAACCCAAGATTCTACGCCGGCCCGACTGGGATACGTATTTCATGAACATCGCCGATGTGGTTTCGACTCGAGCTACTTGTGTGAAACGACAGGTAGGCTCAGTAATCACCAAAGAAGAGCAAATTATTGCAACGGGCTACAATGGTGCTCCGCGTGGACTACGGCATTCAGCAGAAGTTGGGTGTCTTCGTCAGCAGCTGGACATCCCGTCTGGAACGCATCATGAGTTGTGTCGCGGACTCCATGCGGAACAAAATGCCATCATTCAGGCAGCCAGAAATGGCATTGATACAAAAGGCGCAACCCTCTACTGCACCTATATGCCCTGCGTTATTTGCTCTAAGATGATTATTAATGCTGGGATTTCGCGTATTGTTTTTCGAGGATATTATCCTGATGAACTTGCCATTCAGATTCTCAACGAGTCGGGTATAGATGTCAGCTTATTTGAAGAAAAATATCGTGACGAGCCGATCTGTGAGGTGGAGCTTTCAGACGAAGAAAAGGCGAGATACAAACTCTAGCATGACCCACTATATTGCTTGTCTCGGGCCTGAAGGTACGTTTAGCTATTTAGGAGCTTTACGCTATTTGGAACAAACCAACAAAGACTTCGTGCCTTGTTTCTTCTCTGAGATGAGCGGGGTGTTAAATGCTGTGGAAACGGCCTCTGGTGGAGCTGAACGCCTGATTGAAGAAGCTATTGTTCCCATAGAGAATTTGATCGAAGGAACGATTACACAGCCATTGGATTTTCTGGTGCATGCACAGTCAACGATCATTGTTTCCGAAATGGTCATGGAGATCCAACAAGACTTAATCGGACGAGTGGGAACGGATCTTTCGCAAGTCACTAAAGTGATTTCTCATCCACAACCCCTTGCACAGTGTATGAAGTTTATTGAAAAAAAAATACCAAAAGCACAGCTAGAATATTCACCAAGCACCGTGGAGGCCATAGAGCGAATCTATCGTCATAACGACAAGAAGGACTGGGTTGCCATCGGCAATTCCTCTGTGAATGCAAAGTACGGCCTTGTAACCTTGGCTGAGAATATCAGCGATGTTCAAAACAATAAGACACGCTTTCTGATCTTAAGACACCAAAAAGAAGTAGACATGACCCTACCGAGCCATAAAATTACCATTGTATTTTCCCTCCCCAAAGATCAGCCCGGAGGGCTACATACAACATTGGGACTTCTCCAGCATATTAATTTAACCAAGATTGAAAGTAGACCCAGCAAGGAAGTGTTGGGCGAATACTACTTCTTTATAGACTTGGTTGCGGACTATAGCCAATCCGGAATTCGTGATACTCTAAAAGAGGTTGAGGCGCATACCGATACTTTCAAAATATTAGGTGCCTACCAGGAGGTCAAAAGATGTTAGCGGCTAGGTATATTCGTGAAAATCCGGACAAAGTAAGAGCCAATTTGGAAAGACGAAATGATTCAGCCACCCTCTTGGAGGAGTGGTTATCGATGGATAAGCCCTATCGCGAGCTTCTTCAAAAAACAGAACAACTCAAAGCTGAACGCAACCAATTTAAACCCCAGGGCAAACCCACCTCAGATCAATTGCAGCAGATGAAAACCCTTTCAGAATTCATTGGGAAATATGATGCTCAATTAGGGACAATGGAAGAACAGCTGAGTCAACTCTCTCTCCTTATTCCCAATATGCTGAGCGAAGATACCCCAACGGGCAAGGATGAAGCAGATAATCTGGTTGAGAAATCACGCGGATCGACTCCCTCATTCTCCTTTGAGCCGAAAAGTCATGATGAATTGGGGCGCAACCTGGGGATCCTTGACTTCTCCAGAGGCGCAAAGCTTTCTGGAAGTCGCTTCACCGTTTACAGGGGTGCTGCCGCCAAATTAGAGCGTGCACTGATTAATTTTATGCTGGATACGCATAGTCAAAATGGATATGAAGAGGTTCTGACACCCTTTTTGGTAACCGCCGAGACAATGACAGGAACCGGACAGCTTCCGAAGTTTGAGGAAGAACTGTACAAGTGTGAGCGAGATGGCCTCTATCTTATTCCCACTGCAGAGGTTCCCGTAACGAATATATACCGTGACGAAATACTCGATGCCGCACAGTTGCCCCTGAAGATGGTTGCCTACACCCCCTGCTTTCGAAGGGAAGCAGGAAGCTATGGAAAAGATGTCGCAGGACTCATTCGACAGCACCAATTCAACAAAGTGGAACTCGTGATGTACAGTCGTCCCGAAGAAAGCATGAAGTGTCTTGAATCTCTGACTCTTGCTGCAGAAGGAATTCTTGAGCTTTTAGAGCTCCCTTATCGCCGCACTCTGCTCTGTAGCGGAGATGTCGGGTTCTCATCGAGCAAAACATATGACTTGGAGGTCTGGTTCCCCTCCGCAAACCGTTACAGAGAGATTTCTTCCTGTAGCAATTTTGCCGATTTCCAGGCCAGAAGAGCCAAGATTCGTTATCGAAATGAAATGCAACAAGTCGACTTTATTCACACACTCAATGGCTCTGGTCTTGCCGTGGGTCGTACGCTCGCAGCCATTTTCGAGAACTTTCAGCAAGCAGATGGAACGATTCGAATTCCAGGCGTGTTGCAAGATTACGTAAAAATGGTGATAATAGAATCTTAAAGGTGTTAAAAGGAGATCTATTATGAAAAATTTGAGCAAACAGGACTTCATCAAAGCGTTTCGTGCTCTGGCTAACGAAGAACGGCTCGATATCGTTTTAAAATTATATGAAGAGGGCGAGTTATGTGCGAGCGCTATTGAGAAGAATTTTTTTATGGAACAGTCCACAACGTCTCATCACCTCAACTATCTTCGAACCGTTGGAATACTCGTTGCTAGAAAACAAGGACGAAACATCTACTATTCTGTTGATGCCGAACTGCTGACGAGGCTCTATGACGACTTTCTGAAGACACAATTTAATATTAAGAAAAAATAGAATGAGTACCGAGCGTGGGCTTTTGGATTCACTTCGCCCCCTCATGCAATCACGCTATAAATTGGACGACACTACCTTTGAGGATGTATTTGAGCGTACAACTCTGATCAGCGTAAAAGAGGGGAAACCCATTTTCAAGGAAGGAACTCACAGCGAGTTTCTCTACGTGATTGCTGACGGATTTGCAGATGTTATCAAGAAAGAAAAGAAAATTGCCACAGTAAAAAAGGGAGATCTTCTTGGGGAAATGTCCCTTCTCGGGGTCGATAAGAGTTCTGCGACGGTCACCGCAGCAACGCCCATGAGTCTATTTAAATTTCACAAAAGTTGGTTTGATGTTCTCATGAATCGTTATCCCGAGATGAATACCATCATCGTGATGGAGGCTCTCAACCGTCGTCTTGAACAAACTGAACTTCCAACCGAATAAATGCTATTTTATAGACAGTACCGTCGACGGATCGCTATAATACCCCCATGGGAATGGGGCATGTGCGCTGGTTCAGTCTTGGAACAGCGGAAAAATTATCATTAGAGCCACAAGGAGAGCCTGCCAAGCTTGTTCACGATTTGCTTATGGAGGAGCTCTATCCGCTCTTTGAGCGGCATATTCAATTAAACCACCTTCAGTTTCATCACTACTGTCAGCCTCGGCAGAATGAGAGTATTCAGGGACGAACTCAGTTTGAGGAAAAAAACAGATTAACCTTAGAACCTGTCCTTAACGAATTGGAGGCTCTCTATCTAAGTAGCGAGCCCACCCAACATCCGAGCGTTGTCTATCTTCATTTGGCTGATGCTAATCTCGATGAACTAACTTGCTGTCGTGGTGATCTCTTGGCAAGACTTCAGAGGCTGGTTCAGGGTGGCTCCGTCATTCTTGGCGGAGGGATTTTGGATGAAGCCTTCATCGGCCCTGATCCCGCTCCTTTTTCTGTGGCAGCTATTCTGGCCTATTATGAAAAATTGTTTCACTTGTTTGGAGATCGCGGTGTTGCCCCGCTTGTGTGGATTCCTGAGCGTTTCTTCGAGGAAAAAACCACAGAAATATTGGAAAGTGTCTATCAGCACAGTTCGTTTCTTCAGCAGTTTCCCTATCTATCTATCATTGTTGATGAAAATGTTATTGAACATTCTTTACCTGAAGACTTTACGGGAAACATTTTTACGGGATGGATCAATCCGGCTTTCCCCTCCCTTCGGATCTTTGTGGGGTCCAATATGTTGCGCGCGATGATGCCCCAGGCCTCCCCCTCAGAGATCAATGACTATTTTTTTAGCGTAATGAACAGCGCATGGGATGCTGACACCAAGGCCTCTGTCGATTGGTTTATTGATGGATTTGAACGCTGGATACATCGATATGCCGAACTCAATGAGCGTCTAGATATTAGCAAGGATGAAGTGGAACCCCTTTGTGCCGAAATATCCCGTTTTTATCTGGAAGCCCGTGACAGACTGTCAACGGTCGATCCGATTGACTTATATTTTGTCGATGATCTCGAAAAAAATGGGAGCTGGAAAGGGACTGCTGAGTTTGCTTTTTCGGAGAAACGTCATTTTTTTCACGCCCTTAAACAAGCCCAAAATACATTTAACCCTTACCATATGAAACCCCTCAAAACTCGCCGGCCACACTTTCAAGTTATCAGAAAGATTAAGCCTAGTTCTTACAAAGAATTTTCGGTCATCTGGAATAACAATCCGTTAGATGTTGAAACCTGGAGAGTGCTGACTCGCCAATTTCTTCAGGCAGGAATTCAATCCATAGAACAGCTTCGTTCGCTTAGTGCTGAGCAGCTTCAATCAATGCGTATGACGCATGTTGAGGCCAAGTGGTATCTGAATTTTGTGCGAAGTCCCGTAAGCTGGCAAGAGGGCCAACTCTCTAAATACCCCGAGATTCGGCTAAACTATATTCTAGCTCAGTTGATCTATCAAGAAATCGTTGGAGGCCAGGAAATAGACCCTGGAGAACTCTTCAGATATTTAATGGATGATACGGATGCGCAAGGGCATCTCTTGCATATTTGGAACAAAAACCGCGCCAGTTGTCCCAATTTTATCGGGTTTTTCGGTGGGGCCTCTATCCTCTTCTTTAGGCTTCATATTGCTACCCAGCTCGCCGCCATTTTGATGCTGAAGTATGACGGCTTGGATAGCTTCGAAAAAGAGCTTGTTGGCGAATACCGAGGCAGTGAAATTCGATGGACGCTGATCAAGATGAACAATACCATCAAGATCATTGATGAAAAGGGAGACACTCTGTTTTATTTCAGTGAGATGAATTTCCACAATCTCGTTTCCGGGTTCTCAAGACATCGGGAGGGGTACAACTCCATTATTAAGCATTTTATCCAGGGGCGTCAGGATGTTGAGAATTTCGCATTGACTGATAAGTCTTCTGGCACTACAAGCTCTCATCCCCTTGTGATCGCATTGGATCTGGATCAAATGGAGTCCTGCGACCTTATTCGCAAAACTTATCCCGAGGACTTGGATGATTTCGACGAAGAGCAAGCGATGTTGAATCCATTTCCCATCGCATGGGAGCAAGTTTGGATCCTGCCTCCCAATACGTTTGAGAATCCGATTCTGAATTACCAGGAAGGCTATTTCGGTGACTTTAAGTGGATTGCAACAGAGAAGTATCGGGATGAGATCGAGGGACATCGCGTCATTACATTCGTTCGACACGCCATGATTGAGCATAAACTCATTGATATTATCAAGAAAATTAATCCGAAGACCGGGTCTGTTCGCGTGGAGATTTGGAACCGATCGAATGTGGAGGCACAGATGACCCCCACTATCGCTTTCCCAACATCACTCGACTGGCACGAGGGAGAGGCTTACAGCGTAGAAGGAGAGGCGTTACCTGTTGGCGGAGAAGTTCGCACATTTGACCAGAATGCAATCACACTCATCGACAAGATCAGCAATCTAAAGCTCACCCTTAATAGTTTGCGATCCGATGTACGGTTTTCTTTGTCAACGGTTTATACCTACCAGACCTCGGACAAGGGTGCCTACACCGTGTCCCCTCAGCATGAGTTAATCTTATTGTCCAGTCGGGATGCTGTAACCCTTCAGCCGGGACAGTGCTATGAATTCGAATACATTGTTAATTTGGGAGCCCTCACGGCAGATGCCCTGTGGCAGGTGGACTGGAATCATGTGCCGGTTCTGTTGCGAAATAAGATTCATCAATTTGCACAGATTTTTTTGCAAGACGAGACCTTCACAGCCTTCCAAAAGCTGAAACTCATCTATTGCCGTTTTCCAGAAATTATTTTCTGGGTGAAATAGGATTTATCGGTCTTTACGGGTGATCTCGCTGTGTCCGTTTATACTCTTGAGAAAATGGTTTTGACGCTTCGCTAGATCTTGCGATGGCGGCGTTGTCATTCGTCACTCATTTACGCACAGTAAACGTCGCTCCTCATTCCTAGCCAAAAAACCATTTTCGCAAGAGTATACTTCGACCAAATTGGTTTGGCTTTGTACGCTTTACCGATTTCGATAAGTCTTTTCTTGCGTAAAGGTTCGTCGTTTGTGTCTGTCATGAAAAGGTGAATTGGTGGTTTTGCGCCCGGTGTCCTCCAAACGAGGAAGCGTTGTAGCCGTTGAATAGGGCATGGCAAAAGGATGCTCGGTCACCACGGGAAGCTCTTTTTGAATAAGGCGATGAATATCACGCAAATAACCCGTTTCCTCCTGGCAGCAAAAGGAGAATGCTACCCCGCTGGCTCCTGCTCGTCCCGTACGCCCTACTCGGTGCACGTATGTTTCCGCTACTTCTGGCAAATCAAAATTAATAACATGCGTTAAATCATCAATATCTATCCCGCGTGCAGCAATATCTGTGGCCACCAATACACGACACTTCCCCTGCTTAAAGCTGGTGAGTGCACGTTGTCGGGCGTTCTGAGACTTGTCGCCGTGAATAGCCTGAGCCTCAACGCCTACACGTTGCAACTCTTTCGTGATCTTGTCCGCACCATGTTTCGTGCGCGAAAAAACAAGCACGGAATAAAGACGATTGTCTTTAAGTAAGTGAATCAGCAATTGTCGCTTACTGGCTTTGTCTACGAAAAAGACAGATTGTTCAATCGTATCCACCGTGGAAGATTGAGGTGTGACTTCTACGCGAACGGGCTGTCGAAGAATATCATTCGCCAATCGCAAAATATCGGGAGGGAGGGTCGCTGAAAAAAACAGATTTTGCCGCTTTACCGGTAGCTTGGTAATAATGCGTCGAATGTCGTGAATAAAGCCCATATCGAGCATTCGATCGCCTTCATCCAAAACAAAGATTTCAATATGCTGAAGATGAACATGCCCCTGTTGCATAAGATCCAGCAGTCGTCCAGGCGTCACAATGAGAATATCCACCCCTCGTCGAAGAGCTGTTATTTGAGGGTTCTGATTGACGCCTCCATAGATAATGGACTGTCTTAGATGGCAGTACCGTCCATAGGTGGCAAAACTTTCACCGATTTGGATGGCAAGCTCTCGTGTTGGAGTGCAAATCAATGCTTTGATGGAACGATGACCACTTGTTCCCTCCTGCTCCTCGAGGAGTTGAAGAATGGGCAGGGCAAATGCTGCTGTTTTCCCAGTTCCTGTTTGGGCAATCCCAAAAAGATCTTTCCCCCCTAAAATGACAGGGATAGCCTGCTCCTGAATAGGGGTTGGTGTGGTATATCCTTCGTTTTTTAGGGCATCCAAAAGGCGAGGAATAAGCTGGAGCTGTTCAAAAGTTGTCATAGAAAGCGTATGCGCATTATTTCATACTCCCGAGGAATCCGCCAGAACTATCTGCGACTACATCCGCACTTGACCCCAAATCTTGTTGAATTTGACAAGATCTGCGCCCAAATCCTCCTTGAGTTCACAGGGCACCAAATCCTCAATCTGGTAAATGGGGGATTTGGTGACAAATTTTCTTGCATCCGTGTTGAGGGAGGGGAGTCGCAAAAAGCTGACAATTTTGGAGAAAACTTCTGGCTCGTGTATATAGTTGATAAATTGATAAGCCAACTCCTTATGGCGTGCCGTTTTGAGCATGACCATGTTGTCGATATACATGGGCGAACCTTCTTTTGGAATGAAGAATTCGACCCTTTGCTTCTGGGCGTCATCAAGCTCCAGAAAAATGTTTTCGGCGTAGCCCTGAACGACCCAATACTCACCGCTTGCAAACCCTTTTGCAAAGGCCTCCGCATCAAACTTGAGAATATTTTCTTTCCAACGTAAAATCACCGACTTAGCCTGCTCTAGCTCTTCATCATGGGTTGAATTGACAGAATAGCCCAAGCTCTTAAGAGCGAGTCCCGTGACCTCCCGCATATCATCCAGCAAAGTCATTTTCCCACGCAAATCTGATCGATTAAAGATCGAAGAACTTTTATCAAAATCCTTTACCTTTTCTTTGTTCACAGCGATGCCCGCAGCTCCCACCATGTAGGGGACACTGAAGCGACCGCCGGCATCATAGTTAATTTTCGATAAAATGGCAGAGTCGAGATATTTTGTATTTGGAATCTTCTTCTTATCCAAGGGTTCCAGCATCTTTTCGTGAATCATGATTTTGACAAAGTCTCCCGAAGGAAACACCAGATCGTACCCCTTTCCGCCGGCTCTGAGCTTGGCGAACATTTCTTCATTGGAGGAGTAAACATCATAAACCACTTTTACTTTATAGCGGGTCTCAAAATCCTTGATGACTTGATCAGGGATGTAGTAGGTCCAGTTGTAGATATAAAGCTTCTCAGTGCCACAACCCCCAAGAAGAAGGAGAAGTGCCATCAAGATAGCGGTTCTGATGATGTGCTTCATTGTTCCAGCTCCTTATTTTCGCAGAAAGTACTTGTAAAATCTTACCGTGGATAAGGCAAAAAGAATAGTCCCAGCGATCAGAACCACCGACAGGGCATTGATCACCGGAGAAACGCCGAATCGGATCATTGAGTAGATATAAAGGGGAAGTGTGGTTGAGCCCGGGCCAGCTACAAAAAACGTAATGACGAAATCCTCCAGCGACAACGTTAGGCTGATGAGAAAGCCAGCCATAATGGCTGGAAAGCACATCGGAAGGGTTACCCTGAGGAGAACATCCCTCTCCCGGGCTCCCAGATCATAGGCCGCTTCAATAATGGAATAATCAAATTCTTCCAATCGAGCGAGCAAGATGAGGAAAACATAGGGAATGTTAAAGCTGGTATGGGCGATGAAAATCGTCATCAACCCCAACTCGATATGGACGCCCGCAAAGAAAATCAAAAGGGCAACGCCCAGAATGATTTCGGGGAGCAACAGCGGCAAAAAAGTAATGAGACGCAAGGCTTTCTTGTACTTCACCGAGTACCAATAGAGGCCTATTGCACCCAATGTGCCGATCACAGTCGAGGCAACCGAAGAGGCGAGGGCAATGCCGATACTTTTGGCAAAGGCTGACCAGAGGGGTGGGGAATTGAAAAATAAATCCTGATACCAGCGAAGAGAGAACCCACTCCAGGACATCGTTTTAGAGGCATTGAAAGAAAAGAGGGTTAACACGCTCAACGGCAGGTAAAAGAAGAGAATCGTAATGCAAAAAGCTCCCCGGGAGAAAATTCCGCGACGAGAGGTAAGGCTAGCCATGATCGTCTCTTTTCGCCTGTGTTGAGCGTTTGTTTTGCCACATAAACCAATACACGCCCAGCATGGTTAAAAGCATCAGCAGGGTAGAAATTGCTGAAGAAAGTGGCCAGTTTCGAGTAATGGTGAGCTCGCGGGCAATAATGTTTCCCAACATGTAGGACTGGTTTCCACCCACAAGCTGAGGAATTGCGTATTGGCCAAACGCAGGGATAAAGGTAAATAAGATTGCCGAAAAAAGCCCCCCCCGAATAGAAGGAAGGAGGACATGAAGAATAGCTTGAAACTTGGTTGCCCCAAGATCGCGCGCAGCCTCCAGCAGGGAAAAATCAAACTTTTCGATGGTTGAATACAGGGGCAGGATAGCAAAAGGCAGATAGGTGTAGACCAGCACCACAATAATCGCCCTGGGGTTATACAGGAACTGAAAGGGTTCTTGTAACAACCCCATTCGAAGCAAGAGTTGATTAAGAATTCCATTGTTTCCCAAAATGGCAATCCACGCGTAAATTCGAATCAGGAAGTTGATCCAGAAAGGAACAATAATGAGCAAAAGCAGAAAATTCTTATGCGGGCTACGAGCCATAAAGTAAGCCGTAGGAAGTGCCAACACCAGCATGAGTACCGTTGAGATAAAAGCCATATAGAAAGTCGCCCACGACACACGAAGCAACACAGGATTGAACAACGAACGGTAAGCCTCAAAGCTCAAATTCGGCGTGACCCCTCCATACAATCCCTTTTGAAGGAAGCTGAACGTCACAATAATCAAGAGGGGGACAAGAAAAAATGTACTCATCCAGAAGAGGAGCGGCAACGTGTACACATATCCGAGACGGTTCTTCATGCCATGACCGTATATAAACTCTCAGCTTTCCATGATGCATAAACACTGTCATTCCACTGAATGTTAGCCCATGATTCGTTGGCGAGATCATGAGCCTGAAGGGCGCGAAGAACAAATCCTGAGTCCGTTTTTACAAAAAGGCGACTTTGGTACCCGGAGTAGACTATTTCATTCACGACACCTTGAACGGTGATGAATGAATCTTTCTTATTCGGAGGAGCTTTCGAAACCATGATTTTCTCGGGTCGCAGAGAAAGCTGTAAACTTTGGCCAACTTTGACAGGAGTGCTGAGAGGCAGATCCATCGGTTCAAACCCAGAAATCTCAACCGTCACGAGATCCGGCTTTGGCAATGCGGTCACAGTAGCTTCCAGCAAATTGGTCTCACCAATAAAGTTTGCCACAAATGAGTTCGCAGGGTGATTGTAAATCTCATGGGAGCTTCCTACCTGAAGAATATGACCCTCATTCATAATAGCAATACGATCTGAGACCCCAAGGGCTTCTGATTGATCATGTGTCACATAAATGAAGGTAATTCCCACGGCATCATGGATCATATCCAGCTCGATGAGTAGCTGCTGCCGTAGCTTGGCATCCAAAGCACTGAGGGGTTCATCGAGGAGAAGCACGCTGGGTTCACCCGTCAGTGCACGCGCAATGGCAACGCGTTGACGTTGCCCTCCCGAGAGCTGTGCGGGAGACTTGTGTCGATGGTCAAACAATTTAACCAGGTTGAGATAATGCCCCACTCGATCTGATACTTCGGCGTTGTTCATTTTTTTGAGACGCGCAGAAAAAGCGACATTTTCAAATACGGACAGATGGGGAAAGAGTGCGTAGGTTTGAAAGATTGTATTAACGGGTCGCTGATTGGGTGCCAAATGACCAATTGGACTTTCATCAAGACTAATGGTGCCGCTATCAGGTATCTCGAAGCCAGCAATCATGCGTAAAAGGGTTGTTTTTCCGCAACCAGAGGGGCCCAGGAGCGAAAAAAACTCACCCTTTCTGATATGGAGATCCACATTTTTGAGAACTTGAAAGGAGCCAAAGCACTTACTGATTCCGCTCAAGCTGACTGCGCTGGCTTTTGTCATCGTCACGAAATCACCTTGGCCACGGATCTATAAAGGTTTCTACGTTCCAGCTCTATTGACATGATCGAGTGAAATTATAAGGCAAGAAAACTCCTTTGACAAACCGAGAGAACGGGATTAGGTTAGAGATACCGTGTATGAAGTCATCCTCAAACAGGGCAGAGAGATGCCCATCTTGTCCGGTCACCCATGGATATTCTCCAATGCACTGCAAGTCCCAAGCAAGGATCTGCCTGAAACTGCGTTGGTTAGGGTGTTGGGACACGAGGGCGCTTTCATGGGAATGGGGCTTTGGAATAATCATTCGGCCATTCGCGTCAGAATGGTTGATTCGAAGCCTTTGGACTCCCTGGAGGAGGCCTTCTTTGCCGACCGATTTATGCAACTCAATCAAATCAAACAACGCTATTTACCGCCACGAACATCGGGGTATCGGGTCGTGAATGCCGATAATGATTTTCTTCCGGGGCTTATCGTTGATCGATATGCGAACGTTTTTGTTTTTCAAATACATTCGGCCGGAATGGATATTTACCGAGAGACCATTTGCGACGCATTACAGAAAGCTTTTTCCCCGGTAGCAATTGTCGAGCGCTCGGATGTCGGTGTTCGAAAAGACGAAGGGCTCAGCGATTTTCCCGTGGCTTGTCATCGGGGACAGATTCCAGCACAGGTGGTCTTTGAAGAAAACGGACTGTTCTTTCAGGCTGATCCGATGTCCGGTCAAAAAACAGGGTTTTTTCTTGATCAACGTGATGTTCGCCAGCAGGTAAGGCAGCTGAGCCAGGGCCGACGGGTGTTAAACCTGTTTGGATACACGGGAGCGTTCAGTGTGTATGCGAAACATGGGGGTGCCCAGCGGGTAACGACTGTGGATAGTTCCAAAAGTGCGCTTGCGCAGGTGCAGATCAATTATCAACTCAATAACTTGGGGCCTTCTGATATCGTTTGCACGGACGTGCTTAGCTATTTAGGGCACATTAAGCTTGGAGACTATGATCTGATGATTTGCGATCCCCCCGCCTTTGCGAAGACTCAACAGAAGACGGATTCCGCCCTCAGGGCTTACCAATCGCTCAACAAGCGATGCTTCGATGTGCTTCAAACAGGCGGGATATTCGTAACCAGCTCCTGTTCTGGTCGAATCAGTCAGGCGATGTTTATCGATATGCTTCGACATGCTGCTGGAAATGCACGCAAAGATGCTCGAATACTGAGCATCCTCAGTCAACCCATCGACCACACGCATCGTCTGGCTTTCCCAGAAGGAAGCTACTTAAAAACGGTGATCTTGGAAGTTTTATAGGAACGTTTTACGAGGGAACCTTCAGCCACAAGTCTTTCAGTCTCATGTAACGACCTTGGTTAAGTCACTTGCGTGATTGCAAGTTGGTATTAGGAAAGGACAATAAAAACGGCACGTTAATCTCGCCAAGCTTGGGCTAACTCCTTTAATCGAGGGTTCATTCGATCCTTTGGAGAGAGGATGACCTCTTTTAGGGGCCAATCGATGGCTAGATCTGTATCGTTCCAGAGCAATCCTGCTTCGGCATTAGGCATGTAATGCGTGGAACATTTGTAAAGGACGATCGCTACTTCGCTGAGCACCAAAAAGCCATGTGCAAATCCCTCAGGAATAAACAAGCTCTTAAAACTATCACCAGACAAGTGTTCCCCCACCCACTGTCCAAAGGTGGGAGATCCTGCCCGAATGTCTACGGCCACATCAAAGATTTCTCCCTGTAACACACGAACCAGCTTGGCTTGCGCGTGGGGAGGCATTTGGTAGTGCAACCCGCGCAATGCCCCTCGAACAGATTGACTTTGATTGTCTTGGACAAAGGTCGTCACGATTCCCGCCTTTTTTAGCCTTTCAGAATGATAACTTTCCAAGAAAGAACCTCTCTCGTCGAGAAACACCTGTGGCGTGATCAACTTTACGTCTGGAATTTCGAGAGACCTGACATCCATGGAGGAAATCTTAACGATTTCTTATGAAACTGTCGAGAAGAGTTGATAAGCGACTAAAAAATTTTCTCTAGGAGTCTGAAAAAATACTCTTTTGCAATACCCAGATATCGACGAAAGGTCTGTCTGATTTCCTCAGAGGGGGGCTTGGCTTCCATTATATGCTGACGCTGATTTGGCCATCAATACGATCGGGTCTGTAGGGCTTATCCTCTTTTAAGGAGTCAACTGGGTTGATAGGATTAAATATTTCAAGATTTCCTTTTTGCATATTGCCGATGGATTCCATGAGTAGCTTGAGTCTCTCTCCCTCGTTTAATGAATGATTTGAGATCCTTTTTTCAAGTTCATCGAGAAGCTTGTCGAGTTTTTCTGCAAGGACTGGATCAAGTTCACGCAACATATCGATTTTACTCCGAACCTCTGAAACACTGGTGCTAGAGGATACAAGCTCTTTAAGTTGTTTTAGTATCTCATCCAGGAGTTTCTTGGCTTTACCTTCTTTCTCATTTTGAACAGAACCTTGAGCAGCTACTTTTCCAGTTTCGAGCATTTTGTCCTCCTTGCCAATTGAAACGGCTTGTCCATTATACACTCCCCCGGGCGAGAGACTCCACTAGTTTATATCGCAATAATGAGCAGAAAATTTGTATGGTATTTTTTGAGTGGATTGATTACAATCTGAAACAATGCTTCTTGTCGGTGGTTTTATTTTTGGAACGCTACTGGGAAGCTTCATCAACAGCATCAGTGAGCGGTTGATTACGCAGCGACCCATTCTAACCGTACGCTCCATATGTTCGCAATGTGGAAAACCTATTTCTTGGCGAGATCTCATCCCTGTCTTAAACTACTTTTTGTTGAAGGGTCGTTGTCGTGAATGTGGAGCCAAAATCCCTGCAGTTTTTCCTGTGACTGAATTGGCGATGGGCTTTCTCAGCGCAACGGTGATTGGCCTTTTTTCTTTTAGCCTTCATGGAATTCTATGGATTGGATTTTTTGGTTGCTTGCTTGTAACGGTTCAAACGGACTATCGCTCAGGCTTTGTTTATAATGAAGCATTGTATCCACTTCTTTCCTTTGCGCTCGCACTGACGTTTGTAGAGGCCGATATTGTCCTTCGATTTGCACGGGCAATAATGTGGCTAGGGATGATTCTTGTGTTGGCTTGGGGAGTCAAAAAGGTTTTGCAAAAGGAGGCGATGGGTGAAGGAGATTATTATGTGATCTTTGCGTTGGCACTGGTCGCGCAATACCAGGAAATGCTGGAAGTAATTTTGGGCGCCTCTCTGTTGGGAATAATCGTTGCTTGGAAATGGAAGCAGGTCAGCTTGCCATTTATTCCTTTACTGGGAACTGCTTTTAGCTTGGTATTTTTCTTGCGCGTTTTTGCATGAAGAAGTCTGTAGCTCTCGTTGAAATGCTTGTTGGGCTGAGCACAATGGCTTTGATCATAGGGCTACTTCTAATGAGCTTTAAGGTTGTTTTAAACGCAGTGGTCTTGTCCAATGAGGCATATGGCGTGAAGCGTCGCCTTGAACATGCACGCGATTATGCACAAACCTACCAGATTAACGTAATGTGGAAACTCTCAAGCAACAACTATGAGCTGGTATCCTCATCGGGAGAACGGATAAGTCACTATAATTTCCCGCGCGTAGTCAGTGTGTCTGGGCGATCCTTCTCTTTTACGCCTGACCTAAAACCCTCTATCGGAACCACCGTGATCGTGAGGGTTGGCAAGAAGGAAAAAAAGATTATTGTGGATCCATCGACTGGGCGCATCAGAATCAGCCCATGAAGCGTGGCTATGTGCTTTTTGAGTCTGCCATAGCCTTCATGATTTTGGGGGTGTTTTG